>NZ_JAHCVJ010000003.1:0-300000 GCF_018476885.1 Geoanaerobacter pelophilus
GCCGGTGACGCCGCTGGCATCACTAGCAGTCAGACCGGAAACCGGCACGGTCAGCGAGCTTGAGGTTGACGGCATGGTGAAGGTGCTTACTACCGGTGCTGTAATGTCCAGGACTACATTATTTACTGTAACCGTTACTGTTGATGAATTGTTAGCATTGCCATTATTATCCAATGCCCTGGCGGTAAGGATATAGGTACCATTTGCCACTGACTTAGTATCCCATGTGTAGCTAAACGGGGCGATATTGCCAGCAGATAGAAGGACGCCATTGGCGTAAATCTCAACCATGCTCACGCCGACATTGTCACTAGCATTGGCGTTGATGGTCAGAGGGCCACTGACAACAGTATTATCAGCCGGGGCTGTCAACGCAACTGTCGGCGGAATTATATCGTTCACAACTGTTACGGTTCTATTCGACTGGCTGACATTACCGGCAGCGTCATAGGCCTTAGCCGTAAGGGTATAGCTACCTTCTGGCAGGGATGTGGTATCCCATGAATAGAGATAGGGTAAATTAGTCTCGACCACTTTTAATGCACCGTTTACATAAAACTCCACTTTGGTCACGCCAACGTTGTCAGTGGCACTGACATTGATTGAAACGATTCCGCTCACTTTGTTGGCATCGAGCGGTGAGGTTATATCTACTGTCGGCGGGGAAAGTTCTGCAAGAGCGACGACGTCGGAGAATCCACTTTCCAGACCTTGTTTATTATAAGCTTTTACAGCAAAACTGTATGATTTTGTAGGGTCAAGTCCGCTAATGGTTGCGGAGGTCTGGTTCTGCACATCGATAGGGGTTACGCCGTCAAAGGTGCCGGAGCCTGCCGCATAGTAAACCTTATATCCAGCCAGGTCTGACTCGGTATTCGGAGCCCATTTGACCAGAACGCTGGATGCAGAACTGATGGAGCTCATGCTCATGGAGAGGATGGCAGCCAAGACCGACCTGACCAGCATTTTTTGTAGCCGGATGCCATGCTTGATCTGAGCCGGGCGAACATAGCCCTCTTCAACAAGTACTTCACCAAGTTTTTTACGGGAGATGGTCTGTTTGGCGAGGGCTTTTTCCAACTGTTCCCGGGAGATATACCCGGTGGCGACAAGCAGTTCACCGATCCTTAGCGGGCCATCCGTTTTTCCGGTCTGATTCTGCTGAAAGTCGAGCAGTGCCGTGAGTTGTCGCTCGGTAAGTAGACCGAGGCGTACTAAAATTTTACCGAGCTTTTCACCGGATTTCTTCTGCTCGGCAATGGCCAGATCAAGCTGTTCAGCAGTTATCTTCCCTGATTGCACGAGCAGTGCGCCCAGGAGTTTTCGCTCACCAGCCGCTACCCTGACAGCGTCGTCCAGTTGGCTGAGATGCTCCTGTAATAGCAGCGGCGGTGCAACATCTCTCGCATCAAGAACCCCCATGCGAACCAGCACCTGGCCCAAAAGCTCTTTTGTCTTTTTCTGTTCCTCCAATGCCCGATCGAGCTCACGATGTGAAAGGAAGCTACCGTCCAACAGAATCTGACCAATGTGCCGTCTGAAAAGAAGACCCATGACTCTGCTCCTTCACCGAAGAGGAAAGTATTATTAAATTTGGTTTAATTATAGCACAAAAGTTGGTTTTATATACAAAAGTCAACAGTAATAAAAAAAATTCCTTTCGGCTCACCAAAAGTAAAAAGCCCGCTAATGCGGGCTTTTCCTAACAATAATGCAAAACACAACCTATCAATTGTATTTCTAGCCTACCTGGTAAGCTGACGATATCTGATTCGATGCGGGATGTCGGCGGCGGCTCCGAGCCGCTTCCTGCGGTCTTCTTCATACTCAGAGTAATTCCCCTCAAACCAGACCACCTTACTTTCGCCTTCAAAAGCAAGGATATGGGTAGCAATACGGTCGAGGAACCAACGGTCGTGCGAGATAACCACAGCACAGCCGCCAAAGGTTTCCAGTGCTTCCTCAAGCGCCCGCATGGTGTTGACGTCCAAATCGTTGGTCGGTTCGTCCAGAAGAATGACGTTGGCGCCGCTTTTGAGCATCTTTGCCAGATGTACGCGGTTGCGCTCACCGCCTGAGAGCATGCCGACCTTTTTCTGCTGATCACCGCCAGTGAAGTTAAAGCGGGCCACATAGGCGCGGGCGTTAACCGTCTGCCTGCCGAGCTGTATCGTTTCCTGGCCGTCGGCAATCTCTTCCCAGAGCAGACGCTCAGGGTTCAGTGAATCTCGACTCTGGTCAACATAGGCAAGTTGCACCGTATCTCCTACCCTTATTGAACCACTGTCTGGGGTTTCCTGACCACTTATCATTCTGAACAGGGTGGTCTTGCCTGCCCCATTGGGGCCGATCACCCCGACAATGCCGCCGCGCGGCAACTTGAAGTTCATACCTTCGAACAACAACCGATCGCCGTAAGCCTTGGCAACACCGTCAGCATCAATGACGACATCACCGAGACGCGGCCCAGGCGGGATATAAATCTCCAGTTCCTTGGCCTGGCGCTCCGTAGTTTCGTTCACCAACTGCTCATAAGCTGTAATACGCGCCTGGGACTTTGCATGCCGCCCCTTGGGGGACATTCTGATCCACTCCAGCTCACGCTGCAGGGTCTTCTGACGGTCCGACTCCTGCTTCTCCTCATTAGCCAGCCGGTTCTGCTTCTGCTCCAGCCATGACGAGTAGTTTCCTTTCCAGGGGATCCCCTCTCCCCGGTCAAGCTCCAGTATCCACCCGGCAACATTGTCCAGGAAATAGCGGTCGTGGGTAACAGCGATAACTGTTCCTTCGTATTTTTGCAGATGGTGCTCCAGCCAGGCAACGGTCTCGGCATCGAGATGGTTGGTCGGTTCGTCCAGAAGCAGGATGTCCGGTTTTTGCAGCAACAGCCGGCAAAGGGCAACCCGTCGCTTCTCGCCTCCAGAGAGGACTTTTACCTGGGTGTCCCCATCAGGGCAGCGCAGGGCATCCATGGCCATCTCCAGGCGTGAGTCAAGGTCCCAGGCGTCGAGGTGGTCGAGCTTCTCCTGAACAGCAGCCTGACGGTCGCAAAGCTTTTCCATGTCCGCATCTGGGTCACTGAAGGCTGCCGTGATCTCATTAAACTCGTTAATCAAGCTAACGGTCTCGGCAACCCCCTCTTCCACAATCTGCCTGACGGTTTTTGCCTCGTCCAGCTGCGGTTCCTGCTCCAGATAACCTACGGTATAGCCCGGCGACAGAACTGCCTGGCCGTTGAAATCCTTGTCCACCCCGGCCATGATCCTCAGCAGCGAGGATTTCCCGGAGCCATTCAGGCCGAGGACACCAATCTTTGCCCCATAAAAGTACGACAGAGAAATGTCTTTTATGACCGGTTTTTTGTCATAATGCTTCGATACCCGCATCATGCTGTAGATTATCTTCTTGTCGTCAACACTCATGAAACCCCTCCAGTATGATTTGAAAGATACTATTAACCGTTCAACCTCTTAGATGTCAACGGGAATGCAGTGGATACTGACATCTTTGGGGTGGATTAACAAAAAAGGCGGCCAGAAGGCCGCCTCGGACAGGTTATTTAACAACGGTTAAAAGGTGCCGCGAAAGAGTTGGGCATTGAAGACAACTGAGGTGTGGCCGGTAGTCGGATTTTCCTGGAGACCCGGCATAACGGTTGGTATGGCAAATTTCACCTTGCCGTTTTCATATTCAGCCAGGGATTTGGTTGCCTTGACAAGCCCGTAAGCTGCACCGACAAGGACACCACCAGCGCCGCCATAACCGATATAATCCAGATGATCGCCCGGATGCTTGGTAAAGGCCAGCAAAGCGCCACCGACCAAAGCACCGGCAAGGCCGCCATAGAAAGCACTTTGAAAGGTTTCAACAAAAGGGTTTTCAGCTGCCTGGCACGGTACAGAGATTGAGGTCAACATGCTGACTGCGATTGCAACTGCAAAGACTTTCGTCACTCTCTTCATTTAGCTCCCCTTGATTTAATATTTAAGTAGACAAGTTCAATAAAGCAGGATTCATGCCACTTACCAAGACCAGCAGTTAAACAAAAGTAACTGAAATCAGTAATATTTTCAACCTTAAAAAACAAAGGAAGAATAACCTCAAGCAAAACATGTTGCAGATATGCCACACTAAATTCCCGCCAGCAGGGCAATCCAACGCAGATTCAGCAGATTACGACTCACTGCACGGCCCAGTGTCCTGTTGCGAAAAAACTACATTATTCACGATTGCCTGCCTTATGAAGTTCAGTTCATCATCTCTGCTCATCACCGCACCATTGAGGCGAGCCGCAAGCAGTTGCTCAAGCAGTTCTCCGACCATTGGCCCCCTCGCTACGCCTAGCGCCAGAATGTCATCACCGGTAAGGATGGTATGTACCCCTTGCAGTTTGGTGAAGTATAGGGACAGGGCCTTTTTGGCCTCCTCGCTCTTGGTGCGGGCCATCAGGTAAAGCAACACCTCGACCGCCAGGTCGTTAAACAGGCGATAAATTTCGCTGGGCTGCAACGGGCGACATTTTGCCCCCCTGCGATTGAAGGCATCCAGTACCCGCTCCCCTAGCCGCCTCATTTCAGCCAACTTTTCCCGATAGTGTTCACTTACTGCCAGTCTCTTGCAGACCTCTATGAATTCATCATGGGTCAGTATTTCACACAAGGCAAGAAAGTAAACCACCCATTTTTCGTATTTTCTATCGAGAAACAGCAGCTCAAACCAGGAAATTACCGGCTTCACCTCTTCTAACAGCCTGCGGTTCATTGCGTCCAGTTTTAAAACCGGGTGAATGAACCGCAATAATCCGAGGTTTGCCATCCGCTCAACCGCGCCGAACGGATCACGCTCCTTGAAGATAATTACCAGTTCACTGAGCAGGCGCTTGCCTCCCAATTTATGGAGAAAATCCATCTTAACGGCATTCTTGATCAGGTTTTCGGTGTGCCTGGCAATGTGAAACCCAAGCCGCTGCTCAAAACGTATTGCCCTGAATACGCGGGTGGGATCCTCAACAAACGATAAGTTGTGCAAAACCCTGATATTTTGTTCCTGGAGATCACGTTGCGCGCCGAAATAATCGATAAGCAACCCGAAATCGCTTTGATTCAGCTGGATGGCCAAGGTATTAATGGTAAAGTCGCGGCGGTAAAGATCCATTTTCAGGGATGATCGTTCGACAACCGGCAGTGCTGCCGGTGTCTCGTAATACTCCAGCCGGGTGCTTGCCACATCAATCTTGAAGCCGTCCGGAAAGACAATCACTGCCGTGCCGAATTTAATATGCCCTTTGCAGCGGCAACCGAAGCGGGAGGCAAAAGTTTCGGCAAAGAGGATTCCATCACCTTCCACGGTAATATCGATATCAAGGTTTTCGGTACCGAGTAGCAGGTCCCTGACAAAACCACCAACCGCATAGACCTGAAGATCCAGCTCATCGCCGATTTTACCGGCACTACTGAGGATCTGCAGCACCCGTGGAGAGAGTCTCCCCTTCATCTGCCGGGCTAGCTCCTTGCTCTTGGTCGGGATATCTTCGCGCGCCAGGTCGTATAGCGCCTCTCCGGCATACATGGAGCGAAGCAGGTCTGTTCGAGTTATCACGCCGATCAGTTCTTCTTTTGCGAATACCGGGGCAAAACGGCGGTTCTGGCGGATAAAGTATTCCTGGATATCCTGAATAGGAGTGTCTGGAGAGGTTCTCAGGAATTCCGTGTGCATATATTCGGACACCGGCAGCTGCCCCAAACTGTGATAGAGCGCCTTCTCCACTATCCTGCGGGAGATGATGCCGATCATCTTATTCCCGGACATGACCGGCATGGCATTGACATTGTAACGCGTCAACAGTTCACGCGCTGCAGCAATAAGGGTGTCCGCAGTCATAGTCTTCACAGGAGAAGACATTATGTCGCGAGCCACCCGCCTGGGGTTTACTTTTTGTCGGAGAGACTTTTCAAGATTCGACAATACCTGGATCAGCGTCAGCTCCTTGATAGTTGCCGAGGCTGCAGTAGCATGCCCGCCACCGCCCAGATCGCGCAGCACATCGCCGACATTTACTTCCGGTATCCTGCTTCGGGCAACGATATAAACCCGGTTACCCATCTCAACCACCAGGAACAAGGCTTCGAGGTTTTCCATGTCGCGCATCATATGGGCGAGAATCGCAATATCACCGATGTAGTAATCAACGGAAGAATGGGCAATTGAGACCTCCACACCGTTTAAGGTGATGGACTGCAGGGATTTCAGGAGGTCATTGAGCAACGACACCTGATCCGAGGTCAGTTCCTGGGTCATGAAATCGCCGACCGTGCTCAGGCTGCCACCTTGGCGTAACAGCCAGGCAGCTGCCATAAAATCGTCTTCAGTGGTGGATACGAACGTCAGGCTGCCGGTATCCTCATATATTCCCAGCATCATCAGGGTTGCTTCAATCGGCGTGATCGCAATCTCGCGTTCTTCGAGAATCCGGCACAGGATAGCTGTGGATGAGCCGCAATCCCTGATTATCCCACCGCTCATTTTTATATCTCCCGATGACTCGGGGTGATGATCATAGATGTGGATTGCAATGCCGGGCCGTTCGAGCAGCTCAGCAAAGCGGCCGATACGCGAGGAGTGTTGACAATCCACCAGAATAAGCCTGGTTACCTTCCCCAGGTCCAGGTCTTTGAAACGGGTGAAGTTAAGGACATAGCTGGAGGATTTCAGGAAAAAATCACGCATCGATTTTTCCTGAGAGCCGGAAAAGACCATAAGGGCTTCCGGGTACAGCTTGTGTGCGGCAATCATGGCGCCGAGGCAGTCAAAATCGGCATTGAGGTGGGTGGTTATGACATCCATACATTGATTGTACAGGAGTTACGGCAAAAAAAAAGGCGCCGCGAACGGCGCCGACAATTTATGCTGGAATTGCGTTTAAGTCTTTCAGGATAGCGTTGACATCAATACCGTGGGCCTGGGCCCCCTGCTCCAGTGATTCGTTCTGGGCACCCATGCAACCGATGCAGCCGAGGTGGTAGTTTTTCAGCACCGCAGCAACCCCTTGAGGGTCGATCTGCAATGCCTGGCTAAAAGTCATATCTTTGTTGAAGCGCTCACTCATGCTATTTCTCCTTTATTCATACCTGATTTCTATTATTTCGTACTCCTTCACACCGGAAGGGACCTTGGCTTTTACCGAATCATCGAGTTTATGACCAATCAGCGCTTTGCCAACCGGGGAGGTGCAGGAAATCTTACCCAGTTTAATATCGGCTTCATCTTCTCCGACAATCTTGTAGGTAACCTCTTCCTCGGTAGCGGTATCGTACAGGGTCACGGTAGCGCCAAAAACAACCTTGTCAGGCTTGAGATTGGAGAGATCAACCACATAAGCCCTGGCAAGCTTGTCGCCAAGTTCAATGATCCGACCTTCAATAAAGCTCTGGCGGTTTTTGGCCGCATCGTATTCCGCATTTTCGGAAAGGTCTCCATGACCCCTGGCCTCAGCAATATCCTGGATTACCTTAGGCCGCTCTTCACGGATAAGCCGTTTCAAATCTTCCTGGAGCGCTTCGAAACTCTCCTTGGTCATCGGTACAGAATGAGACATTTAGCTGTGACTCCTTATAAAACTGCCGGGGCAGCCTTAAGGCCGCCCCGGTGCGTGATTCGGTATTATGCTATCAATCAGTAAAGATAATCCTGAAGGGGCTTTACTCCCAGGTCTTCGCGGATTATTGCTCGAATCCCATCAACTGCTGCTCTGGCACCGGCAACGGTTGTAAAATAAGCAACACCGTGCATCAGAGCGTTTCTCCTTATCGAGAACGAATCGGCAACAGCTTGTGCCCCCTGAGTGGTGTTGATGACCATTGCGATATTGCCGTTTTTGATCGAGTCAACAATATGGGGTCGCCCTTCAAGCACCTTGTTTACCACACTGACCTTGATCCCTTTTTCCTGGAGAAAAGATGCCGTGCCTCTGGTAGCCACAAGGTTGAAGCCGGCATCATACAATTTTTGAGCTGCCGAGACAACATGTTTCTTGTCCGCATCCCTGACACTAATGAAAACGTCACCAGAAGTAGGAAGTTTCACGCCAGCGCCGAGCTGTGACTTGGCAAAGGCAGTGGCAAAATCAGCGTCGATTCCCATAACTTCACCGGTAGACTTCATCTCCGGACCGAGCAAGGTGTCAACGCCTGGGAATTTGACGAACGGGAATACCGACTCCTTGACCGCGACATGCTTTGGCACGATATCGCCGGATATCCCCTGCTCCTTGAGGGTCTTACCGGACATGATCCGGGCAGCGATCTTGGCGAGCGGTCTGCCAGTGGCTTTTGACACGAATGGCGCCGTTCTCGATGCCCGCGGATTAACCTCAAGGATGTAGATGTCGCCATCCTTCACGGCATACTGGACATTCATCAACCCTCTTACATCCAGCTCAAGGGCCATCAGCCTGGTCTGGCGCTTGATCTCGTCAATGATCTCCTGGGAAATGGAATAAGGAGGCAAAGAGCAGGCAGAGTCACCGGAGTGAATACCCGCTTCCTCGATATGTTCCATGATGCCACCGATGACAACATCAGTGCCGTCACAGAGGGCATCGACATCAATCTCAATCGCTTCATCGAGGAATTTATCGATGAGGATCGGGTGTTCCGGGGACGCCTGGACCGCGGTAGTCATGTATCGCTGCAAGTTCTCGGTGTCATAGACGATCTCCATGGCCCGTCCACCAAGCACATACGATGGTCGTACCACCACCGGGTAGCCGATCCGTTCCGCAACCTTTTCCGCCTCTTCAAAGGAACGGGCAATGCCGTTTTCCGGCTGTCGCAGGGACAGCTTGTGCAGCATCTCCTGGAAGCGTTCCCGGTCCTCGGCCCGATCGATGGCATCCGGCGAGGTGCCGATTATCGGCACGCCGGCCTTCTCTAATGGCACTGCAAGCTTCAGTGGGGTCTGACCGCCGAACTGGACAATAACCCCTACCGGTTTCTCGATATCGACAATAGAGAGCACATCCTCGTAGGTCAACGGCTCGAAGTAGAGACGATCAGAGGTGTCATAGTCGGTGGAAACCGTCTCCGGATTGCAGTTGACCATAATGGTCTCAAAACCGTCCTCAGCCAGGGCAAAAACCCCGTGGACGCAGCAGTAGTCGAATTCAATCCCCTGGCCGATCCGGTTTGGTCCGCCGCCGAGAATCATGATCTTCTTCCGGTCCGTTACTTCGGCCTCGCACTCCTCCTCATAGGTTGAGTAGAGGTAAGGAGTATAGGCAACAAATTCGGCGGCACAGGTATCCACCCGTTTAAACACCGGCTTGACCCCAAGAGAAAGCCGGAGCTGCCTGATCTCTTCTTCATTCTTTCCCCAGAGCCGACCCAGAAACTTGTCGCTAAAACCGTACTGTTTGGCCTCGCGCAGGAGATCTCGAAATCCGGCATCAGCGGGGTTAGCCACTTTCAACGCCTCTTCCTTTTCGATTATCTGGCGGATATTATGGAGAAACCAAGGGTCGATGGCGGTCTTCTCAAAGATCTCATCCACGCTCATGCCGCTTCTCAAGGCATCGCCCAGATACCAGAGCCGCTCCCAGTTGGGAGTGCGGAGTTTCTCAGACAGCAGTTGCTGTTCCTTGGCGGTCAGTGCCCGGCGCGTTTCGTTTGTTAAGTCGAACAGCCGTGACTCAAGGCCGCAGGAGCCAATTTCAAGAGAGCGCAGCGCCTTCTGGAACGACTCCTTGAAAGTCCGACCGATGGCCATGACCTCCCCTACTGATTTCATTTGCGTGGTCAGGGTGGCATCGGCAGCCGGAAACTTCTCGAAGGTGAATCGCGGGATCTTGGTAACCACATAATCGATGGTCGGCTCAAAACAGGCCGGGGTCTCGCGGGTAATGTCGTTGACGATTTCGTCAAGCCGGTAGCCGACCGCCAGTTTGGCCGCGATCTTGGCAATCGGAAATCCGGTTGCCTTTGAAGCCAGCGCCGATGACCGTGAAACCCTCGGGTTCATCTCGATAACCACCAGCCGGCCATCGCGCGGGTTGATGCCGAACTGGATATTGGACCCGCCGGTATCAACGCCGATTTCGCGGATGATCTTGAGCGACGCATCACGCAGAATCTGATATTCCTTGTCAGTCAGGGTCTGGGCAGGGGCAACGGTAATCGAATCGCCGGTATGGACCCCCATCGGGTCGAGGTTCTCGATGGAGCAGATGATGACTACGTTGTCAGCGGTGTCGCGCATCACCTCAAGCTCATACTCCTTCCAGCCGATGACCGACTCTTCCACCAGGATCTCGTCGGTTGGCGAGGCATCGATGCCGGCAATTGCCATCCGCTCATACTCTTCCATGTTGTAGGCAATGCCGCCACCGGTACCACCGAGGGTGAACGACGGGCGGATAATTGCCGGGAAGCCGACCTCCTTGACAACATCCATTGCCTCCTGGCGGTTGTGGGCCAGGCCTGATTTCGGTATCCCAAGGCCGATCTTCTGCATCGCCTCCTTGAACAGGGTCCGGTCCTCTGCCTTTTTTATGGCCGGAAGCTTGGCTCCGATCAGTTCTACTCCGAATTTTTCAAGAATGCCCATCTCGGCAACGGCAACTGCAGTATTGAGCGCTGTCTGGCCGCCCAGGGTCGGAAGGATTGCATCCGGGCGCTCTTTTTCGATGATCTTGGCCAGGATCTCCGGGGTGACCGGCTCCACATAGGTCCGGTCGGCAAAGTCAGGATCGGTCATGATGGTGGCCGGGTTGCTGTTCAACAGCACCACCTCGAATCCCTCCTCTTTCAAAGCCTTGCACGCCTGGGTGCCGGAATAGTCAAACTCGCACGCCTGGCCGATGACGATAGGGCCGGCGCCGATAATGAGGATCTTCTTTATGTCTGTTCTTTTTGGCATCTAGACCTTACTCCTTGATCTTTTTATCTGAAAATAAAGAAAACTGCTCCGGCAAGGCAACACCCTGCCCATAGATAATCCAGTTTCAGCGGCGTCCCCATGTACCAGACGGCAAAAGGGATGAAAACAACCAGGGTAATAACCTCCTGCACTATCTTCAATTGCGCCAGGGAAAACTTTTCATAACCGATCCGGTTGGCGGGAACCTGTACCAGATACTCGAAAAAGGCGATTGACCAGCTTACCAGAACCGCGATCAGCCAGTGTCTGGTCCGGAGATTCCTTAGGTGCGCGTACCAGGCAAAGGTCATGAAAATGTTCGAGATGACCAGCAGGAGAACCGTCCTCAAATGTGCCCCCTCTGCTCGTCCAGCTCCTGCACCCAACCGTACTCCAGGCCAAGCTCATCCAGGTATTCGACTACGGCATCGTACTCATCATGGGTCAGGGGTCGGTTCAGTCCCTCGGTCTTCCCGGCAAGATGTGCCGGGAAATACTGACTCATCAGGGCAATATGGGTATCACGCCCCAGATTTTCGGCAATCCAGAGGAGTGTATTCCTACTGCCGGAGTTGCCATCCGGCAGCACGAGATGGCGAATGATCACCCCCTGAGTCGCCAGCCCATCACTATCCAGCTGCAGCTGTCCAACCTGGCGAAGCATTTCAGCTACTGCCCGGCGGTTGACCTCACGGTAACCAGGAGCAGAAGAGATCGCCATGGCAGGCTCATTTTCGGCATACTTCATATCCGGCAGGTAGATGGCAACAATGCCTTCAAGTAGCTGAAGCGCATCAACTTTCTCATAGCCACTGGAGTTCCAGACCAGCGGCAGCTTGAACCCCTCAGGGATTGCCAGCCAGAGAGCAGCAAGGATCTGCGGAAGAAAATGCGTCGGCGTAACAAAGTTTATGTTATGCGCCTTTCTCCTTTGCAGCTGCAGCATCCGCTTGGCAAGCAGGCGCGTACTGATCTCCTCGCCGTTTCCCATCTGGCTGATTGGAAAATTCTGGCAGAAGCGGCATGAAAGTGAACACCCGGAGAAAAAGATCGTTCCGGAACCATGCGTTCCTGATATTGGCGGCTCTTCGCCCCGATGGAGATTGCTGGAAGCCACCTTCGGTAGCAGCCCTGCCCGGCATATTCCCTGTTCACCTTTCAGGCGATTGACTCCACAATTGTGGGGGCAGAGGTCGCAACTGCTCAGCCTCGCGTATGCCCGCTTGACCCGCTTGAGCAGTTCGCCTGAATGGTAGAGATCGATATAATTCATGTCTTTCGTAGGGACAGGCTCTGTGCCTGCCCGAAACAGGGCAGCCACAGAGGGCAGCGACTACGCCGATTTATGTTTCTCCATCATTTCGACAAACCTTCCGAACAGATACTGCGAATCGTGCGGCCCAGGCGAAGCCTCGGGATGATGCTGTACCGAGAAGATCGGCAGGGTTTTATGCCTGATCCCTTCAACAGTCTGGTCGTTCAGGTTCAGGTGCCCCAGTTCGCAGATCTCGGCAACCGAATCGAGGTCCACGCAAAAACCGTGGTTCTGGGCAGTAATCTCAATCCTGCCGGTCGCCGTGTCCACAACCGGGAGGTTGGAGCCATGATTGCCGAACTTGAGTTTCATGGTCTGACCGTTTAGTGCAAGCCCCATCAGCTGGTGTCCGAGGCAGATGCCAAAGATCGGTTTTTTGCCGATGAACTTCCTGATGTTTTCCTGTACCGTTACCAGCGGCTCGGGATCGCCCGGTCCGTTGGAGAGAAAGATACCGTCAGGATTCATGGCCAAAGCCTGTTCTGCCGGGAAAGTGGCTGGAACCACCGTCACGTCGCAACCGGCATCTACCAGGCAGCGCAGGATGTTGTACTTGATACCGAAGTCATAGGCCACGACCTTGAATTTAAGCGTTTTCGGATCAACGTCGGCATATCCGTCGGCAAGATCCCAGGTCCCCTGGGTCCAATGATACGGCTTGCAACAGCTGACGCCGGTCGCAAGATCCAGTCCTGCCATGGTCGGCAGCCCTTTTGCCTTTTTCACCAGAGATGCATGATCACTGTCAATGGTCGAGATGATGCCGTTTTGTGCCCCGTTATCCCGCAGATGACGGGTCAAGGCCCTGGTATCGATACCCTGGATGCCGACCACCCCATTCTCTTTGAGATAGGCATCGAGACTCATGGTTGCCCGCCAGTTGGAATAGCAATCAATATACTCCTTGACGATGAACCCGGAGAGATACAGCTGGCTACTTTCGATATCCTCAGGATTGATGCCGGTGTTGCCGATCTGGGTGTAGGTCATGGTAACCATCTGCCCCTTGTAGGACGGATCGGTAAGCACCTCCTGATAGCCGGTCATGGCGGTGTTGAATACTACCTCACCACCTGCCTCACCGGTCGAGCCGAACGATTTTCCTTCAAAGATGCGCCCGTCAGCGAGCGCAAGAACTGCTTTCATGTATTAACTCCCCAATCGTGATTCCAGTAGGGGCGTTTAGCGAATCGCCCCTACCCTCTTTTGTATACGCCCTTACCCTCTTTTATAAACTACCTTGCCAGCCACAATGGTGTAGGCAGCAGCACCTTTCATCGTTTCCCCGAGCCACGGAGAGTTTTTTGACTTGCTGGCCAGTGTGTCTGCTGACACTGTCCATGCCGCCTTCGGATCGATTATGGTGATATCGGCAGCAGATCCGGGCTTTAGCGAGCCGCGATCAATACCCAATATTTTTGATGGGTTGACCGACATCTTCTCAATCAGCGCTGGAAGTGTAAGGACCTTTTCTTCGACAAGCTTCAGAGACAGCGGCAGGGAAGTCTCCAGGCCGATAATCCCGTTTAAGGCAAGATTAAACTCGATATCTTTCTCATCCAGATGGTGCGGCGCATGATCGGTGGCAATGGCATCAATGGTGCCGTCCTTGAGGGCGGCCTTTACAGCCTCCTGATCCGCGGTGCTGCGCAGCGGTGGGTTCATCTTGGCATTGGTTTCATAGCCACGGACAGCATCATCGGTAAGAGTAAAGTAGTGGGGGGCGGTCTCGCAGGTCACCCTGACCCCGCGAGCCTTGGCGTTCCTGATGATCCTGAGAGCACCCTGGGTGGAAACATGGGCGATATGGAGCGGCGAATTGGTAAATTCTGCCAGATAAACATCGCGGGCAGTGGCTACATCTTCTGCGGCCCACGGGATCCCTTTGAGACCAAGTTCGGTGGCCACAAAACCTTCATTCATGACCCCTTCGCCGACCAGGCTCTTTTCCTCGGCATGGGAGATCAGCATTATTCCCATCCCTTTGGCGTATTCCAGGGCGCGGCGCATCAGCTCGGTATTGGCAACCGGGTGACCATCATCGGAAACCGCCACACAGCCGGCTTCTTTAAGCTCACCCATCTCCGCCAGGCTTTCCCCCTTGCTCCCCTTGGTAATGGCGCCGACAGGGAATACGTTCACGCACCCCTCAGCCTTTGCCTTGGCAACGATATAGGAGGTGACGGTCTTGTTGTCATTGACCGGGCTGGTATTAGGCATGCAGGCAACAGAGGTGAAACCGCCGGCAGCGGCAGCCCTGGTTCCGGTAACGATGTCTTCTTTGTATTCAAGGCCCGGATCCCGTAGATGAACGTGCATATCCACCAAGCCGGGAGTCACGTAGCACCCTTTGGCGTCTATTATTTCAGCACTATCTGGCGCGGACAACCCCTTGGCAACGTCTTTGACCTTGCCTCGCTCAACCAGGATATCCAGCGTGTCGTCAATATTCTGCAACGGGTCAATCACCCGGCCGTTCTTAATCAAGAGACTCATTAATGCTCCCCCTTTTCAGTTCCGTTATCAAAATTGACCGTTTCATTCCGCTGTAAGTTCACCACCGCTGACATGGTACAACATCGCCATTCTCACCGCGACGCCGTTCTCCACCTGCTTCATGACATGTGATTGATCGCCATCGGCAACGTAGGATGAGAGTTCCACTCCGCGATTGATCGGACCGGGGTGCATAACCATGGCGTCTTTCTTGGCCAGTTTGAGGTTTTCCGGGTTAAGTCCGTAGTAGCGGGAATACTCCTTAAGGGTAGGCAGCAGGGTCTTGCCCTGACGCTCCAGCTGTATCCGCAGCATCATCACCACGTCGGCGCCGTCGATCGCTTCGTTCATGCTGTTACAGACCGTCACATTGCCAAGCTTCTCGGCGCCGGTCGGGATCATGGTCGGCGGTCCGGCCAGGAAGACCTGCGAGCCCATCTTGGTAAGCCCCTGAATGTTGGAACGGGCCACCCGGCTATGGGTGACGTCGCCGACAATCGCCACTTTAAGTCCATCGAGCTTGCCGAACCGGTCCCGCATGGTCAACATGTCGAGCAACCCTTGCGACGGGTGCTCATGGGCACCGTCGCCGGCATTGATGATTGAACAGGGAAGCCGCTTGGCCAGAAAGTAATGGGCGCCGGAAATGGCGTGACGCATGACGATAATATCCGGCTTCATTGCCATCAGGTTTTTTGCCGTGTCCAGCAGGGTTTCACCCTTGGTGGCGGAACTGGTTGAGGGCGAGATATTGACGGCATCAGCTGAAAGCCTCTTGGCGGCAATCTCGAACGAGGTACGGGTCCGGGTAGATGCCTCGTAAAACAGGTTGATGATGGTCTTGCCGCGGAGAGTCGGAACCTTTTTTATGTCCCTGCTGTTGATTTCCCGCATGTTTTCGGCGGTATCCAGCAGGAGCAGAATCTCCTCTTTGGTCAGGTCGCGCAAGGCTATAATGTCTTTATGCTTGAATCCCATTTTAGTTGTCCCCTCTCCAGTTATTTCTGCAGAAGCACATCAACAGGTCTGCTTTCGTCATTAAACTGTACTTGAATGATCTCCTTCTGGCTCGTGGGCACGTTACGCCCGACGAAATCGGCCCGGATCGGGAGTTCACGATGGCCGCGGTCGATCAGCACCGCCAGCTGGATGCTGTCCGGCCGGCCATGGTCCATAACCGCATCCATTGCCGCGCGGATGGTGCGACCGGTGTAGAGGACATCATCCACCAGCACCACCTTTTTCCCTTCCAGGCTGAAGGGGATGTCGGTCTTGCCCACCGGGAGGTGCGAGGCATGACCTTTGATGTCGTCACGATAGAGGGTGATGTCCACTTCGCCGACAGCTACCGATTCGCCTTCGATCTCTTCCAGCCGGAGGGCGAGTTCGCGGGCGATATGTACCCCGCCGGTGCGGATGCCGACCAGCACCAGATCGCTCACCCCCTTGTTACGTTCCAGGATTTCGTGGGCGATACGTGTAAGCGCCCGCTTCGTGCCGTTTTCATCAAGTATTACCGTTGTCCCGTCTCCCACTGCAAGCCCTCCTTTCAACTGTAGTCAGCCCACAAAAAAAGCCCCTCCGCGCAGATGTGCGGAAAGGCTCCTCAATAGCTATAAAATGAGTCTCTTTTCGTCACCTTTGCCAACCTCACAGGGTTAATTTAAAAGGTGACTTTCTTTTACATCTTCCCAGAGAAGAGGTCAAGGGGATTTTGGAATTTTAATTCTTACTAGGGGATTACGATATTGTCATGTCGAATGTCTTTACACTAACCTCAACACACAAAGACAACCAACACTAACAACTGAACAATTCAAACAAGTTACCAACTTGGCTGCAATATTGCTTTAGACATTTTCAATGAATTCAGTAGTTCGAATAAGGCGACTTAACAGAACTTTAATACCGCCACTAGTTTTAAATAAAAGGAGAATAAAATCATGAAACGTTCAATTTTAGCAGCATTGGCACTTTGTGGTATGATCGCAGCAGCAAGCACTGCTTCGGCATATACGATCAACGGCGGAGCTACCGATGTAGGTGGCCTGGATGACCTGATGGCTTACACCGTATTGAGTGACAGCAGTACTGCTGATGAAAATGCGTGGGCAGCACCGATTGTCCTTGCCAAGGATGGCGTAGTCGTTCAATTCACAAAGCAAACAGCTTCCTCAGAAACTGCATGGAAAGAAACTAATCAAGCAGGAATTTATGCCTTTCAGCTGACTGGCGCTAACGATTATTTCCTGTTAAAAACAGGTGACTTGTTTGTTGGTAAACCGTCAGGGCAACCTGCAGATGCTAAGCAATATGAGCACTTTCTCTACAGAAACAACGTTCAGGATTCATGGGCCGTGATTGATCTTAGCGCTCTTATTGGTGATAACAGCCCAACAACCTACCTTAATTCTTTTAATGTCAATACCGGCAAGATCAGTCATGTTACCACTGGTGAAGAAAGCACTCCCGTTCCTGAGCCTGGTACAATAGTCCTGCTCGGAGCTGGCCTGCTTGGTCTGGCTGCTTACGGCAGAAAGAGAATCCAGAAGTAAGTCGAAAAATTTTACACTTTTAATCAAGGCCGCCCGAGAGGGCGGCCTTTTTAATTCACGCCATAATCACTCGAAAGTATTATAATTTCACTCACCCTGCCACGCAATAAATCACCATAAAAACCAACATCCCCATGTCGGATTATTTTACACAGCGAAATATCATCAATATTCACGCTGGAATATTGATAAAGAGTCTTATCCTTCTTGTCTTTTCGGTCAAATTCAGCTAGATGTATAAAGTTTTATTCCAGTTAATTACATCAGGAGCTTGTTAATTGAATCAAATCCCTTCCGGCAATGAGTCGTTAAGCGAACTTCTACGTGATATCCGGCGCACAGGAGCCGTTTCATTGCTCAACGGAGATCCAGTAACCATCCCGCAATGCCCGCCTCAGAACCTCGGCTCTCCGCAATTTTGCGCTGACCTTGGCATCCGCTACCCATACCTGGGAGGGTCAATGGCCAAGGGGATCAGTTCGGTGGAGATGGCTGTCGAACTGGGCAAGGCCGGGATGCTCGGTTTCTTCGGCGCTGCCGGACTGCCGCTGGCAACAGTTGAGTCGGCTATTGACCGGTTGCAGGCTTCCGGAGTGGCATACGGAATCAATCTGATCCACTCCCCCCAGGAACCTGACCTTGAGCAGGCGCTGGCAGAGTTATATATTCGCAAAGGGGTGAGACTGGTCGAGGCCTCGGCTTTCCTGTCCCTGTCCCTGCCCCTGGTCCGCTATCGACTGCACGGCATTCACCGCACTCCTGACGGTCAGATTGAGACGCCGAACCGGATCATTGCCAAGGTATCGCGGGAAGAGCTTGCGGTCCGTTTCTTTTCGCCACCCCCCGAAAAATTCCTTGCCCAGTTGGTTGCTGAGGGCACCATAACCGTTGAGCAGGCTGAAATGGCGGCCCAGATCCCCATGGCCCAGTATGTGACCGCTGAAGCAGACTCCGGCGGACATACCGACAATAGGCCCGCCATGGCACTGTTCCCGACAATCAGGTCAGTGGCCGCGCGCTTGCAGCAAGAGCATGGTTATGCGGTAAACCTCATGACCGGCCTTGGCGGCGGGATCGGCACTCCTCACGCTGCAGCTGCCGCATTTGCCATGGGTGCCGACTGGATAATGACCGGGTCGGTAAACCAGTCATGCGTAGAGTCCGGCACCTCCCAGGCTGTGCGCGAGATGCTGGCAGCCACCCGCCAGGCCGACGTGATCATGGCACCAGCAGCGGATATGTTCGAGATGGGGGTCACAGTACAGGTCCTCAAGCGTGGCACCATGTTCCCGATGCGGGCGGCCAAGCTGTACGAGATCTACCGCTCCTGTCCGGGGATAGACGATATTCCGGCTGCTGAGCGGGAAAAGCTGGAAAAAACCGTCTTCAGATCAACCATAGCCGAGGTCTGGCAGCAGACCCGCACCTATTTCCTGCAGCGGGACCCGCGACAGGTGGAGCGTGGTGACCGGGACCCGAAACACCGGATGGCCCTGGTATTCCGCTGGTATCTCGGCCAGGGCGCCCACTGGGCCAAGGATGGCGACTCTTCACGCACTGTAGATTACCAGGTCTGGTGCGGCCCGGCCATGGGGGCATTCAACGAATGGGTTGACGGAACCTTCCTGGCTGCCCCGGAAAACCGGCGGGTGGTTACGGTAGCTCAAAATATACTTTACGGCGCCGCGGTCCTGACCCGCGCCAACATCGTTCGCTGCCAGGGAGCCAGACTACCTGACGGGCTGACAAGCACGGAACCTTTAGAAGAAACCAAGCTCAAGGAGTATCTCAGGTGAGAACTGACGCTGCCAACACTGACACATGCAGGGACAACTCAGCACGGCTGGCAATAGTGGGAATCGGCTGCCTTTTCCCCAAAGCCGAAGACCAGACGACTTATTGGGCAAACATCCGCGAAGGGATCGATGCCATCACCGATATCCCCTCGACCCACTGGCGCGTGGAAGATTACTATTCACCTGACCAGAAGACCCCGGATTTTACCTACGGCAAACGTGGTGGCTTTCTCTCGCCACTCCAGTTCAACCCGCTGGAATTCAATATCCCTCCCAATACCCTTGAAGCGATCGACACCTCGCAACTGCTCGGTCTTGTCGCAGCCGGTCAGGCGCTCAAGGATGCAGGCTACGGCCCGGACCGCCAATATGACCGCAACCGGGTCAGCGTAATCCTCGGCGTGACCGGAACTCTGGAACTGGTGATACCCCTGGGGGCCAGGCTGGGCCACCCGCTCTGGAAAAAGGCCCTGAAAGAGGCCGGGGTGGAAGACGCCGTGGCAGAAGACGTGGTGCAGCGCATTTCCGACTCCTACGTCCCGTGGCAGGAGAACTCGTTTCCAGGGCTGCTCGGCAATGTGGTGGCAGGCCGGATCAGCAAGCAGTACGACCTGGGCGGGACCAACTGCGTGGTCGATGCCGCCTGCGCCAGCTCCTTCAGCGCGCTCCACCTTGCCAGCATGGAGCTTGCCACCGGCAAGTCGGACATGGTGGTAACCGGCGGGATCGACACCTTTAACGATATCTTCATGTATATGTGTTTCAGCAAGACCCCTGCCCTCTCGCCAACCGGCAACGCCAAGCCGTTCGACGCTTCCGGTGACGGCACTATTCTCGGCGAAGGGCTCGGCATAGTGGTCATCAAACGGCTGGCCGATGCCGAGCGCGACGGAGATCGCATCTACGCGGTGATCAAGGGGATAGGCTCGTCCAGCGACGGCAAAGGTGACGCTATCTATGCGCCAAGTGCCGGTGGCCAGAAAAAAGCATTGAAAAACGCCTACGAAAACGCCGGGGTGACCCCGCAAAGCATCGGGTTGCTGGAGGCACATGGCACCGGGACCAAGGTGGGAGACGGCGTGGAGGTTTCGGCACTGCGCGAGATCTATGGCGATTCTGACCAGCCATGGTGTGCCCTTGGTTCGGTAAAGTCGCAGATCGGCCACACTAAGGCGGCAGCAGGAGCCGCCGGTTTGATTAAAGCGGCGCTGGCGCTGCACCACAAAGTTATTCCCCCCACCATCAAAGTGACCAATCCGCTAGAAGAGGTAACAGGCGGCAAGACCCCTTTTTACCTGAATGCAGAGAAACGTCCCTGGCTATCTCCTAAAGGAGTGCCGAGACGCGCTGCGGTCAGCGCCTTTGGCTTTGGTGGCTCCAACTTTCATACCGTGCTGGAAGAGTACCTCCCGGAAAAAACCGCAATCGATTGGGATGGATCGGTCCAGATCCTAGCGTTTGCCGCATCAAACCGGAGCGAGCTGGAAGAGGTTCTGAGCGAATTCCCGACCGACCTCACCTGGGATGAGCTTCGTACCCGTGGCGCCAAGCTCCGCCTGGAGTTTGAGCCGTCGGCCCCCTGCCGCCTGGCGCTGGTGGTTGAGAAGGACCGCACCAGCCTGACCACCATGTTCGCCAATACCCAGGCCATGCTCCGCAGCAACCAGGCAGCCGCCTGGCAGACACCGGACGGCGCCTGTTTCTCCAGTGCCGCTGCAGGGGGCAAGACCGGGGTCGTCTTTCCGGGCCAGGGGTCTCAGTATCTCGGCATGCAGCGCGATCTGGCCTGTAGCTTTCCCGAGCTGTTCTCGGTCATCGCAGCCGCTGATGAGCGCTTTACTGCTCGCGGCACCAGCAGGCTTTCCGATTTTATCTATCCGCTGCAATCGTTCGGTGCCGATACCCGCGACCGGCAGGAATCAGAACTTCGCGCCACCGATGTTGCCCAACCGGCAATCGGCGCGGTTAGTCTTGGCTCCATGAGGCTGCTTGAAACATTCGGCATCGAGCCGGATGCCGTTGCCGGCCACAGCTACGGCGAACTGACGGCGCTATGCGTTGCCGGCGTCCTGGACGAGCCCTCGTTCCATGCGCTCTCTGGCCTCCGAGGGGCACTAATGGCCAGGGGTGACGGCGACCGGGGAAGCATGCTGGCCGTACCTGCTCCGTTGCCTGTTATTGAGGGGATCATTGCCGAGGAACATCTGGAACTGGTGATTGCCAACCGCAACTCACCAACTCAGGCGGTGCTATCCGGGAGCAGCGCAGAGATCGATCGCGCTTGCGCGGCATTCGCTGCGAGGAAGCTCCAGACCAAGAAACTGCCGGTGGCAGCGGCATTTCACAGCCCGCTGGTCGCCGACGCGGCAGAACCGTTCCTTGAGGCGCTCTCCGCCATTGACCTGAACCCGGCAAGAATTGCCGTATATGCCAACACTAGCGGCGACATCTATCCTTCTGCGCCAGCAGAGGCCAAGACTCTGCTGGCAAACCAGCTGGCCAAACCAGTGGAGTTTGTCGCAGAAATCGAGGCCATGTACAGTGCCGGAATCCGCACCTTCATCGAAGTCGGGCCTGGCACCCGTCTCACCGGCCTGATCAAGGCGATCCTCGGCGACCGGGAGCATGTTTCCGTTGCGCTCGACTCATCCAACGGCAAGCGGACAGGCATTGCCGATCTCGCCCGCCTACTGGCCCAGCTTGCGGTATACGGTCACCAGTTGAAACTGACTGCCTGGGATGCCGATTATCGGCCGCCGGCAACAGCAAGTGGCAAAAAACCGGCCATGACCGTGCCCATCTGCGGCGCCAATTATGTAAAACCCAAGGCAAAACGGCCGCCTGTCGCCCCGAGGACTTTTGCTCAAGGGCACACGGCGCCGGCTGTGCCAAACAGCGCTGCCCAGCAGCCAATCGTGCCTGCTCCTTCACCGCAGGCACCCAGGGAAAGCGTTGCGGAGTCGCTCCGCGTTGCCCGCGAAAGCATGGCGGTACTGCAGAAGATGCAGGAAGACACGGCACGCCTGCACCAGCGTTTTCTCGAAGGCCAGGAAGCGGCGAGCAGAACCTTGCAGATGCTTCTGGCCCAACAGCACAATCTTCTCAACAGCGGCAGCGTGCCTTATGTCGCTCCTGCTGCTCCGCCAAGCTTCGCACTGCCGGAGCCACCAGTAATGCCGCCGGTGCAACCAGCGCCAATAGCCATTACTCCGGCGCAACCACTGCCTGTACCAACGGTTGGCGCCACAGATCAAGTCTCCAAGACGCTCCTCGCCGTAGTCAGCGAGAAAACCGGCTATCCCGAAGAGATGCTGGAAATGGAGATGGGGCTGGATTCGGATCTCGGCATTGACTCGATTAAACGGGTCGAGATCCTTTCGGCCTTGCAGGAACGGCTTCCCGGAGCGCCGGTCATCGGCCCCGAACATTTGGGCACCCTGCACACCCTGGGCGAAATCGCCCGGCACCTGGGTGCAGGCGAAGCGTCTGCAGCACCCGTTGTTCAGGCAGCGCCAGCAGCCTCCGCCAATAATATCACCGAGACCCTGCTCACCGTGGTCAGCGAGAAAACCGGCTATCCGGTGGAGATGCTGGAACTCGGCATGGGGCTGGATTCTGACCTCGGCATTGACTCGATCAAGCGGGTCGAGATCCTTTCCACCCTGCAGGAGCGGCTCCCCGGAGCGCCGGTCATCGGCCCGGAACACCTGGGGACACTGCATACCCTGGGTGAGATCGCCACGCACCTTGGATCAGGAGCACCCACGAATATCGTGACTGCTCCCAGCCCGGCGCCAACTCCTTCTTCGACTGTTGTTACCGACGCCCTGCTGGCCGTGGTCAGCGACAAGACCGGCTACCCGGTCGAGATGCTGGAACTCGGCATGGGGCTGGATTCTGATCTCGGCATCGATTCCATCAAGCGGGTCGAGATTCTCTCCGCCTTACAGGAGCGACTGCCGCAAGCACCCGTCATCGGCCCGGAACATCTGGGTACGCTCCACACCCTCGGCGAGATCGCCAACTTTCTCGGAGCAGGAACGGTCTCCGTGGCACCGGCTCCGGAAGCAGCCGCTGCCGTATCGGCACCGACAGCTTCAGTAGATATTGCCGGGACTCTCCTCTCCGTGGTTAGTGACAAGACCGGCTATCCGGTGGAGATGCTGGAACTCGGCATGGGGCTGGATTCTGACCTCGGCATCGACTCGATCAAGCGGGTCGAGATCCTTTCGACCCTCCAGGAGCGGCTCCCCGAGGCACCGGTCATCGGCCCCGAACATCTGGGAACACTGCACACCCTGGGGGAAATTGTCCAGCACCTGCAGGGGGGTCTCGCGGTGAACCAGGATGCCCCGGCAGCGGCACCGAAGCCTGTCAATTCCCTGCCTTCAGCTGCCGCTACCGCAGCAACCGTTGTTAACCGGAGCGCCATCGTGCCGGTGCAGCTCCAGCCGGCATCGGAAAAACTGGAAGTCGCCCCTGGCGGCGAATTCTGGATAACCGACAACGGTTCGCAATTCCCCCGAGAACTCGCCTCTAACCTGAGAAGCCGCGGCCATGCGGTACGGATGATTGCTCCCGGCGATTCGATTGACAACCTCCCGGACTCGGAACTCTCAGGCCTGGTTGTCTGTGCTCCATCAACCGGCACCAGCGACAGTTTTATCGAAGAATCGTTCCTGTTGCTGCGCAAGGCATCACTTTCGCTGCGGCGTGCAGGTTCATCCGGCGGCGCTATTTTCGTCACCGTGTCCCGGCTGGACGGCAAATTCGGCTGCGGGGCCGGCACCACCCTGATTGACCCGCTTTCCGGCGGTCTTGCCGGTCTCTCCAAGACAGCATCCAGGGAGTGGCCGGAAGTATCGTGCAAAGCGATAGATCTCGGGAGCTTCTCCAACGAGGCGGCGGCAGCCGGGGCAGTTGCCGAAGAGATCTTCTCGTCCGGCCCGGTCGAAGTCGGCCTGACCCCCAAGGGCAGAACCTCCCTTTCCCTGGCCGAACTCCCTCAGTTGCCACCGGCTGAAGGCGCCACCTTGAACCAGGGAGAAGTAGTTATCGTTACCGGCGGCGGCCGCGGAGTGACTGCCGCCACGGCCATCGCTCTGGCAGAGGCTTTCAGGCCCCATCTGGTGCTGCTCGGCAGGAGCCCGGAACCGTCAATTGAGCCGGAGTGGCTGTCACAGCTTGGCGACGAAGCAGGGATCAAGCGCGCCATACTCAAACACGCCGGTGAGAAGCTGTTCCCCAAAGAGGTCGAGGAGCGTTACCGTTCGATCATTGCCGGACGGGAGCTGAAAGAGACCATTGCCAGGATAGAGGCAAGCGGCGCCACGGTCAGCTACCGGTCGCTCGATATCCGCGACAAGAAAGAGATAACGCCGCTACTTGACGAGATCCGGCGCAAGCATGGCAGGATCCGCGGCATTGTCCACGGCGCCGGGGTGCTTGCCGACCGCCTGATAACCGACAAAACCCGGGAACAGTTCTCCCAGGTTTACTCGACCAAGGTTGCGGGATTGCGTGCCCTGCTCGATGCCACGGCAAAAGACGACCTCAGGTTCATAGCCCTGTTCGGCTCAACCACCGGCCGCTTTGGCCGTACCGGTCAGGTCGACTACGCCGTTGCCAATGAAGTGCTCAACAAGCTGGCCCAGGTCGAGGCCCGGCGCCGGCCGGGATGCCGAACCGTCTGCATCAACTGGGGCCCCTGGGATGGCGGCATGGTCACCAATTCCCTGAAAAAGGTATTCAGTGACGAAGGGATCGCCCTCATCGGCCTCAAAGAAGGAAGTGAACTTCTGATCCGCGAGATTGCTGCTGCGGATGCCCCGGTGGAAGTGGTGGCACTGGCCGGAGGCAAGACCGTTCCCCAGGCAAAACCTGCTTCGCCACGGGTCAAACCCCTTTCCGAAGCGCTTGCCATCACCTTGAACGTCAATAACTATCCGTTCCTCAAATCCCACGTCATTGACGGCAAGGCAGTGCTACCGATGGCGGTCATCGTCGAGTGGCTCGCCCACGGCGCCCTGCACAGTAACCCCGGCCTCCGCTTTCATGGCTTCAACGATCTGCGCATCTTCAAGGGGGTGATCTTCGACGGCAGTGCGCCGTGCAACCTCCGGATACTGGCAGGCAAGGTCGAAAAGAAGGAATCGTTCCACCTGGTGCCAATCGAGCTGCACAGCAGTTCGGCCAACGGCCAGGACCAGCTTCATGTGCGGACCGAGATCGTACTGGCTACCCGTCTTCCCGAAGGTATCCGCTCCATTGCCGAGCTGCCGGCCACCCCATTCGTGCCCCACAACGGGGTCATCTATGACAAGGACCGGCTGTTCCACGGTCCGGACCTGCAGGGGATCGAAGAGGTCGAGTGCTGTTCGCCGAAAGGGATCTCAGCCATGGTCAAAGGCGCGCCGCAACCGGCCAGCTGGATCAGCCAGCCACTGCGGAACAGCTGGCTGACCGATCCGCTGGTGATGGACTGCGCCTTCCAGATGATGATCCTCTGGAGCTTTGATCGTACCGGGGCAGGGTCACTCCCCACTTTCGCCGGGAGATATCGCCAGTTCAGCGAGGCATTCCCGCGCGACGGCGCCCATGTCATGATCCGCGTCACCGAGGTTCACGAGCATTCGGCCACTGCCGACATCGAGTTCTTGGACCGCCAGACCGGCAAGCTCATCGCCCGGATGGAAGGATACGAATGCGTTATCGACCCGTCCTTGCAGAAAGCGTTTCAGCGTAACCAGCTGCACCAGCTCGGCGTAGCATGAAAAACGCACGCGGTTCTTCAGTCGCCATTGTCGGCATCGGGGGAATATACCCGGACGCCCACGATCTCGGCCGGTTCTGGGACAACATCAGCAACGCCAGGAGTGCGGCCCGGGAGGTCCCCGACGGACGCTGGCAGATCCCCGTTGACGTGGCCTATGACCCGGAGGTAGGAAAACCGGACCACGTCTATTCCCGCCGCGGCTGCTTTATCAACGAGATCCCGCCATTGGCCGATCTTTCAGGTCTTGCCATTGACACGGCCCTTCTGGCCGATCTGGACCCGCTGTTTCATCTGCTGCTCCACGCCGGCAAGCGCGCCTTTGATGACGCAATCACCGAAAAGCTGAACCGCGACCGGATCGGGGTGATTATCGGCAACCTGGCGCTGCCCAGCGAGAAATCCACTCTCCTTACCCGCCAATGGCTCGGAAAGAGCTTCGAAGAAGCGCTTCTCGGCACCAGCAGCGATGCTGTGGCCACCGATCCCCTCAACCGCTACGTTGCCGGACTTCCGGCCGGAATACTCGCCCATGCCCTCGGGCTGGGCGGCGGCAGTTTCACCCTCGACGCCGCCTGCGCTTCCTCACTCTATGCCGTAAAACTCGCCATGGACGAACTCCTGGAAGGCCGTTGCGATGCCATGCTCACCGGCGGTCTCTCCCGTCCCGACCCGCTCTATACCCAGATGGGGTTTTCTCAGCTTCGGGCGCTTTCCAAAAAGGGGATATGCGCCCCCTTCGATGCAACCGGCGACGGTCTGGTCGTGGGCGAAGGGGCCGGGATCTTCCTGCTCAAGCGGACCGAGGATGCCGTTGCCCATGGCGACAGGATCTACGGGGTAATCCGCGCCGTGGGCGTGGCAAACGATGTTGGCGGCAGCCTGCTGGCCCCAATGTCCGAAGGTCAGCTCAGGGCGATGCGTGCCGCCTATGCCAAGGCCGGCTGGTCGCCGTCCGATGTGGACCTGATTGAGTGTCACGCCACCGGTACCCCGGTCGGTGACGCCACCGAGGTAGCAAGCCTCCGGGAATTATGGAGCGAGAGCGCTGCTGAGCCTGGCCGGTGCGTCATCGGTTCCGTAAAATCCAATATCGGCCACCTCCTGACCGCGGCTGGTGCCGCAGCGCTCACCAAGGTGCTGCTCTCGATGCAGCAGGAGACGCTCCCGCCTACCGCCGGCTTTAACGCCCCGCAACCCGGCATGGAGCTGGACAACTCCCCGTTCACGGTTCTGAAAGAGCAAGCGGCCTGGAACCGCAGGAGAGAGGGGGTTCCCAGGCGAGCGGCGGTGAGCGCCTTCGGTTTCGGCGGGATCAACGCCCACCTCCTGGTGGAGGAATGGCTGCCGGAAACCGAAATTCAGACAAACCAGACAACGAACAGCGATAACCGGCCACTTATTGCGGTAGTCGGCATGGATGCCCGGTTCGGCCCCTGGTCGTCTCTCAGGTCCTATCAGGAGCGGGTTCTTGGCCATGACAGCTCGATGCAGCCGACCCCGCCGACCAACTGGTGGGGTGCCCAGAACAACCAATGGTTCAAGAATGAGGGGCTGGAGTCCACCCCTTTTGCCGGGTTCTTCCTGGGTGATGTCCAGGTGCCGACTGAAAAGTTCCGGATTCCGCCGAGGGAGATGGAGGAAATGCTCCCGCAGCAGCTGGTGATGCTGCAGTCTGCCGCCGCTGCCATGGAGGACGCCGGACTCGACCGCGACGATAACCTCAACAGTTCCGTTCTGATCGGCATTGCCCTTGACCTGAACAGCACCAACTTCAGCTACCGCTGGTCCCTGGCCGAACGGGCCAAAGGTTGGGCTGTCAAGGCCGGTAGCGAAATCTCTGCCGGTGACATGGCAGAATGGACCAAGAGCCTGCGCGATGCCGCCGGTCCTGCGCTGACCGCTAACCGGACCATGGGCGCCCTTGGCAGCGTTGTTGCCAGCCGGATCGCCAGGGAGTTCCGGGTCGGCGGACCCAGTTTCACCATCTCCAGCGAGGAGAACTCCGGAATCAAGGCCCTGGAGACTGCGGTCAGGCTGTTGCAAAAGGGAGAAACCGACCGTGCTCTGGTGGGTGCCGTTGACATGGCTGGTGATATCCGTGCCGTACTGGGTCACCACGCAGTCAGGCCGCTCTCCCGTTCGGGTCGGGGCGTTCCGTTTGATGCCCAGGCAGACGGCAGCCTGATCGGCGAAGGCGCAGCCGCAGTAGTTTTGAAGAGACTGGAAGATGCCGAGAGGGATGGCGACAGAATTTATGCGGTAATCCGTGGCATCGGTTCCAGCAGCGGCACCACGCTGTTGCCCGGCAGCGACGCTTACTGCCGCGCAGTAGAGATGGCCTATCGGGATGCCGGTGCCGGCTCATCCGTGGATTACCTGGAGGCTGCTGCCAGCGGCCACCCGGCAGAGGACCGGATGGAGGCCAAGGCCCTGGCCGCCCTGTTTGCCAAAACAAAGGGAACAACGCCCCGCAGATGCTCAATATCATCGGTCAAGGGTGATATCGGCCATTGCGGCGCGGCATCCGGCCTGGCGTCATTCGTCAGGGGCTGCCTGGCGCTCTATCAGGAGATCATCCCCGGATGCCGTGGAATAGAAGCGCCTGCCGCGGAACTCTCAGCCATCCAGCAACTTACCCTTCCAGACTCCCCGCGATACTGGCTGCGCAACAGGGCCGATGGCCCGCGTCGAGCGGGGATATCTTCTTTCAGCATTGACGGCAGCTGCAGCCATCTGATCCTGGAGGGGTGGGAAAGGCTTCCAACACAGGCAGAACAGGAGCGGATCGCCCCTACCGGCAGGCTGAACGAATACCTGTTTGCGGTTGCCGGCGAAAACGGTTCAGAGCTGCATCAGGAATTAGAGCTGCTCAAAAAACGGTGCAGCGCTGCCGCTGACCTGGAGCTACCCTCCCTGGCCCGGCAATGTTATGAGCGGCTGACAGCAAAAGGCGACCAACCACGCGCCGTTGCCCTTGTCGCCAGGACGGTAGAGGAGTTGAACGCACTGGTCGATCTCGGCATCGAGTCGGTGTTATCCGGTAAAGAAGCGCCCATAACCCATCCAGCACTGCGCGACCGGCTGTTCTATTCGACCAGGCCGCTCGGCAGGGACAGCAAAATAGCCTTTGTCTTCCCCGGCTCCGGCAACCACTTCCCCGCGATGGGTCTGGAACTCTCCTCCCGCTGGCCGGCTATCTATCGCCGCCAGGACAGCGAGAACCAGCGCCTGCGCGACCAGTTCCGGCCCGAACTGTTCTGGAGCGGCGCACCGTTAGATGAACTCAATAACGACCATAAGGCGGTCATCTTCGGTCAGGTGGCCACTGGTTGCGCCGTGAGCGACATTGTCCGGAGTTTCGGCGTAGAGCCACAGTCGGTGATCGGCTACAGCCTGGGAGAATCGGCCGGGCTGTTCGCCCTCCGCGCCTGGAAGGATCGGGACCTGATGTTCTCCCGGATGAACGCCTCCACCCTGTTCACCAGGGATCTTGCCGGAGAGTGCCGGGCAGCCAGGAAGGCCTGGGGACTCCCTGATGGCAAGGAGGTCGCCTGGAGCATCGGCGTGGTTGAGGCGACGGCCCGTGAGGTGCGCCATGCCCTGCGGACCACGGCCCATGTCTACCTGTTGATCGTCAACACCCCGGACGAGTGCGTCATCGGCGGCGATGCCAAGGGCGTCAAGCGGATGGTCGCTATGCTCGGCTGCCGCTTTCACCCCCTGGCCGGAGTCACCACGGTCCACTGCGAGGTGGCAAAGGAAGTTGCGGAGCCGTATCACGACCTGCATCTCTTCAACACCAAGGCTCCTGCCAATATCACCTTCTACAGCGGCGCCAGGGGCCGTTCCTACGACGTGACCCGCGACAGCGCGGCCGACGCCATCCTGGCCCAGGCGGTCGAAGGGATCGATTTCCCGGCAGTGGTCAACTCGGCCTATGATGCCGGAGTGCGGCTGTTCCTGGAGATGGGGCCGGGCAGTTCCTGCAGCAGGATGATCTACCGAATCCTGGAGGGGCGCCCCCATCTGGCTCGTTCAGCCTGTTACCAGGGTCAGGACGCGGCATCGCTTGTAGTCCGGATGCTGGCCAATCTGGTTAGCGAGCGAGTGGCGCTTGATCTGGCCCCGCTTTTTCAAGAACCAGCGATCCGTACAGCATCAACGTCGACCGGCTCTGTTGTGCAGCTTGTCATCGGCGGCAAACCGTTTAGCCCGCCCAAACAACCTCAAGGCAAACCAGCGCCTGCTGTCCGGCAACCGGTGGCTGCTAAGCCGACACTATCGGTTGCGCCGCAAGAGCCTCCTCGGATTCCGGCATCACAAGTCGCTGAACCGACCCACGATCCGCTACTCCGCGAGCTGGCAGCGTCCCAGGAAGCGCAGATCAAGGCACACGAGGCCTTTCTCCGGTTGAGCGACTCCCTTGCCAAATCCATGGCCGATGCCATTGCCTTGCAGATGTCCCTGCAGGACGAACCTGGTGGTGAGCTCCCCATGGAAGCCCCGGCAATGCCGGCAGTTGCCCCTGCCCCGCTGTCAACACCGGCAAAAAAAGCAGTATTTGACCGGGAGCTCTGCCTGGAATTTGCCCGCGGGTCCGTTGCCAAGATGCTCGGCCCTTCTTTCAGCGAGGCCGACACCTTCCCGACCCGGGTCCGGCTCCCGGACGAGCCGCTGATGCTGGTGGACCGGATCGTTACCCTTGAAGGGGAAGCCAGATCCATGACCAACGGCCGAGTGGTCACCGAACACGACATCCACCCAGGCGCCTGGTACCTGGATGGCGGCCGGATACCGACCTGCATCGCCGTGGAAGCAGGTCAGGCCGACCTGTTCCTTTCCGGCTATCTCGGCATCGATTTCATCACCCGCGGCCTGGCGGTCTACCGGCTGCTGGACGCGGTGGTCACCTTTCACCGCGGGCTGCCGGGACCGGGCGACACCATCCATTACGACATCCGGATCGAGCGGTTCTTCCGCCAGGGGGACACCTGGCTGTTCCGTTTCCGGTTCGACGCCACGGTCAACAACGAACCGCTGCTCACCATGCGCGACGGTTGTGCCGGTTTCTTCTCCGAGGAAGAGCTGGCAGCCGGCAAGGGGATCGTCCGCCCGGCCCTTGACCTCCGCCCCACATCCGGCATCCGCCCTGCGGACTGGCAGGAGCTGGTGCCGATGGCACGGGAGAGCTACAGCGCCGGGCAGCTGGACCGTCTCCGGCAGGGGGACCTGGCAGGCTGCTTCGGTGACCGGTTCGCCGGACTCGCCATTTCCGACCCCCTGACCATACCGGGCAACCTGATGCGGCTGGTGCACCGGGTGAACGAGATTGACCCGACCGGCGGCAGGTACGGCCTGGGGATCATCCGCGCTGAAGCTGATATCAAGCCGGACGACTGGTTCCTCACCTGCCATTTCGTCGATGACCGGGTCATGCCCGGCACCCTGATGTACGAATGCTGCATGCACACCCTCCGGATCTTCCTACTCAGGATGGGCTGGGTGGCAGAGGCAGAACGCTCCGTGTGGGAGCCGGTTCCGGGCATCGCCAGCGGGCTCCGCTGCCGCGGCCAGGTACTGGAAACAACCAAAGTGGCCGGGTACGAGGTCAGCATCCGCGAGCTCGGCTATGGTCCGGAGCCGTACGCCATCTGCGATGCCCTGATGTATGCCGATGGCCGCCCGATCGTCGAGATCACCAACATGTCGGTCCGGCTCACCGGCACCACTCAAGAGCAGTTGGCGGCATTGTGGAGCGCACCTGCTGCAGATATCACAAAGCCTGCCATCTACACCAAGGAACAGATCCTTGCCTACAGCAACGGCAAACCGTCGCTAGGGTTCGGCGAGCCGTACCGGATCTTCGACTCCGGCCGGAAGATCGCCCGGCTCCCTGGCCCACCGTTCCAGTTCATGGACCGGATAACCGGGCTGGCCGGGGAACCATGGCAGATGACCGCCGGTGCCATGGCCGAAGCCCAATACGATCTGCCAGCTGATGCCTGGTTTTTTACTGCAGAGCGGCAACCGGCCATGCCGTTCGCCGTGCTGCTTGAGGCAGCGCTCCAGCCCTGCGGCTGGCTGGCCGCCTATGTCGGCTCGGCCCTCACTTCGCCGGTAGATCTGTCCTTCCGCAATCTGGGAGGGAGCGCCATCCAGCACCGGCCGGTGACGCCTGACAGTGGCACCCTCACTGCGGTTGCCACCATGAAGAAGGTTGCCACCAGTGGCGGCATGATCATCCAGGAATTCGATTTCAGTGTGGCCGACCGCAGCGGGCTCGTCTACAACGGCGAGACCATGTTCGGTTTCTTCTCCAGAGAGGCGCTGGCCAACCAGGTCGGCATCCGCGACGCCAATCCGTATCAGCCCACTGCTGCCGAGCTTGATCGAGGCAGTTCTCTCCCCTACCCTGAACAGCCGCCGTTCCCGGAAAAAACTTTGCGGATGATCGACCGGATCGAGCTGTTCGTCCCTGACGGTGGACCGGCAGGGCTTGGCTACATCCGCGGCATCAAAGATGTCGATCCTGACGAATGGTTCTTCAAGGCCCACTTTTTCGAAGACCCGGTGACCCCCGGCTCGCTCGGCCTCGAATCGTTCCTGCAACTGCTCAAATATGCTGCCCATGAACGTTTCGGCATGCCGAAAGCCGCTGTCATCGCCCTTGGCGCAAGGCACCGCTGGCTGTACCGCGGCCAGATCGTTCCAAGCAACAGCCGCGTTACTGTGGAGGCCTGGATCACCGCAACCGATGAGCAGGCACGCACCCTGACCGCCGACGGGTTCCTGTCGGTCGATGGCAAAATGATCTACCAGATGAACCAGTTCACTGTAGTTGTGGAGTAGAAACGGATGAAGTATTCCAAGGTTTTCATAGAGTCCCTCGGCTACGAACTCGGGCCGGTGGTGGTCACATCGTCGGAACTGGAAGCTCGGCTGGAGCCGCTTTACAAGGCACTCCGCTTCATTCCGGGCCAGTTGCAGGCACTTACCGGCATCCGCGAGCGGCGCTGGTGGGAACCGGGCTATCCGCTCTCCAAAGGGGCGATCGCTGCGGCCAAAAAGGCGCTTCATTCGAGCGGGGTTTCCCCAGCCGATATCGGCGCGCTGATCTACACCGGAGTCTGCCGGGAGCAGTTCGAGCCGGCCACTGCCTGCAAAGTGGCTGCCGGGCTCGATATAAAAGGAAACTGCGCCATCTTCGATATCTCCAACGCCTGCCTCGGGGTGCTGAACGGCATCCTGGAGGTGGCCAACCGGATTGAACTCGGCCAGATCAGGGCCGGGCTGGTGGTATCCTGCGAAAGCGCCCGTGAGATCAACGACATCATGATCGCCGCCATGCTGGAGGAACGGAGCATGGAGCATTTTGCCGTATCCCTGGCAACCCTTACCGGTGGCTCCGGTGCTGTGGCGGTGCTGCTTAGCGACGGTTCGTTTTCGGGTGCGGAAAAGCGGAGGCTGGTCGGCGGGGTTACCCAGGCAGCCCCGGAACACCACGATCTATGCCTCTGGGGGGTGACCCCTGATGGCCGGGGCGGCTACAGCCAGTCGATGCGCACCGACGCGGTGAGTGTCATGAATTTCGGGGTGGAACTGGGCCGCAGGACCTGGGCCGCGCTGCTCCACGAGCTGAAATGGCAGACCGCCGAAGTGGACCGGATCATCTGCCACCAGGTCGGTTCGGCCCACCAGAGCGCCATCCTCAAGACCCTGGGAATACCTGATGACCGGGACTTCACCACCTTTGAATACCTGGGGAACATGGGGACCGTGTCGCTGCCGCTGACCATGGCAGTAGCCGAGGAGCGCGACATGCTGGAACCGAGGCAGAAAGTCGCCCTGCTGGGGATCGGCAGCGGCTTGAACTGTTTAATGTTAGGAGTCCAGTGGTGACAACCGCTTTCAAAGCCGAATACCCCTTTACCAGCAACTACCTCGACCTCGACGGCCTCCGCTACCACTACCTCGACGAGGGGAACGGGCCGCCGGTGGTCATGGTCCATGGCAACCCGTCCTGGTCGTTCTACTACCGCAACCTGGTGCTGGCGCTCCGGGGCAGCCGGCGCTGTATCGTGCCGGACCATATCGGCTGCGGCCTCTCGGACAAGCCTGGTGACGACCGTTACGACTACACCCTCTCCCGCCGGGTGAACGATCTCAACCGCTTGATCGACCATCTCGACCTGCAGGAGAAGATCACCCTGGTGGTGCATGACTGGGGCGGAATGATCGCCATGGCCTGGGCAATTCTCCACCCGGAGCGGATCGAGCGGATCGTGGTGCTGAATACCGGCGCCTTCCACCTCCCGGAAGAGAAACCGTTTCCTCTGGGGTTGCGCATCTGCCGCGATACCGTTATCGGCACCCTGCTGGTGCGCGGCTGCAACGCCTTTGCCAGGGGCGCGGCCAGGGTCGGCTGCAAACGGAACCCGATGACTCCGGAACTGCAGCGTCTCTACTGCCTCCCCTACGACTCATGGCAGAACCGGATCGCCACTCTCCGCTTCGTGCAGGATATCCCGCTGACACCCGGAGACAAGGGATATGACATCGTCTCTGCCGTGTCTGAAGGTATTGCCCAATTCCAAGAGCTGCCGATGCTGATCGTCTGGGGCGAGCTGGATTTCGTTTTCGACCGCCATTTCCTGGCTGAGTGGCAGCAACGCTTCCCCAATGCCGAGGTCCACTCCTACCCCGACTGCGGCCACTACATCCTCGAAGACGCCAAGGACGAGGTCGTGCCGTTGATTGCTGAATTCATCCAGAGATCCGCCTGAAGCTGCTGAACTCACCTGTCTGATCGCCGAGCTGGTTGATTCCATAGCCGACGGTGGCAGGCTATCGAAGTGCCTCCTCGACACTTTTGTAGAGACCGGGGATATCCCCTTTGCAGATATAGCCCTGAACTCCATGATCTGTAGCCAAGGCTCTCAGTATCCCTTCATCGTTGGAAGAGTAGAAGAGTATTGGTATCCGCCGCTCCCTGCACCACGGCTTGATAAGAGTAACCAGGTTTTCACCGGAAAGAGCCGGCATGTTGACGTCAAGCAGCACCAGATCTGGTTGCACGCTCTTCACGTAGTTGGTTGCTCCGAATGACCCCTGATAAGTCACCACCTCAAGCGCTCCGCTCTCCAACAACGCTTTGCTGGTATAGAGATGAAGTTCTTCATCATCGATTATCAATACCTTTTTTTTATCCTGCATTGCTCTCCCCTTTATTTAATGGTGTCGCATCGGTGCGGAAACGATAAATCGGGTTCCCTTGCCCCGAGCGCTGGTAACTGTAATTTCTCCCCCAATGAGCCTGGTGAGGTTTCGGCTGATTGCCAACCCGAGTCCCGTCCCTACATGGGTTTTAACTGCTGGATCCTCGAGCTGGCCGAAAGGGGTAAAAAGCAAATGGAGGTCTTTCTGATCGATACCAATACCGGTATCGCTTACTTCAATTTCAAATTGTTCGTCGCTAACGGCGAGTGCAATGTCAATGGCCCCTTCGTCGGTAAATTTTGCCGCATTGCTGGTAAGATTCGTGATGATCTGTCGCAGTTTGATCGGATCGGACATGACGTTAACCGGACAGTCCGGTCCGTTGACAGTGACGATGACCGGCTTGTCCCCCACAAGGATACGGGTAGTCTCCGCAATCTCGCTCAAAAGCGGCATGACATCGATAGCCTGAAACGTCACCTCCATTTTCCCCGCTTCGATCTTGGACAGATCAAGGATGTTGGTTATGATCCCCCTCAGGTTGGTTGCAGTGGTCAGCATAAGCGAGAGACGCTCCCGTACCTGTTCGAGCGATCCCTTGCCGGCCGCAATCCTCAAGAGCTCGGCCAGCCCAACAATGGCGTTCACCGGAGAGCGGAGTTCATGGGTGACATTGGCAAGAAATTGGGTTTTGATTTGGTTGAGCCTTTCAAGTTCCTCAGCACGGGCCGTTGCAATCTCTTTAAGCAGTACACTTCTACTCAGGGCATTACCCTGCTGGGTCACCAACTGCTTGACCGACAGTATCCCCAGGTAGTAACCGTCACCGTCAGTTACAATGATCTCGTCGTAAATATCCTTCGGCTGGCGGGCAAATGCCTTCTCAATAACCATTTCAAGAGCCTCGTCCCGAAAAACCGTCAGCGGGACCGAGTCGGCTATGCCTATGATCGGATGTCGCGCATGGAGTTCGTAGCCGAACCTTTTTGAGAGGGTATAGAACAGCTTCATCCGTGTAATCAATCCAACCGGCCTGTTCCCATCAACCACTGCCATGGCATCCAAAAGAGGATTACTGGAAAACCAGTCGTACACGCTGCTCACAACAACCTGAGGCTGCACCTGATCACGACAGATGATCAAATCGCCGGCAACAGATGCCATGCTCTCAGCATCTACCATGCAATCCCCCTTGCCACTAACCACCTATGCGCATCTGAACTAAACATTTCACCTTACCGACCTTTACTGGCAGGATATTAGACAGTCATTGCAATCTGGTTAATGCCGTGTAACGATCAGGTGACAGCAGCTGCCCTCTGCAGCAAGCATTGTATAAATCGAGCCAACACCCATTTAATTTCAGCATGTTACATCTCTCATTAAGCCTTTCACCTTGACTTTTGAACTACCATGGGTTATTGTCACGAAACTTAATACACGCTTGGCCTGATACACGATAATACTAAACCATCCGCGAGGATGGGACGGAAAGCCTACAGGGTCTCACCGAGACAGCCGGGTCGCCGAAATATCCTTTGATATCTCGGCGACCCGGCTTTTTTTATGGTTTCACCATTCAACACCGGCCACAGATGCCGTACCTAAACAGATGATTACGGAGGATATATGACTAACATGAGTAAAAAGATCCAGGAGATGGCAGTTTTTATCGAATTTCTCGTCGGTTCGGGACTGGCGATCTTCTTCCACCTGGTGCTGCACAACGAGCAGGCCGCCTACCTGATCTTCGGCCTTGGTATCCTGCTGTCACTGTTCACCTACCTGGTGCGTCAGGATATCGAGACAACCAAGTCGCACCTGATCGACAAGTATCATGAGGCCCACGAGATCCCGTTTGCCCTGGCTCAGATCAGCGATGCCGAGTGCAAGGCAAAGGCAAGCGAGCTGATCGCCAGCACCCTGAAGAGCATCATGATCCTGCAGAACGGCTACATCCCGCTGGATGAGATCGAATTCTACCTTGAAGGGGCCAGACTCTCGGACCAGTCGGTAAGCCAGATCAAGGCGGTGGACCCGCTGACCTCGGGCTGGCTGAGCCGCGGGGCGCTGATTAATTTCTACCAGGCAAACCTGCGCGCCATCAACCGCGGGGTCACCGTCACCCGGATCTTTGTCACCAGCCGCGAAGAGCTGGGCGATAACGACGTACAGAAGGTACTGTTATCTCAGTACAACGACTGCGTTAATGTGCGGATCGCCTTCCGTGACGAGCTGCCGACCACCTTTGACATCAGCGGCAGGGACACCAACAGTTCCTTTGACTTTGCCATCTATGACGACCGCGGGGTGACCGATGTCTTTGTCCAAACCGGCAAGTATTACGGCCGGAAGACCTTCCAGCAGTCCGAAGTGGCCAAATATCAGTATCTCTACGAGCTGCTCGAACACAGCGCCCATCCGGTAAGGCTTGAGAACGACAGGATTGTCCTGGCAAGCGAACAGTATGCCCTGGTCGCGAACGGCTGATCGGATAATGGCTTGCAGAAGGCGATTCCTCCTGGTACGCAGTAACAAACAATATTGATTCGCAGTTTCATTGATAGTACAGTGAGTCACCTCCGGCAGGTCTGGAGGTGACTTTTTTAGTTTTACCGGAGGGGCTATCTATGGAACAGGATGCGACGTCCGCGAAATGGAAAAAGGTGTTCAGCCTGCCGGTGATTGTGGCGGCGCTGGGTTACTTTGTCGATATCTATGACCTGGTGCTGTTCAGCATTGTCCGGGTGCCTAGCCTTAAATCCCTGGGTCTCCAGGGACAGGAGCTGATCAACCAGGGGGTGTTCCTCCTCAACATGCAGATGGTAGGAATGCTGGTCGGCGGCATCATCTGGGGGGTTCTGGGAGACCGCAAGGGCCGCCTCAAGATCATGTTCGGCTCCATCTTCCTTTATTCCATCGCCAATCTGGCCAATGGCATGGTCTCCTCCCTGCCGGCCTACGCTGCGCTCCGGTTCATTGCCGGAATCGGGCTCGCCGGTGAGCTGGGTGCCGGGATCACCCTGGTCTCGGAAGTGCTCCACAAGAGTGTCCGCGGCTATGGCACCATGATCGTCGCCTCCATCGGGGTATCGGGGGCCATCCTGGCCAACGCAGTTGCCGCCAGCTTCGACTGGCGCAACGCCTTTTTCATCGGCGGGGTGCTGGGGCTGCTCCTGCTGATCCTGCGAATCTCCGTGGCCGAGTCAGGCATGTTCCGCGACATGGAAAAGAAAGAGGTCTCCAAGGGGAACTTCCTCGCCCTGTTCACTGACCGCAAGCGATTCGGCCGCTATCTCGACTCGATCCTGATCGGCATCCCCACCTGGTTCGTGGTGGGGATCCTGATCACCTTTTCCCCGGAATTCGCCAAGGCGCTAAAAGTCACCGGCCCGGTCTCGGCCGGCAATGCCGTGATGTACTGCTACCTCGGCCTGGTCTTCGGCGATTTTGCCAGCGGCGCCTTGAGCCAGCTGCTCAAAAGCAGAAAAAAGGTGATCCTGCTGTTCCTGATCCTGACCGGCATTGGCGTTGTCTGGTATTTCCTGGCTAGCGGGGTTACCCCAGCCGCCTTTTACGGCATTTGCACCTTTCTCGGCTTTGCCAGCGGCTATTGGGCTATCTTCGTCACGGTGGCGGCCGAGCAGTTCGGCACCAACCTGCGAGCCACGGTGGCCACCACGGTCCCCAACTTCGTGCGGGGGATGGTGGTGCCGATCACCCTGTCATTCCAGTGGGCACGGGGCCAGCTCGGCCTGGAACGTGGCGCTGTTGCCGTGGGGTGTGTCTGCATGCTCATTGCCCTGGTCTCCCTCTACCGCCTGGAAGAGACCTTTCACAAGGACTTGGACTATTTCGAGGAGTACCTCTGATGCAATTAAACGAATTCAGGCTCTTTGATGCGCATCTCCATATCATCGATAACCGGTTTCCGCTGGTGCCGAATAACGGCTACCTCCCTGATGAATTCACCTGTGCCATGTATCGTGAACAGATGCAGCGCTATAACCTGGCAGGCGGGGCCGTGGTCTCCGGCTCTTTCCAGGCATTTGACCAGAGCTATCTTAAGGAAGCATTGCAGACCCTTGGGCCAGGGTTTGTCGGGGTGACGCAGCTAGCGGCCACGGTTTCGGATGAGGAACTGCTGGAACTGGATGCTGCCGGGGTCCGTGCCGTCCGCTTCAACCTCAAGCGGGGCGGCTCTGAAGAGGTCAGCCAGCTGGACCGTATGGCAAGAAGGGTTTATGAACTGTGCCGCTGGCATGTGGAACTGTATGTCGATTCGAAAGAACTGCCTGGGCTGTACATGACCCTTAGCGGGCTGCCGGCAGTAAGTATCGACCATCTGGGGCTTTCCTCGGCAGGGCTCCCCATGCTGATAAAACTGGCAGGGAAAGGGGTGCGGGTGAAGGCTACCGGATTCGGTCGGCTGGATTTCGATCCGGCTACGGCACTGAAAGATATCCACTCTGCCAACCCCGAGGCCCTGATGTTCGGCTCTGACCTGCCATCTACCAGGGCGCCCAGGCCTTATGACCACAGTGACTTTTCCCTAGTAGTCGATACCCTTGGTCCCGAAGCCGCCAGCCGCGTTTTTTACGGCAATGCCGCAGCATTCTACCTGTCTCGCAAACCGTTCGACTCCGCAGGATAATCATTGAATCCGCTCTGGACAGCATTCGGACTGACCCTGCTCGCCGGCATGGCTACCGGTATCGGTAGCGCTATCGCCTTTATGGCCAAGCGGACCAATTACCGGTTCCTCTCGGTTTCCACCGGTTTTTCTGCCGGGGTCATGCTCTATGTCTCGTTCGTCGAGATCTTTTTCAAGGGTGTCCATGCCCTGACCGAGGCCTATGGCGAGTACTGGGCCCACTGGATCAATACCGCTGCCTTTTTCGGCGGCATGTTCCTGATCGGGATCATCGACAACCTGATCCCGTCGGCGGAGAACCCGCATGAGATCCACGGCGAGAGCGAATCAGCGCCGCTACGCAATCCCGACGCCGCAATGCCCGACTTTGCACTCATCGGCCGCGCCGGCAGCGACGCAGCCACCGGACTGCACGACCATGGGGTCCATGAAGGGAAATTGCTCAGGATGGGGCTGTTCACGGCCCTGGCCATCGGCATCCACAACTTTCCGGAAGGGCTGGCCACGTTCCTGGCAGCGCTGCACGACCCAAACCTGGGAATTGCCATCGCCATCGCCATTGCCCTACACAATATCCCGGAGGGGATCAGCGTATCAGTGCCGATCTTCTACGCCACCGGCAACAGGAAGAAGGCCTTTGCCTGGTCATTTGTCAGCGGCCTGGCCGAGCCGGTCGGTGCCGGCGTTGCCTATCTGTCGATCCGGCTGTTCTTTGGCGGAGAGACCGGAGCCATCCCTCCCCAGATCATGGGGATTCTCTTTTCCGGCGTGGCTGGAATCATGGTCTACATCAGCCTCGACGAACTGCTCCCGACCAGCCGCGCCTACGGCAAGGGGCACGACAGCCTTCTGGGGCTGATTGGCGGCATGATGCTTATGGCCTTGAGTTTGCTGCTCATGAAATGATATACAACTACTACCTATGCCCCGCTCTGACATCATAAACATCGCCCGCCCGCTGACCGCACTGGCCCAGAGTCAGCCCGACACCCCTGCCATTGTCTTTCCGCAGGAGAACCGCACCCTGACCTTCCGCGAATTGGATGCAGAGAGCGACCGCCTGGCAGCCGGGTTGTCAGCCATCGGCATCAAGCGTGGCGTAAGGACCGCGCTGCTGGTTCCCCCATCACCTGAGCTGTTCGCTCTGACCTTTGCCCTGTTCAAGTCCGGGGCGGTGCCGGTGTTCATCGATCCGGGCATCGGCGCCAAGAACATGAAGGGATGCCTGGAGAATGCCGAGCCTAGCGCATTCATCGGCGTACCTAAAGCTCATCTCGCCAGGAGGCTGCTCGGATGGGGGAAGGCCACTCTGCAGATCCTGGTCACGGTCAACGGCGGCAAGGTTTGGGGAGGGGTACCACTTGACGAGATCCGCCGCTCGGTCAGTGACCTGAGCCGTTTCGAGCCAATAGCGACCAGAAGGGACGAAACCGCCGCCATCCTGTTCACCAGCGGCAGTACCGGCACTCCCAAGGGGGCGGTCTACAGCCACGGTAATTTTGCCGCCCAGGTCGAGGCGCTGCGGCAGGTCTACGACATTACTCCCGGAGAGATCGACCTCCCGACCTTCCCGCTGTTTGCCCTGTTTGCGCCAGCACTAGGCATGACCGCCATCATCCCGCAGATGGATTTCACCCGCCCCGGCTCGGTGAATCCGAAGCGGATCATCGGCCCGGCAACCCGTTTCAAAACCACCACCATGTTCGGCTCGCCGGCGTTGCTCAACCGGGTCGGTCGTTACGGCAAAGAAAAGGGGCTAAAACTCCCGGCTTTAAAGCGGGTGATCTCTGCCGGGGCGCCGGTGTCCCCAGCGATACTGGAGCGGTTCAGCGCCCTGCTCCCTGACGATGCCGAGATCTTCACCCCCTACGGCGCCACCGAAGCACTGCCGGTCTGTTCCATCGGCAGTCGCGAAATCCTGGGCGAGACCCGGCGGATCACCGACGCCGGCGGCGGAGTCTGCGTGGGCAGGCCGGTGGATGGCATCAGGCTGGAGATTATCGGCATCAGCGACGAGCCGATTCCCACCTGGGACGATTCGCTCCGCCTGCCACTGGAAAAGATCGGCGAGATCATTGTCCAGGGACCGCAGGTCACCAGCGGCTATTTCAACCGACCGGAGGCCGACCGGCTTTCGAAGATCGCAGACCCGGCAACCGGCGGTTTTTTCCACCGGATGGGGGACCTGGGCGGCAAGGACGATCAGGGTCGGATCTGGTTCTGCGGCCGAAAGGCCCATCGGGTGGAAACCGGCTACGAAACCCTGTTCACCATTCCGTGCGAGGCGGTCTTTAATACCCACCCGGCGGTGTTCCGCTCCGCCCTGGTTGGGGTCGGGGCAAAGGGTCATCAGCGGCCGGTCATCTGTATCGAGCTGGAAAGGGGGGGCAAGAGCTCCAGGGAGCAGATTCGTAAGGAACTGCGCGAAATAGCCCTGGCACACCTGCATACCCAGGGGATAGACACCTTCCTCTTCCATCCGGCGTTTCCGGTCGATATCCGGCATAATGCCAAGATCTTCCGGGAGAAGCTGGCGGTGTGGGCCGCAAGGAAGCTGAAATGAAGGCGCTGGTGACCGGAGGTGGCGGTTTCCTGGGCGGAGCGATCGTCAAGATGCTCCGTGACCGGGGGGATGAGGTGGCTAGCATCTCCCGCACCTGTTATCCGGAATTGGCCAGCCTCGGGGTGGAACAGGTCCAGGCTGATCTGGCCGACAGCACAGCGGTAATGAAGGCTGCCGCAGGCTGCGACATCGTGTTCCATGTTGCCGCCAAGGCCGGTGTCTGGGGTCCGTATAGCGAATACTATCGGGCCAATGTGCTCGGCACGGAGAACGTGATCGCTGCCTGCCGGGCCAATTGCATCTCACGGCTGGTCTACACCAGTTCGCCCAGTGTGGTGTTTGACGGCCGGGACATTGAAGGGGGTGACGAGTCGCTTCCCTACCCCGCTCACTTTGAAGCCTTCTATCCGCAGACCAAGGCCCTGGCAGAACAGCTGGTGCTGGCCGCCAATGCGGCCGACCTGGCAACCGTTGCCCTGCGCCCCCATCTGATCTGGGGCCCCGGAGACAACCATCTGGTGCCGCGCATCATCGCTAGAGGCAAAAGCGGCAGGTTGCGAAAGATCGGCAACCGTCCCTGCCCGGTGGACACCATCTATGTGGACAATGCCGCGCAGGCGCATCTGCTGGCTGCTGACCGGCTCTTCCCCGGCTCTGCCGTGGCCGGCAAAGCCTATTTCATCTCCAACAACGAACCTTTGCCGCTCTGGGATATGGTCAACCGTATCCTGGCCAGTGCCGACATCCCACCGGTTACCGGCACCATAGCGCCGCGGCTGGCCTATTTCGCCGGTGCCCTGTGCGAAAAGATCTGGAGTGCGTGCCGCCTTGCAGGCGAACCACCGATGACTCGCTTTGTCGCCCAGGAGCTGGCCACTGCCCACTGGTTCGACATCTCTGCGGCCCGGCGCGATCTGGGCTATGAACCTGGGATTTCTATAGATGAGGGGATGCGACGGCTGAAGCAGTGGCTTGCCGGGAGAACATAACCACTTCAACGAAAGCTCAGATTATCGAAAAGGACGGTAGGCCTGAATTTGTGGTAATTTCATACACGGCAGGCAGCAATAAGCAAGCCGTATCTGTCGCAGATCGAAACCGGCAAGCGTCAGGAGACGATTGAAACGCTGACTACGATAGCGCTGGCACTCGATGTACCTTGATCGATTAAACCTTCCGCTTAAATTTCCACGATCGGGTAGGAAGCGGGGTCTCCCCCGCTGTCATCTCACACCACCGTGCGTACGGTTCCGTACACGGCGGTTCCTGTCAGCATGTTCCGTTGTTGACTTCCATCCTTGGTGTCCTATAAGCACCCGACCCTGCCCTCGCGGATTCCGTCCGCTACTCTTTGGGAACTTAGGCCCTCTTGCGAGGCTTCTGCTCAAGACAGCCAGAGGACGATCTGGCAGGTTCAGCCCTTCATCGTGACCTGACCCCGCGCCATTCCCGAAGGCGAGTCTGTCTGGTTGGGACTTCTTCGTTGTAATGTTTCAACATATCAATACTTGGTACCGGGGCTGTACCTACATGCTTCCTATTGATGTCCTAAATTTGTTAGTTTTTGCCTCTTAAGCTTATGGAGTTTTAACCGCCTTTTTATGAGCTTTAATCTTTGCCTTAATAACGTCGTAGCGGGTAATTTCTTCCATAAAGTTTTCTATTGTTGGTTTTTTATATGCGTATTTGTCACTATGCGAATGCCCTTCCATGTGTTGACAACACCGATAAAATCCATCTTGTAATTCGTCTGCCAACTCACGGCAAAAACAAGCTTCGTTAAGGGAATCAACGCTCACGCGTTCAGCGAAGCGCTGAACAACATCGCTGAACATTCCACTGATAACAAGCATCTCATAGCAAGTGCGAAGGGCAGTAAATCCTGCCTTCGTCAGATACTCTCTGCGGTCAGGTGGGCAAGCGGCATCTTTTGCTTCGTTGTAATGCGCCATTGGTATGTTGGAATTGCGGTATTTTTTCTCGAATGACGGCGAACTATTAATAAAGACATGCCCAGGTTTGTCATCACGTTTTTCAATCCAATGGCAGGCATAAGGCGTCTTGGTAGCATCGCAAATGGAAATCAGGGTTGAAACAAACACTAAATCGTGCGTAAAAACCACGATTTGCTTTTTAGCTGTTTCATTAACGATGCGATTGCCAATAAGGCATTTCCTTTCGTCGTCAAGGGAGGTTACTGGGTCATCAAAGATAATGCCTCGCGTAATCTCCGAAAGGTTCATTTCTGCTAAAAAGTCGGCCAGGGAAATAACTTTTTGCTCCCCTTCGCTTAGAATCTGCGATGGTTGATTCTTGCCTTTCAAAAAAAGCTGCTTATAGGAAGCCCCTGATGCACCAGTATGGCTTATATCAATGCCAAAATGGCCGTCCAGTGCTTCGCATTCCTGATTAAAAGAGGTGGCATAGGCATCATTGAAGTATTTTCCAGAGAGCTCCTTTTCCTTCCTTGTCACCTGTAATCTAGATATATTATTTTTTGCAGCTTTAGTGGCTGTATCAGCCCAATTCAAACAATCAATGTATGATTCAATGTTACTTATGTGCTGCTCAAGTTTTTCTTTATGGTTCAAAAAAGTAATTGTGGTCTGAAGTTTTTTAATGTCCTCAGAAGGGTCATTTTCTTGCAATTTGGCAATAGCTGTGTCAATAGAGGTTGCAATCGTGTCAATAGGTGTAGTTTCGATTACGACTGCTGCACGTTTATTGATTACCTTAGCTTCAATGTCTGAGCTTATATCAGCTGCTAATGCCTTCTGAATCAGCAGACTTGCCTTAATACCATTTAGCTGTTCAGGATGGTTTTCAAGAAGCCATGTAGTCAAAACCGCGTCATCAGGCAGAAGGTCAAATTTCAATCCATCATATACTGCTTTAGTCGCCTTCAAGGCACCATTCGCAGCTGTAGCATTATGTTCCGCCTGGCTTTTAATGAAGACCCAGTACGACTCGATTAGTTTTTTCGACTCCGCCGATAGAGGGTGCCGGCAAAAAAGGCATGTGTCCTTGTCCCTGGGGTAGGGTCCACCATTATCTCCTTGCTGAATAGCAAATTTATTGGCTGCAACAATGAAAGCTTTCCATTCTGCACTTCCGACGTTTTCAAGCTTATCCGTCTTGAATTTTTCAAGCCCCTCATTTTCTGCGATTTTATCCTTTGTTATACAATCGGAAATGGCTGTCTGGGCGGCAAGAAGTGCCTCGGAGGACAAATGTTTATTGTTATCGGCTATCGAAGTCTTCAGTGTTTCGAGTAACTTCTTATTGGTAGTTAGTATCCCAATTTCTTTGTCTTTTTTTAACGCCTGTAATTGAACCTTCTGGCCTTCAAGTTCTGCTCTCTTTGTCTTGTCTGCCTCTGTAAAAGGTATCATTTTCTTTAAGTCGGCTGCCTTTGTTTTAGCCGACAAATTCACCATGAATTCCCTTATCGCTGATTCGCCGTCGAATAAAGCTGCATAATCCTTTGGGGCTTTTTTCGTGTTTACTTCTATCTCAATTTTTTCTTCAAGTCTCCTGAATGCATCAGTTAAATCAGCAAAAAAATTAAGTCCTGCGGGTCTAAACTCGGGTCTGTTTTTTGATAAATGTATGCTTACGCATTTGTTATCGAAAATTGAAAACTGTTTAAATTCTGTTTTATCTTTCTGGGTGGGGTAGTTCAAGGTATAGGGTGCGGCATCAGTCTTAAACTCAAAAATGGCTTTAGTTGCTTTATGCCCAGAGGCTAAATGTATATTTGAAATAATTGGTTCGGTTGTGCGGCTGTGAAAGGCTTGTTTCAGTAGGCGTATATAACCAGATTTTCCTGAGCCGTTAACACCATATATAATTGTGAGTTTTGGGCTAAATTCAATAGTTTGTTTCTCAACAAGGGCGTTCACACCCTCTACCCCGTAAAGACTGTTAAGAAGCAAGTCATTGTGGTAATCGCTATTCGAGATGCTGTCGCATGTAATATTAATGCTTTTTCTAGGTTTTTTCTCCTGCAGGCCCGCATCTTCAAGAAAATAGGCGTATGCATCATTAATGTGACTTTCTGTTACTTCTGTTCCGGAAAGAAGTTTACCTGCCAAATATTTGGTGTAGTACGGCAGAGAACAGGCGTATTGCATGATCTGGGAATTAAGATTATCGGTCTTTGTAACAGACAGCTCAGTCATGTGACCCTCCTTGAAATATGCTACTCATCATTCCATTTTTCAGCCAACGGGGCGGCCTTGACCGGCAGCGCTAGCCGTCCGCGTCGTAGGGCGTGGTTGGGCCATTTTCTGTGTACCTTGGCAAAGAAAGTTAGGCTTATAGCGCCCCCCCTGTCTGAGCCCGTCTTAAACTGGATTAGCCCGATCTACCTCATGTATTTTGTCTTTCAAGTGCTTATCTCCACATGGGAATTTTTGCGAGTCAAATACGTAGTATAGGTACCCTTGATTCGGAACATTTTCGTATCCGATGATAGGTTCAATTTCATTGTATGGCTCCAGCGCTGCAATTATTCTGTTACAAAATGGAACGGCTTCGCTTTTGGTGCCATCGACTGCGGCAAATCCATGCTTAACAACGGCATCTACAGCGTTAAATACGTTCTCTGTTGCTCGAAATATTTTCATCACATTAGTTCCTTTATTTGTTTCTCGTCTAACGCAAGGCAGACCAGCCTGATCCTTAGTTTAGTTGACTGCAAAAAACTCTTTAAAATATTGTTGAAGCATCGGCTCGATGATCGTTGGCGTCAGGTTTTCGAGCCTAATAGTCCTTTCAGCAAACTCTGAGAACGTATTAGTCCTAGAGGAGACGGTAGCCTTTCCGTCATTGATGTTTATCATAATTCGGAAAGCTGGTTCTAAACCATCCGACAAGTTACTGGTGGAATGGCTACGAGAAATTACTAAAGCTATTTTTTCAAATGCCTTACGCTTCGTCTGTCTTTCTTCTCTCTCTGTAGTGGTTATTTCAGTCGCATAACCTTCTGACTTAAGCTTAGCCTCTACAGCTTCAAATAACGGCTTAATGAGGGTAGTGATGGCATGATTTGTTGCCGTGATTTTTTGTTCAAGCTCCTTTATTTTTTTCTCGTGCTCCAGCTTTGCAACTTCTCCTGCATCTTTGGCCTTAATCTTATGGTCTGCAATTATTGCGTCCAACCATTCCATCAGGAATCCCTCCGTTTGTTATTTTCTTTCCTTTTGTATTGGCCAACGGTGTGGCAGTTGACCCGCCAGCCCGGCTTTTTCGGGCGGGCGGTGTCTAACTGACTGGTTGGAGGCTTCATCCTTTTTCTTTGGCTTCATTTAAGGTCAACACCAGCAACCCCTTCTTCGAGCTGGCTAATTGCGTCGATACAGGCTTTAACTCCGTCGGTTTTCATTTTCTCCTTAAATGCTTCAATCATTTCCTTTTCGATCTCGTCCATTTTCAGAAGTATTTGTTGTTCCTCCGTTTCTGTCTTGGCTAATGTGCGCAACTCCTTGATGCAAGTCTGCGCAGTTTTCTCTGCTTTTGTGGCGTTTCGGGCGAGCCATGCGGAATATGCCTTTGAAGAACGGCCTGAAATGTCGGGATATTGTGAAGAGCAGGCTTTCACCATAGCCTCTGTTACAGAGATAGCCCTGCACTCATAGACCGCGCCATAATTGAGTCCTTCGGATGCTGCGCCTATCTTTGATAGGAAGACAAAAATGATTATCAGCATTATGCGGTGTGTCAATTTTTCCCTCCAACTCATTATTGAGCAGTTGTAAGCATATAATATTAGATGCATGCATCTAATATTATATGCTTTTCTGGCTCGGTGCCTTTGATTTTGCCGTAAGCGATATACCACAATTTAACTGCTGAGTCCCATTTGCTACCAAGGGAACGGATTTGCCGTTGAAGCTCCTTCTCTCCATAAGCTATTTGCACTGGTACAAGGGAAAAACCACAACAATAAATCTTAATTTTCATAAGATTAACTATGAAGACGCGCCCCCACCCATTAAAAATTTTATACTTATATGCGGTTTTGTAGAGAATTGAAAGATGGGGAAATCCCTACCATCGGGAATAACGGGGACTGTTTCAATAGACGAGGGGATGCGACGGCTGAAGGATTGGCTTCACTCCAAACCTAAATTGCAATAAAAAAGGCCACTTTGAGGTGGCCTTTTCAATAATCTATTTAAGAAGCATCAGTCGATCAGCTTGCCGATGCTGCCAAAGCGGACCCGGAACTTCTCCCGGTCCCATGACCAGTACTTGATGAACGCCAGCCCCTTGATCTTGTCCATTTTCACAAAGCCCCAGAACCGGCTGTCGTAGGAGCGGTCGCGGTTGTCGCCCATGACAAAATAGGAACCGGGCGGCACCACGATCTGCTTGGTGTTGTCGCGCGGGTTCTGGGCAGCAGGGATGACATCCTTCTCCTTGTGAACCTCGTGGGGATTGTTATACGGCTTGGCGTTGACCATCACTGTCTTGCTCACCACCTGGATCACATCGCCCGGCACCCCGATAACCCGCTTGATGAAATCCTTGCTGGGATCTTCCGGGTATTCAAAGACAATGACATCGCCCCGCTTCGGGTCGCGGATCTTGAAAAGGCGCTTGTCGCTGAACGGAAGCTTGGTGCCGTAGATGAATTTGTTTACCAGGATGTGATCGCCGATTGCCAGGGTATCCTCCATGGAGCCTGATGGGATCTTGAAGGCCTGCACCACAAAGGTCCTGATGATCAGGGCCAGGATAACGGCAACAATGATCGACTCTGCGTATTCGCGGATTATATGTTTTCGCTTGAATTCAGGCTGCGGTTTTTCTTCATTACCGTAGTTCTTCATATCTTCCATTGTCAGGTCCTTAGTCCTCTACTTTTAGTATGGCCAGGAACGCCTCTTGGGGGAGTTCCACGTTACCGACGTTCTTCATCCGCTTCTTGCCCTCTTTCTGCTTTTCGAGGAGTTTGCGTTTACGGGTAATATCGCCGCCGTAACATTTGGCAAGAACATCCTTGCGCATAGCCTTGACGGTTTCCCGGGCAATGACCTTGTTGCCGATTGCCGCCTGGATGGCCACCTCGAACATCTGGCGGGAGATCAGCTCTTTCATCTTGGAAACAAGAGCACGGCCTCGGTAGTAGGCCTTTTCCTTATGGACAATGAGAGAGAGGGCATCGACAATCTCTCCGTTGATCATGACGTTCATCCGGACCAGATCACTCCGTCTGAAGTCGAGATGCTCGTAATCCAGGGAGGCATAACCCTTGGAAATCGATTTCAGGCGGTCATAGAAATCGAGCACGATCTCATTCAACGGCAGTTCATAGATGATCATCACCCTGGTTGGGGTCAGATACTTGATCTCCCGCTGCACGCCGCGCTTCTCGACGCAGAGGGCAATCACAGGGCCGACGAAATCGTTGGGCACATGGATATGGGCCAGGATGAACGGCTCTTCCATGTAATCGATATGCTGCGGTTCCGGCATCTTGGCCGCGCTCTCGATCTCGATCATGGTGCTGTCAGTCCGGTGGACCCGATAGACAACAGTCGGTGCCGTGGTGATCAGGTCGAGGCTGAACTCCCGCTCCAGGCGCTCCTGAATGATCTCCATGTGGAGCAGTCCCAGGAAGCCGCAGCGGAAACCGAAGCCGAGCGCCACCGAGGTCTCGGGCTCGAACGAAAAGGACGAATCGTTCAGCTTGAGTTTGGCCAGGGCATCACGAAGCTGTTCATACTGGGCGGTATCGATCGGGTAAAGCCCGGAAAAGACCATCGGCTTTACCTCTTTGAATCCTTCCATGGCCTTGTTGCACTGGCGATGGAGCAAAGTAACGGTATCACCGACCTTGGCGTCGGCGACATCCTTGATACCGGCGATGACAAAACCGACCTCGCCGACCGACAGGCTCGGCACTTCGCGCATGACTGGGGCAAAAACGCCCACCTTGAGCGCCTCGTAAGAGCGGTTGGTGGACATCAGCTGGATCTTGTCCCCCTTCTTGAGGGTGCCGTCAAAGATCCTGACCAGGATAATGACCCCTTGATACTGGTCGTACCAGGAATCGAAGAGCAGCGCCTTGAGTGGTGCGTCCTGATCGCCCTTGGGCGGCGGGATCTTCTTGACGATCTCTTCCAGGATCTCCCTGGTGCCGATCCCTTCCTTGGCACTGGCCAGCACCGCGTCATGGGCATCGATGCCGATGATATCCTCGATCTCCTGGATAACCCGCTCCGGCTCGGCAGCCGGCAGGTCGATCTTGTTGAGAACCGGAAAAACCTCAAGGTTGATATCCAGCGCCAGGTAGACGTTGGCCAAGGTCTGAGCCTCTACCCCTTGCGAGGCATCGACGACCAGCAGCCCGCCTTCGCAGGCAGCCAGCGAACGGGAAACCTCATAGGTAAAGTCCACATGGCCGGGGGTATCAATCAGGTTAAGGATATAGTCCTTGCCGTTATCAGCGGTGTAGTTGAGCCTGACGGTCTGGGCCTTGATGGTTATGCCCCGTTCCCGCTCCAGGTCCATCTTGTCGAGGAACTGGTCCTGCATCTCCCTGGCGGTCAGTGCCCCGGTGTATTCCAGCAGACGGTCGGCCAGCGTTGATTTGCCATGGTCGATATGGGCGATTATTGAAAAATTGCGGATATTGTCGTGAGACATGAACACCTTTGCTTCCTGATTGTATAAACCGGTGAAGAATAGCCCAACAACAGCGCTGATGTAAAGGGATTTCTCGTCTGTAGCCGGTCTGTAAAACATTGCCTTGCATTATTGTCCGTGATAAAGTCCGTTCATAAAAAACTCTAAAGGATAATCAACGAAATGCTGACAGGAAAGCAGAAGCGATTTCTCCGAGCGTTGGGGCACAGCCTCAAGCCGGTAATCACGGTAGGTAAAAGCGAAGTAACCGAGGCCTTGGTAAAAGAGACCTCTATTGCGTTGGATGCCCATGAATTGATCAAGATCAAGCTGCTGGAGAGCTGCCTTATGGACCGGAACGAGGTCGCCAGGTTGCTTGCCGAAGGGTGCGAGGCCGAAGTGGCCCAGATCCTGGGGAGAACAGCACTGCTGTATCGCCAGGCAAAAGAACCCAAGCTCGAACTTCCTAAACAAACGGCAAAAAAGGGCTGATCAAGGGTGGAAGCAATGCTGCAGACCAAAGAATTCCCTCAGGAAAGACCTGATCTGGCCCCCTATGCCGCTCGCAGTGCCGCATCAAGAGGCCGCAAGCATCATGAAGATTTGCGCGATCCCCGGCCGGCCTTCGAGCGCGACCGGGACCGGATCATCCACTCTGCGGCGTTTCGGCGCCTTGAGTATAAGACCCAGGTCTTTGTCAATCATGAGGGGGATTACTACCGGACCCGCTTGACCCACTCGCTGGAAGTCGCCCAGATCGGCAAGGCCATAGCGCGCCGCCTGAAGCTGAACGAGGAACTGACTGAGGCGGTTGCCCTGGCCCATGATCTTGGGCACACGCCGTTCGGCCACACCGGTGAAGAGGTGCTGAACCGCCTCATGGAAAACAGCGGCGGTTTTGAGCACAATCTCCAGTCGCTACGGGTGATCGACGAACTGGAAGAGCGTTATCCGACCTTCAATGGACTCAACCTGTCCTGGGAAGTGCGTGAAGGGATCATCAAGCACTCCTCTCCCTATGACCGTCCCTCAGGGATCATCGATGAGTTCATGCCGGGAGTGGTTCCGACCGTTGAGGCACAAATTATAAACTTTGCCGATGAGATCGCCTACAACAACCACGATATTGACGATGGTCTGAAATCCGGGCTGTTGAGCATAAAACAGCTACAGCAGGTGGAACTGTGGCAGGAGATGCATGAAAGCATTGCCCGCCGCTTTCCCGGCCTGGACGAAGAACGGGCCAAGTGCCAGACAATCAGTGCCCTGATCGGTTCGTTCATCGCCGACCTGACGGCAAACACCCTCAACAATCTTGAGGCGTTCGCTATTCAAACCACCGATGATCTGCGCCGGGTAAACAGACAGGTTGTTGACTTCACCCCTGAATTCGCCGAGAAAAATCGGCAACTCAAGCGGTTCCTCTTTGAGAACCTCTACCGTCACTACAAAGTCGAACGGATGCGGGTCAAGGCCGAGCGCTATATATCAATGCTGTTCGACAGCTACCTCAAGCACCCCACCCTGCTGCCGCTCAAGTATGTGAAACGGATGGAATCCGTGGGGCGGGAACGGGTGATCTGCGACTATATCGCCGGCATGACCGACCGGTTTGCCCTGGACGAATTCAAGCGGTTATTTGAACCGTATGAAAGGGTATGAGCCGGTTAGCGGTCTGCCCATAAGATCGCTTACTTCTTGACTGCCCAGGTATCTGGTGATAAATTAATGAACTCTTCCTTACAGACAATATCAAGATGAGAGCATAAATGACCAACACGTTGCTGGCAAAGGTTCCCATAAACATTAAAGAGAAACTTGGTTCCTCAAGTTGCGTCTGTCCCCTATCCGGGAAAGACGTCTTTAATGCCCTTAAGGATGAGCACTTGATAGTAATGGGGTGTAATCCCCGGATCATGCATGTCATCCCCGGTATCATGCGCGCGGCGCAAGAGCTTGATGCCGTGGTGGCCTTCGAATTGAGCAGGGCTGAAGGCGACCTTGATGGGGGATACACCGGCCTGACTCCTGAAAGTTTCTGTTCGACTCTGCTATCACATGCGGAATCCTGTCGCTTCACCAAGCCGTTCGTTATTCATGCCGACCATATCTTCATCCCGGATAACTCCCAGGCTGAGCGGGACAGTGCGCGAAGCCTGATCGAAGCGCAGATAGCTGCCGGTTTTACCTCATTTGCCATGGATGCGTCATGCACCCAGCTGGAGCAGAACATTGCCATCATCGCGGACCTGGCTTTGCCGATACAAAAGGCTGGGTTCGGTCTTGAGACCGAACTGGGCGAAGTAAAGCATGTCGGCTCAGAATCCAGGCTTACCGAGGTCTCAGAAGTAACGGCTTTTCTTGCCGGTCTGCAGGACAAAGGGGTTTGCCCCCAGCTGCTGGCCATAGATAACGGCTCGAAAAGCGGCAATTACCTTGATGGCCAGGCAGTCAACATTGACCTTGAACGCACCGGCGAGATTTATCAGGCCGCGGTTCAATTCGGCGTTACCGGGCTGGTGCAGCACGGCATTACCGGCACGCCGTTGAGAATTGTTGGCAGGTTTTCCGATTATGGCATCCGCAAGGGGAACATCGGCACGCTTTGGCAGAACATTGCCCATGCGGGATTCCCGCTGGATCTCATGGACGAAATGCGTAAATGGTCCAGAGAGAACAACCGGGATATCAAGCATGCCACGGCAGTTTTCAAGCAGGAGATTGATGCCATTCCGGCAGAGAATTGCCAGATGATCAGTGAGATGGCTTTCCGGGAAGCAGTCGAATTTATCAAGGCGTTCCATGCTCAGGGAAGCGCTACCAAACTTGCCGCCCGATTTGCAGAATAGATGAGGGTAATCAGTGGCACGGCAAAAGGGCGACGCTTGACCCCTCCGACGGACCGGCGGGTGCGACCGACCTCTGATCGCACCAAGGAAGCTCTTTTCAGTATTTTGCACTCGATGCTCGGCGATCTTACCGGACTGAAGGTCCTGGATGTTTTTGCCGGTACCGGGAACCTCGGCATTGAAGCATTGAGCCGCGGGGCGGCAAGCGCAGTTTTCATTGACAGCCATCGGAGTTCTGCCGCACTGGTGAATGAGAATCTCCGGTCAACAGGGCTCTACGCCAAGGCAGAAGTAATGCAGTCAGAAGTTAGCCAGGCACTGTCAAAGCTTAAGATGCGCAACTGCAGCTTTGACCTGGTTTTTGCCGACCCTCCCTATGATCAAGGGCTGGCAGAAAAATTTCTCGATATAATTTCAGATTCCGTGCTGCTCAACAAAGAGTCTCTTGTGGTTGTTGAATCCGGAGTAAACGAAAATTTCCTTCTCGCTGAAGGTGTTCTGAGGCAAGTCGATCGCCGGATATATGGCGATACGGCCCTGACATTCTTCTCAATTTCTGACTGAGGTTTTCATGCCGCGCAAAATTGCCGTATACCCAGGGTCTTTTGATCCCATTACTTACGGTCATCTGGACATCATTAACCGGGGACTGAAGATATTCGACAATATCATTGTTGCTGTTGCCAGGAATTCGGCCAAAAATTCTCTGTTTACCATAGAGGAACGGGTGGATCTGATCAGCCGTGTCCTTGAAGGGAACGACCGGGCAAAAGTTGACACCTTCGACGGCCTTCTGATAGACTACGTCCGCTCCCAGCAGGCAACGGTGATCATCCGCGGACTCCGGGCCATATCCGATTTCGAGTACGAATTCCAGATCGCCCAGATGAACCGGGGGCTGACCAAAGAGGTCGAAACCCTGTTCATGATGACATCCGTGCCGTATAGCTACCTTTCCTCTTCAATAGTAAAAGAGGTCAGCTCACTGAACGGCCCTGTAGACGGCCTTGTGCCCCCTCTGGTAAAACAAGCACTTGACATCAAGTTTCAGCACCAAAAAACCTCTCAAGGAGACCCGAATGAATCCGTTAGCAGTTGAACTCAACGAGATGCTCAGCCAGAGCAATTCCTACGTTCTGGAGATGCTGTCCGACCTGGGCAAGAACCTGTTCTTTCCCAAGGGAATACTGACCCAGTCGGCCGAAGCCAAAGAGAAAGCCCATAAATTCAACGCTACCATTGGGATCGCCACCGAAAAAGGCGGCCCGATGTACCTCCAGTGCATCCAGGACAAGCTCACCGCCTGGGACCCGAAGGACATCTACCCCTATGCACCGCCGGCCGGCAAGCCGGAACTGCGTTCGCTGTGGCGGGAGAAGCAGTTGCGCGAGAACCCGAGCCAGCAGGGTAAGCACTTCAGCAACCCGATCGTTACCAACGCCCTTACCCACGGCCTCTCCATTGTCGCCGACATGTTCGTCGATCGGGGAGACCACGTGATCCTGCCGGACATGCTCTGGGGAAACTACAATCTCACCTTCGGCACCTGCTCCGGTGCCGTCATGAAAAAATTCCCGACCTTCACCGTGGCCGGTGGCTATGACGTGGACGCCTTCAAGGCCGAATTAAAGAACAGCGCCGAAGAAAAAGGGAAAGCCATTGTCATCCTTAACTTCCCCAACAATCCGAGCGGCTACACCCCGACTGTTGCCGAGGGTAACGCTATCGTCGCCGCCATCAAAGAGGTCGCTGAGGCTGGCTGCAACATCGTTGCGGTAACCGACGACGCCTACTTCGGCCTCTTTTACGAGGACAGCCTGAAGGAGTCGCTCTTCGGCAAGCTGGCCAACCTCCACCCGCGCATTCTGGCGGTCAAGCTGGACGGCGCCACCAAAGAGGAGTTTGTCTGGGGCTTCCGCACCGGCTTCATCACCTTTGCCGACGGCAACAGCTTTGAGAACGAGCGGGTCATGACCGCCCTGGAGAAGAAGGCGATGGGGATCATCCGCGCCCGGATCTCCAACTGCCCTCACCCTTCCCAGACCTTTGCCATCGAGGCGCTCCGCTCCCCGAAATTCCTTGAGCAGAAGGAAGAGAAGTTCCAGGTGCTGAAAGGGCGAGCCCTCAAGGTCAAAGAGGTCCTCAACAGCGGCAAGTACGACTCTGCCTGGACCTACTACCCATTCAATTCCGGTTACTTCATGTGCCTCAAGCTGAAAACCGTCGATGCCGAGAAGCTGCGGGTTCACATCCTCGATAAGTATGGCGTTGGCGGCATCTCCATCGGCAAGACCGACCTGCGAATCGCCTTCTCCTGCATAGAGGAGAAAGACATCCCTGAACTGTTCGACATCATTTACCAGGGAGTTCAGGATCTGGCCTGATCATCCCGCCGTAACCAAGGGGGGCAGTGGCAGCGCCCCCCTACTTTATCAGTTTTTTAACTGGCGAAACCCGCAACGGAGGTTCCATGATCACCAAAGACATGATCATCGGCGACATTATTCGCTCCTTCCCCGCGACCATTCCAGTCTTTGCCAAATACAAGCTGGACTGCTACGAGTGCCAGATCGCCGACCTTGAAACGCTGGAGCATGGTGCCGGAGTCCACAAAATCAGCGTTGACGACCTTCTTGCAGAACTGAACCGGAACGCAGCTTCTTAACTCATGACTGAGCAACTACTTGAATACGAGCAATACTTCCTCCCTCAGCAAGCCATAAGGGTTGCCCTGATTGCAGAGTCTCATACCCTACCGGAACAATCCGGGACCGTCTCAGCACTTTCCGGAGACCTGATAAAAGTCTTCCTCGACTCTCAGTTGCCCATCGCAGATCACCGCGATACGGCAGAGTATCTTCTTGAGCTGCGCTCTGTCCATTTGGGCAGTGCTTTTCGTTGCAGGGCCTTGCTGGTAAGCGACGCATCGGAATTGATCGTTCAGCTGCGACTGGTCGGCAATGTCATTTTTGAAGAGTTGCGTGAGTATTTCAGGATCGATACCTATATCCCGCTGCGCTATATACCAATGCCTGACCGGGACGAAAAAACCATTCTCCGGCAATGGATGGAACTTTCGGATTATCATGCCCAACGGGCAAACAAACCCGCCAGCTTCCTTTACAGTGGCGGCCATGAAACACCGACGCCTCGGGACTCGAACTTTTTTACGCCGCTTGAATACTCGACACCGGTCGCCGCCAACATCAGTGGCGGGGGACTGAGAACCAACCTTCCCGAACATCTGCAACCTGGGTGTAAGGCGATTCTAGAAATGTACCTCCCCGGCGCTCCGTCAAAGGTTGTCGATGTCATCGGCGAGGTCCTGCCATCGGCATTCGTCCATTCAGAGGACGGAGGACGGACCTTTTCCACGCCGTTCAAGTTCACCCATATCAATGAAAGCGATCGCGATGCGATCATCAATCATATCCACAAGGTCCAGCAGAGACAGATCAGGCAAATTTCCGAAGATATGCCGACAGAGTACCAGACGGCACCTGAGATTCATCTCTCAACAAGAGCAAAAGCAAAACGCATCTTAATCAGAGTCCTAGCAATAGCAGCTTCGCTTGTTGTTTTCACCCTTCTCTTCAACCTTTATAAACACAGAGGTAAATCGGAAATAGGCATCATTTTCGAGAAGGGCCTGCAGCTGTATATCGACAAGATCTCTTCCAGAAACAGGGAATAAATCGTTTTTATTGCCCCCCTACTCCGGCCATTTCATAATTGACACTCATGCCGATCTCTTCCCGCACCAAGTTGCTGATACGGGACGCGGACTCTTCCACCAGCATGTCAAGCAGCAGCTTTTTCTTCTTCGGCGGATGGATCACCTCTGGTTCACCTTTAATGCCTGCCAGCCTGCCGGCCTCCTCTATTGCATCCTGAAGAGAGCCGAGGCGATCGACAAGCTTGACGGCAAGGGCCTGTTCGCCGGAGAAGATTCGACCATCGGCGATTGCCTTCACCTGATCAACCGGTAGATTGCGCCCCTCGGCAACTGCCTTGACAAACTGGCCATGGGTACTGTCTATCACCCCCTGCAGCAGCGCCTTCTCCTCATCGGTCATGGGTCGAACCGGCGAACCGGAGTCCTTGTATTTGCCGGTCTTCAAGGTAAAGGCCTTCATCCCGATCTTGTCCATCAATCCTTCCACATTGGAAAACTTCATCAGCACGCCGATACTGCCGGTGATCGTACCCGGGTTGGCATAAATGACCGAAGCAGGGGCAGATATATAATAACCGCCTGAGGCAGCAAGGCTACCCATTGACACGACGACCTTTTTCTTTTTGCTGAGCTTCTTGACCTCTTGGTAAATCTCCTGCGAAGGGCCCACTACCCCGCCAGGCGAATCGACCCTGAGAACGACTGCCTTGACATCATCGTCACGGCCAAAGTCATGGAGCTGCTTTACCGTATCCTGGGAATCAAGGATGATCCCTTTGACCTCCACCACCCCTATGCCGCTGCCCTTGACCAATTTGGCGTCACTACCAAAAAATTGGGTGGCAATAACCAGACACCCCACCAACATCAGGACAAAGCCGATGGTAATGCCGATAGCGATCCAAAGCCATTTATTATTCATATTAAGTCCTTTGCCAATTGCCTGCTAAAATCCTGTCAATGCTTGCTTGACGCCCTTTAATGTTCTCTGCTATCGTTAGTTCATGAAATGCATCGTGTTCTCAGATACCCACGGGAATTACCCGCTGGCAATCGAGGTTTTAACCCACGCAGCTCCGGCTGACATGATTTTCCACCTTGGAGATGAAGCCGAGGATGCCAGCATGATTGAAAGCATCTGCCAGACAAAGGTCCAGAAAGTAGCTGGGAATTGCGACCCTCCCGGGAAATTCCCCAGAGAGATCAGCATGTTCGTCGAAGAAACGAAGGTGCTTTTGACCCACGGCGACCGCTACCATGTCAAGTCAGGACTTGCGAAACTGGTTGAGCGCGCTGTTGCAGTGGAAGCGAACCTGGTCCTTTACGGACATACCCACCAGGCGTCGATCGAGAGAATAAATGACATCCTTTTTGTCAATCCCGGTTCTTTACTGAGAGGTTCCAGCAGCAAAAGCTATGCAGTTCTCAAGATCGAAGCTCATCACGTTGAGGCACAGATCGTTATGCTGGAAGAATAGAAAAATTCCCTTCAGCACCCGCAACCGCAATTATGGCACACCCGGCGGTTGTGCTCCTCCGGGGCGATGGTTTCCGGTGCAAAGGCAACCCGGTGCAGAGCCCTTCGGATATCCTCTTTCAGGTCCAGATTCTGACTCTTGCCGATGATATGGCCAACGCACTGGCTGGTGATCCCGTCAGCAGGAGATGACACCCGGACAGAGTTCAACAGATCCGCATAACTGTTAATATCAATAGTTACCGAATGGTTGGTGGAACGGGCCAAACCAATGTCAAACCGCCCGAGTTCTGATTCCAGTTCGGAGAAAAAACTCGCAAAGTCATCCGTATCAACATCTACTTTCCAGTCGGGGCGTAGGTGATTCTGCCCGAAAAAAGTCACTGTAAGCTTCTTGCCGCTCATTTCCTCGATTACCTCATGTAACTATTTTGATTTTGCATCAACGTCCTGGCGTGCTTCAGCCTTGCGGTTAAGCGAGCTGAATACCATCTCCAGCACTGCCTTCTGCTTTACTTCAAATTTGTTAAGTACGGCAAGGCAGGTGCCTAATGGGAAATTTGCATGAAGATAGTCCGAATCCCTCCCGGAAAGAATAACAATCCGTTTTGGATCCATGCCGGTCTCTACAGCAAAATTGAAGAGTTTGGCGCCATCAATATCCGGCATCTCGAGGTCAAGTACCAGCAGGTCCAATCCCCCTTCTTTGATGATACTCAGGGCACTGACCGGCTTCGAGCATGTTACCAACTCAAGCAAAGGATAATTCTCACTGACAAATGCGCCGAGGAGATCCAGAAATACCGGGTCATCATCGACAATAAGGATCTTTCCCATATGTTAACTCGTCATAACCTAGCTATTTAATGATCTTGGTGGCTACGTTCAACACTTGGATAGGGACGTGGAGATCAAGTGCGCGGGCTGTTTTCATATTGATAATCAGATCGACTTTCTTTGGGGCCACAATAGGGATAATGGCGGGCTTTCTGCCGGCTATCACTTTTGCCGCGAGATCTGCAGCCTGATGTCCCATCTCTCCCGGGTGCGCCTCAAGCGATACCAATGCGCCCCTCTCACCACCATCAGGCACTTGGGTAATAATCGGCACCCTGTGGTCCATGGAACGTCGGATAACCTTGTCTATCTGCCGGCCAACCATGGATGATTCTGTTACATAAAGCAGATCCACCTGGGGAAGAAGGGAAGACAGGGCTTGTTCCAGCATCGCAGGACTGTCTACATTGCTCTCAACTACAGAGAACCGGTTTTGTGCCGCCAGGCGCTTGAGTTCTTTCAACTGGACTACGGAGCCTACTTCACGTGAGGTGAACAAAACTCCTACCTGCCTGAACTGCTTGAACTCCTGCGCAGTCTTGATCAAAGTGGAGAGAGGGACCTTGGAACTTACTCCTGTAGCATTATTACCGGGAGCAGAGAGGCTCTTGGCGATCCCTGTCTCAAGCGGTGCATAGACATCAACAAAGACGATTGGGATATCGTGCGACTCCTGAAGAGCTGCCAAAGCAGCCGGAGCACCAAAAGCCACAATTATGTTAGCACCGATCGCATTAAACTTCCTGATGGCGTTTGACCAGGAAATCGGGTCCGGGTTGGGGATCTGGGTTACTAATTCAATAGTGGTCTGGTCATAGCCTTTGGCAGCCATTGCGCGGACAAAAGCCTTGTGGGCGTTACGGTAGCGAGGTTGATCACTGGACAAAACCGAAGCGATAATCAGACTAGCAGACTTGGCCGTTGTTGCAGGGAACACTGCAACAGACAAGAGCACCGAAAAAGCTAAAACAAGTTTTAGGAATAAGGAGTAGTTCATTACCACTTTGCCGTCAAACTGGTTGTTACTGAATGGACCGAACCGTCATACAACGAATTATAATCGTCATGGTATGTGCGATAACGGTAGTCTACGCCACAGGCAATATTCTTATACAATTGATAATCAACCTTGAAACTCACTGAATCCTCGACCGACTTCAGGGCTGAGATCGCTTTTACCCCTGAGGCATCTACGTTTTGCGTGGATGTCGGATCGAACTCGGCGTTAGATCTCACTTGCTGGAAAGCAAGTGCTGTACCTAGTTTTTCCATGGGCCGTAACGCAATGGTAATGCCATAAAGCAGAGATTGGGCGGTGTAGTTGGACGCTGTTGCGGTGTTAAGATTGGAGGTTGAGGCAAAAAGGGTCTCTTGATCGGCTGTTGACCGAAGCAGGCCGGCGGTTCCGGTAAGAGATAATCGCCCATCAAAGAGATTACCCCATGCCGAGGCAGTAGCGCTGATCTGCCTTTTCTCACGGTAAACCGGCACCGGATCAAAATTCGGAGTTTGCAAGTCGAGCCTTCTGATAGCAGAGCTGTCATTGGTATCATGGCTGATCTGGTAGTTTGTCGAAAAGCCGTATCTGTCTTTCAGAGAGTAAATCGCGATAACTTGCCCGTCGTGACGCTCACCAAAGGAAATCCCGTACTCAGGCTGATTGACTGAGGTAAAGCTGTAGCGCGCCTTGAGGCGTAAATTTTTGAACGGCTTACTTAATACAGTCAGGGTACCTTTATGACGTGCCGAGTTCGACGGCAGAGAAATGCCGGACAGTTTCCCGACCGGTTCCCAACTGTCGGTGCCGTCGCGATGGCTATACTCTCCCCGATATTCACCTTTGATGGTGAGATCGGTAACCGGTCGGAACGAGAGAATGGCAGAGATCACGTTCTTTTGTGTGCCGATCCCGGTGTTTGCAACAATGTTATTGCCGGGGTTCGGGGTAGTAAATCCAGAGGCAGAGATGACGGCAGTCTCGCGGTCGATCTCCTGGTGACGAAAGCGAAGCGCCAGAGAGAGTTCCTTGTAGGGGGTATAGACAAGATCTCCGGCTGCAGTCTGCAAGGTATCGGTGAGGCCGTTGACGCCAGACAGTTGCGACAGAGACGAACGGTTTTGGCGCTGGGCAATGGTATATGCAGCAGCAGCAACAAGGCCGCCGGTCTGTTCGGTATGGATTTTAACACTATGGGCCAGGTACCTGCTGGATGGGACTTCGTCGTGCTGATAGCTGCCTGCTGCCCGCTGATAGTAACTTGGCTGTAATACGTCTTGCCGGGCGACAAAGGTAGCTACCGGCGTGCCGCCATGATCACTGAACTGGCGCACCGTGAAATCATAGATCAGGTCAATCGGCCCAATGTGGGCATCAAAACCGAGTTTTCCCTCATGCGTTTCCTGATCGATTCTGCGGCGGGTTGCAGTAAGCGTGTTACTGGCCCCCACCGGGAAAAAGGCAAGATCGGCAAACCTGAGCTGCGTATCCCCTTCCTTGATAATTCGCCAATACTGCAGGTTCAGATGGATCGGGTAGGTCCCCATGCGGGCCCGCAAGGAAGCGAGGTCCTGCTCGACTCGGATGCCTAATCTGCCGGAATCCTGCTGGGCTACGGTGTAAAAAGCCGGCACTGTCAGGACAAAACGGTCCAGATTGTGATAAAGCGAATCGCTGCGCAATTGAATACGATAAGCGCCCATGTAGTCATAGGCGAGATTGGCATAATAGTCGTTATCTGACAGGAATTCGCCATCTACGATGAATTTGTGGTCGCGGCCAAGGATGCTGTTCAATAGGCTAAAGGTTGGCCCGGAATGGAGAGACTCATATTCGGCAGCACGTCCACCGTAACCGTCAAAACTCATGAAACGGTATCCTGCCGAAGCCATCAGGCTTTTATGGGTCTCAACCTTGGTCTCGGAAACAGGCAGCTCAATCTCTTCCATTGCTGTAGTTTCGGTTGCTTCCAAGGACACGGGTAACGGCTGTTCCATGACAATCACATCATCCTCAGGCAGAGCTGAGTCAGCTGCCGGAGCAGCGATTGCACTGGCTGTCAGAACACCCGTGAAACATGAGAACAGTGCTGCAGCAAGAATAAAACGTGGCACGTTAATGCTCCTTACCATGTTGACGCGAGTTGTTCACTAACGCAGTGATCCCGGGCTTAATTCAGCCGGAACCGGCGTGTCACTGCCATGCACCTGGGAATGACAATCAGTGCAGCGATTCACAAACAGTTGCTTTACCCCATTTGTATTGTTTATAGCGTGGCCGCCGTGACACTGAAGGCAGAGAAACGGCATGGCGGCAGAAAGCATGGCATTGTTGGAAGACCCATGGGGAGTGTGGCAGTTACTACAATTTTCGGTAACGTCGCCGTGCTCGAAGGCAAAAGGCCCCTGTTTCTCCATGTGACAACGGGTGCAGGTATCTTTCGGCGTGGCGCCCTTCAACTGGTGATCCTGAAGGGAGCCATGAACCTCATGGCAATCAACGCACGCCATCTTTTTTTCACGTAGCGGGTGATGAGAAAAGAGGTTATTTTCAATTTTAACATTGGGATGACAGCTGTAGCAGAGTTCCGCCATCGCCTCATGGCTCACCTTCTGTTGCGGCCCGGAATGCAGTTTGTGGCAATCAAAGCAACTGACATCGTTCATGGCATGCGGGCTTGCGTTCCACAAGGCAAGAACCGGCGTTGACGCCGCGGTATGGCACTTCAAACAGAGCAGAGACTGGGCCTGAGGAGGAAGATTCATGATGTCGAGGAATTTAGTGGTATCGCATTTCTTTTTTTCGGCGTCATTTTTTTCCGGGTCGTCATCAAGCTGCTCGATAGCAAGGCTTCCCGGGCCATGGCAGGACTCGCAGTTTACCAGGGGCAGGCCGGTTTCCGGCTTGATCTGCTCGCCGTGGATGCTGTGCCGGAAATCATCGGTAATCTTGTCATGCTTGTGGCACTTTGCCACACAGTTGTCAGTACCGACATACTCTGCATCGAGACGCCCGACTATCAACCTTTCGTATTCCCTGACCGGCAACAAGGGCTTGCTCTCCTTGATCCCGGCACAAGCGGTAACCAGACCGATCGTAATTAAAAATACAATTATCGACTGCGACAATTGGCGCACGTGCCAAGCCCTCCCGGCTGAAACGGTCTAGCTCCGTCTCAGTCTGCAGCAATTCCTTTGGTTGTGGTGTAGATAAACCGTTTTACTATAGGATTCTGACTTGATTTGATTTCACGAGGCGTTCCGACTTCAATAACCCGGCCGTCGTGCATCATCCCGATCCGGTCCGAGATGTAAAGCGCAAAATTAAGGTCGTGAGTAACAATAACCGTGGTGTTCTTCGTCGATTTCTTCAGTTGCAGGATCGTATTGGCAAGCTCGTCGGTATTAATTGGATCAAGTTCAGCTGTTGGCTCATCATAAAGGATTAGATCAGGGTTCATGGCCAATGACCTGGCAATGGCCACCCGCTTCTTCATCCCGCCCGAAAGCTCGGCAGTCCTCAACTCCTGCTTACCCTCAAGACCTACCAGTTCGAGCTTTGACGAGATGATCTCCCGAATCCTCTGTTCCTTGCAGATCCGCTTCTCTCTCAACCAGAGACCGACGTTCTCGCCGACGGTCAGCGAATTGAAAAGCGCCGAGGACTGGAACACCATGCTGTACCGATAATTTTGCGCTGGATCGGCCGGCTTTCCCTCGAAGATAGGAAAACCGTTGATCAAGATCCGGCCGCTGTCCGGGGTCTCAAGCTTGACAATATGCTTCAGTAAAACACTCTTGCCGGTGCCGGATGGGCCGATGATAGAAAAGGTCTCTCCGGACTTTATCTCCAGATCGACATCCACAAGCACATGATGCTTGCCGAAAAACTTGTTCAGCTTCTCGATCTTGATGTCAACCCCTTTGGTATTGTCCAGGTCAATAGCAGCAACGTCATCATCATGATTGAAGATAGTGTGGGTAAGGCCATGCTTGAGCATGTCAAAAACGCCGCCAGGTGTGCTTTCGAAAAGCGACCGAATATTCACTGCCCCCCCTAAAACTAAACAACGATTCTTGCCGGCACTATACCAAACCAAATCAACACACGCAAGGCGAACAGGTCTGGCGTCACTGCTCCCAGGTAACTATAAATGAGAAACTGTTAGTTTCAAGTTGCTAACGAATCAGAACAGGTAATAGCCGCGGTTGGAAAACAACCTTTTGCTGCGATAGATATACTGGGTCAAAAGCAGAATCGCCAGTGAAGCCGCAATATTGTTGACCCACAAACCATCACTGTTTACCGGCGTACCGATAAGGTGTTCCAGTTCTGCGACACTTATAAATTTGACATTCACTACGGTATTAATGATCTCAAAGGAATTATAGGCAATAAGGAGATACCAGGTTAAGCGTTGCCGCCTGATAACGCCGAGAAAGAGATAAAGACAGATCAGACAGTCTGCCACAACCAGGGCCTTTGCCGGCATATCGGTATAAATCCGGCCAAGAAACGGAAACGGATTACCGTACGTGGAGGCAGAAACCAGAAAAAAGAAAAGATACAGGCCTGAAAGCAGAGTTATTCCCAGAGGGCGCTCATCACTATCCGCTGCCGGCGCCCTTCTCACCTCTTGCGCCTCATATCACTGAAAGCAACGCAGACAAAGATGACCAGCATGACCGCAGCAATGAATAACCAGTCAGATGTGGTTAAACCTAACATAATCACCTCTTCAACCGGCAAGGGCGGCTAGCGCCTTGCGGGCATCGGCATATCCGGGATCACGCTTCAACGCTTCCTCAAAGCATTCCGCGGCATTTTTCGGCATTGCCAGATTCTGATAGCATAGCCCCAAGTGATGCCAAACCTCAGGCATCGGAAAATCCTCGATAAACACCAAATCATCCAGTACATCGGTTAGAATTGCGGCACACTCCTCATAGTCACCTGACTGGAAACTTTCAAAGGCAACCCCGATCGCCTCCAGATAATCGACCGGCGGAATCTTCGGCAGCTTTCCTTCAAGAATTCTTTGGCTTCTGAGCTGTAACCGCTCATTTTCAGCCTTTTCCAACACCGAATAGAGCCCTTCCCAGGACAAAGCAGCGGCTTGGTATCTCCCAAGCAGGTACTGCACTTCGGCAAGGTTCAGCCGGGGAAGGGCCTCAGTCGGAGCTTTATCTACAGCCATACTCAGGTATTTTTCAGCCCGATACAAATGCACGGTGCATTGCTGCAGGGATGACATCCTCAATCCCCTGTCCAGGCAGGCAGCACCAATCTCAGCGGCAAGAGTAGGGTTCCCGGGGTCAAGAAGTGCCATTATCTTCATGTAGTTGATCTTGCGATCAAGGTATAAGACATCGACATCCTTGTGATCGATCATCAGGATATGGCTTGCGAGTTCGGCGAGGAGATGCGGATAGGCATCCCGCAGCCAGGCGGCATAGACTGAATTCCACTGGCAGTCAGGGTTGGTACGAAGTGCGGTGTAAATCCCCCGGCCAACCATATCGTAATCAGGCTCAACTCCGCCAAGGGCCTTGAAATCGGCATTTTCAAGCGGAACCGGAACACCGTCAAAACTGACTGATGCTCGTCCGTCCCTCCCGTCAATCACAGCTCCCTGAGGAGGAAAGTACCAGGATATTCCGATAATGGGTGTCGGCTTGATCACTTATTAATCTCCCTCCAGCATACAGTAACCTAACAGGATGTTACGCTGCTTCCAGTAACACCGGGAATATGGATTTTCTGATCTGCGCAATGCTGCGTTCCAAGGCATCAAGCGCCTGAATCCTTACATCTTCTTCTGCCCAATGCATGGCATCGAGCAGCATCTTGTTGCCATACCCCAGAGAACTGATCAATCTCACGAATGAATCAGGTAATCGAGGAGACAGTTCGACGCTGTTCATTATCCCCCAGGCTATAGCCCAGGCCCTGGCAACGTTAAGGTTGTCATATCCTCCGCCGCCGACTGCGACCCAGGGAATGCGCAACGCCTTCAATTTCCTGAGGATGTAGGAGTAACTATGGGTGGTTATTTCCAAGTTTGTCAACGGATCAGTCCTGAAGGTATCGGCCCCCAGTTGGGTAACGATAACATCAGGATCAAAAGCGGCAATAAGTGGATAGGCCACCTCGTCAAAAGCTTTCATGAACAGGGCATCGTCGGTGTGGGCAAGGAGCGGAACATTAACCGCATAACCGGTGCCCTTCCCGGTGCCAATCTCGTTCTCAAAGCCGGTCCCGGGGAAGAAGTACACCCCGCTTTCATGGAGTGATATGGTAAGGACCCTGTTGTCCGAGAAAAAAGCCTCCTGAACACCGTCTCCGTGGTGAGCATCGATATCGAGGTAAACGACTCTTTTACCGCGCGCCAGAAGCGAGTTGATCGCAATGACTGAATCATTGAGATAGGAAAACCCCGACGCCTTTGATCGATGGGCATGGTGCCATCCTCCGGCAAGATTGAAAGCTATGTCATACCCCTCTTCGGCAACCAGCCTGGCAGCCTCAACAGTACCGGATGTTCCGAGGAGCGCCCAATCGTACAACCCTTCAAACACAGGATTTTCAACATCACCGAGACCGAATCTGAAATCAGCGCGGGGCTCGGAGGTGGCACTGAACTCCTTCAGTTTTTGCAAATATTCACTGGAGTGGAACCCAAGCAGTGCCTGGTCATCAATAAGTGGATAGTCTTGAAACAACCGTCCGATATGGTCGATAAGTCCATAAGCCCGCATTAGTTCGAAGGCGAACTGGTAACGCTGCACATGGAAAGGGTGCTCAGCGCCGAGGTTGAAATTTCCGAACCTAGAGGAATAGATCAGAGCTGTTTTGAGAGGCAATCCATCTCCCAGTCACTTGCTAAGGGATTGTTAATACAAGGGACTTTACATTGTTGGCCATTACCCGTCAACATATTTCCAACGGCATATTCAACAAAACCAACAATTCATCCACCCGAGGAAGAAATTTTTACAAGATGTTCTCCGAGACCTGTTTAACTCATTACAGCTCATGAAGAAATTTTCCTTGAATCATCCAAAATTGGTTGACGAGTCAAGTGTATACTGTATACTTACATGGATTTTGATTAATCGCATCAACCTTATACCACTTTAGAAAGGATTCAGAACAGATGAGAATTGCAATTAACGGATTTGGCAGAATCGGTCGTATGGTGTTTCGCGCAGCACTCAAGGAAAAAAACATTGAAGTCGTTGCAATCAACGACCTCACCGATGCTAAGACACTGGCCCATCTGCTTAAGTACGACTCGGTTCACGGAATTTTTGCTGCCAAAGTGGAAGTAAAGGATGATGCAATAGTAGTCAACGGCAAGGCGATCAAGATCTACAAAGAAAAAGACCCGGCTGCCCTCCCCTGGAAAAAAGAGAAGGTTGATGTTGTTCTCGAAGCGACCGGCCTCTTCACCGACCGGGCAAAAGCAGAGCTGCACCTGAAGGCAGGCGCCAAGAAAGTCGTGATCTCAGCACCAGCCACCAACGAAGATATTACCATCGTCATGGGCGTAAACAGCGACCTGTACGACCCGAAAAAGCACAATATCATCTCCAATGCTTCCTGCACCACCAACTGTCTTGCTCCGGTTGCCAAGGTTCTGCATGACACTTTCGGCATTGAAAAAGGCCTGGTAACCACAGTTCATTCCTACACCAACGATCAGAATATCCTTGACCTTCCCCACAAGGACCTCCGCCGGGCACGCGCAGCCGCAATGTCGATGATCCCGACCAAAACCGGAGCAGCAAAGGCTATCGCCCTGGTTATGCCTGACCTTAAAGGGAAGATGGACGGCATGGCAATCAGGGTTCCGACCCCGAACGTCTCGGTGGTTGACCTTGTAGTAACGCTCAAGAAAAAAACCGATGCCGACAAGGTCAATGCTGCCCTCAAAAAAGCCGCCAAAGGCCCACTGAAAGGCATTCTCGGCTTCGAAGAAGAAGAACTGGTCTCCATCGATTACAACGGCAATCCACTGTCTTCCATTGTTGACGCCGGCAGCACCAAGGTTATTGGCGACAACATGGTTAAAGTTCTCTCCTGGTACGACAACGAGTGCGGCTTCTCCCAGAGGGTCGTTGACCTCCTCAAACTGATCGACTCCAAGAAGTAATCATCAATATGCAATCCGAAAGAGGGGGATATCATCCCCCTCTTTTTTTCATCCGCAAACTTTTACAGGAGGTGAAGCATGCCAATCCGTTATATTGACCAGTTGAAAGACCTTAAAGGGAAGAAGGTATTCATCCGAGTAGACTTCAACGTTCCCCAGGATGACAAGGGCAACATCACCGAAGACTCCCGGATTGTCGGCGCCGTGCCGACCATCAAGTACGCCCTCGAACAGGGCGCTAAAGTGGTCCTGGCATCCCACCTGGGGCGGCCCAAGGGGGAGAAGAAGCCGAAATATACCATGGCTCCGGCATCGAAGCGCCTCTCCCAGCTGATCGGTAAGAAAGTAATCCAGGCCCCTGACTGTTTCGGCCCCGAGGTGGACAAACTGGTGGATGCCCTGAAGCCGGGCGAGTGCCTGATGTTGGAAAATGTCCGCTTCTATCCCGGCGAAGAGAAGAACGATGCCGAGTTCGCCAGGAAGTTGGCCAATGGCTGCGACATCTACGTCAATGACGCCTTTGCCGTCTCCCACCGGGCGCATGCATCGGTCGAGGCGATCACCAAGGTGATCCCGACCATTGCCGCAGGCTTCCTGATGCGTAACGAAATGACCTTCTTCGACAAGGCCATGACCAATCCGGTCCGGCCGCTGGTCGCCATACTCGGTGGCGCCAAGGTTTCGGGCAAGCTGGAAGTGCTGGAGAAGCTGGTCAACAAGGTGGACAAAATCGTCATCGGCGGTGGCATGGCCTTTACTTTCCTTAAAGCCATGGGGTATTCCGTGGGCAAGTCGCTGGTAGAGGACGAGCTGATCGTAACGGCGAAAAAGGTCATGGACAAGGCGAAAAAACGCGGCGTCACCTTCTATCTGCCGGTTGACTGCATTGTCGCCAATGCCTTTGATGCCAAGGCCACCAACTTCGTCACAACTGTACAGGAAATTCCCGAGGGGTGGATGGCGCTCGATATCGGACCAGCCTCGGCAACCCTGTTCGCCGAGACCCTGCGTGACGCCAAGACCGTGATCTGGAACGGCCCCATGGGAGTATTCGAGATGGACGCCTTTGCCCGCGGTACTTTTGCCGTGGCTGAGGCAGTCGGTAACTGTTTCGCCACCACCGTTATCGGCGGCGGCGACACCGATGCGGCGGTCAACAAGGCCGGCGTGGCCGACAAGGTAAGCTACATCTCCACCGGTGGCGGTGCCTTCCTGGAACTGCTTGAAGGCAAGACCCTGCCCGGGGTGAAAGCGCTCGACGTTAAATCAAAATAACTGGCTTCGCCAAAAAACCATCTGCGGCGTTACGCTCAATCATCGTCACTGCGACGTAGCCTTTGGCTACGAATCATTCCTCTGATTTCGCAAGCCTTGCAGCTGGAGCTTTTTGCTGTGCCATATCACATTCTAGGAGTAGCTCTATGCGGACACCTGTTATTGCGGGGAACTGGAAACTCTTCAAAACTGCCGACGAGGCAGCAACGCTTGTCAGCGGCCTTATCCCGCTGGTAAAGGATACAACCGGTGTGGAAATTGTCATTGCACCGGTATTCACAGTTCTGGACCGCGTATCTAAACTTACCGCAGGAACACCGGTAAAGCTATCGGCCCAGGATTGTTTCTGGGAAGAGGAAGGCGCCTTCACCGGCGAAATTTCCCCGAAGATGCTCCGTGACGCCGGTTGCAGCCATGTCATCATCGGCCACTCCGAGCGGCGCCAGTATTTTGGTGAAACCGACGAGACCGTCAATAAAAAGACCAAGGCAGCTATTGCCGCCGGGCTAACAGCAATTGTCTGTGTTGGCGAAACCCTCAAGGAGCGCGAGGACGGCATCATGAACGATGTCCTCAAGCGTCAGGTCACAAAAGGACTGGAAGGATTGAGTTCATTTCAAGCTATCATTGTCGCCTACGAGCCGGTCTGGGCGATCGGCACCGGCAAAACAGCCAGCGATGAACAGGCCCAGGATGCCCATAAATATATCCGCCAGGTGATTAAGGAGACCTTTGGCAGTGCTCCTGCCGAATCTACGCGGATTCTCTACGGTGGCAGCGTCAAGCCTGAAAACGTAAAAGGGCTGATGACGCAGCCGGACATCGACGGTGCCCTGGTCGGCGGAGCCAGCCTCAAGGCCGATTCATTCGGCGCAATAGTCAATTTTGGCAAATAAGTAGCTTTTCTTTTTTAAAGGAATCTGATATAGATATCCAGTTTTCACAACTGGAGGCTTTTTACATGACTTATGTACTCGTATTTTTACATGTTCTCGTTTGTATTGCTCTCATAGCAATTGTCCTTCTTCAATCGGGCAAAGGTGCTGAAATGGGCGCATCTTTCGGCGCCAGCGGCAGCCAGTCAGTATTCGGCGCCGGCGGCGGCAACACCTTCATGAGCAAACTGACAACCGGTGCAGCCATCATCTTCATGCTGACATCCCTTACGCTGGCCTACCGCTCGGGTCACACCGGCAGTTCGTCCGTAATGTCCGGCAAGGCCGCGCAAAAGGCCGCGCCAGCCCAGAAGCCAGCACCAATGGGCGGTATGCAGTCTCCTGCAGCTCCCCAGCCGCAGACAGCACCGCCCGCAATGCCGGCAGCTCCGGCACCGAATAAATAATTTTCTGATTTTACTATTGACAGCACATCGCTGGAAATGGTAGATAGAAGACCCTGCACGGCAGTTAAGAAGTTGCAGATCCTTTGACAATCAGGTTTGCGGTGGTGGCGGAATTGGTAGACGCACCAGCTTGAGGGGCTGGCGGGAGCAATCTCGTGATGGTTCGAGTCCATTCCACCGCACCATTAAAGAGTCCGGCCTTGACCGGGCGAAGCTAAAAGCCTTGAGAAATCAAGGCTTTTTCTTTTTTGACTTGTCTAATGCAGTCCGATAAAGTACGCTTACATCTATAATTTTGACGGTATTTCCGACGGTATTCTTAAAAAACCGTCAAAATCGACATGGAAAATACCGTCAAAAAATGGAGGTGGGCAATGCCAAAGCGGATCATCCCCCTTACTGACATGCAGGTACAGAAAGTCAAGCCGAACGCTAAAGAGATCAAACTTGGCGACGGCGACGGACTATATCTTTTGGTTTCCCCCTCCGGCGGCAAGCTCTGGCGTTTCGATTACCGGTATCTTGACCGGCGGAAAACCCTTTCAATTGGTCCTTACCCTGCAATCTCCCTTGCCAAAGCTCGACAGCTTCGTGACGATGCACGGCGGCTGCTCCTGGACGGCACCGACCCAGGCACAGTTCACAGCAAACGCGCCAAAGCAGAAAAACTGAAAGAATCCCATGCTGCAGAACAGCGGCAAGCCGATTATGCCGCCAACACATTCGAGAAGGTAGCAAGGGAGTGGCACAGCAGCAGGGTAAGCGAATGGTCTGCAACCCACGCCGACCGGCTTATGCGACAGCTTGAACGCGACGTATTCCCGGAGATCGGCAGCAGACATATTGCTGAAGTGACATTTACGGATATTGTCGCCTTGCTCCGTAAGGTATCCATCCGCACCCTTGAAACCGCCCACCGGCTGAAGATTGCTTTCCACGGTACATTCCGCTATGCCATGATGCACGGACTTATCACCCACAACCCGGCAACCGACTTCCGGGAGGTCTTGCCGACTGTCAAACCGAAGCACATGGCGGCACCCACCGACCCGAAGAAAGCGGCGGAACTGCTCCGGGCCATTGATTCCTTTTCTGGTTCCTTCATAGTCAAGTGCGCCATGCAGCTTGCCCCCCTGCTCTTCTGTCGGCCCGGTGAACTGCGGCACGCTGAATGGTCAGAAATCGACCTTGAGCGGGCACTGTGGAGCATCCCGGCAGAAAAGATGAAGCTGAAGAAACCCCATCTTGTGCCGCTGTCAAACCAGGCTATCGTCATATTCAAAGCACTGCAAACGCTCACAGGATCAGGGCGCTATGTATTCCCCTGCCACCGTTCACCGCTCCGTTGCATGAGCGAAAACAGCGTCAATGCCGGATTGCGTCGGCTTGGATTCGAGAAAGAAGAGATCACCGGCCACGGTTTCCGGGCAATGGCAAGAACCATGCTGCATGAAATTTTGCAGTTTCAGCCTGATGTTATTGAGGCGCAACTTGCCCACGCCGTACCGGATCGGCTCGGCAATGCCTACAACCGAACGCAGTTTATCAAGGAACGAACCGCCATGATGCAGACGTGGGCAGATTATCTTGATGGACTGAAGACCGGGGCGAAGGTGATACCATTGAAGAAGGCAAACTAACAAGGGGGGATATTATGTTAAGCGAAAAAATAAGCAGAGAGTTAAGCGAGATTGGTATTGACCTTAAAAACCCGATATTTTTTGACATTTTATCAAGCGACGAAGGAGAAGTATTAAAGGCCTGTAAAGTAATAATCCGGAATCGGGTGGAATATTCGACTGAACATGAATTCAATGAGTGGGTAAAAAAGATCCCTGATTTAGTCATATATAATTGATTTGCATAACCCACTTTCCCAGAGCTAGCGCGGCCACGCGAAAAGCCGGACCCTTCCTGGCCTGCTCTGGGAGTATTGCAGAAGGGTCATCACCGCACGAAGGGGGCGGCTATGCCATTACCTGAACGAACCCTCTACAACGTCGATCAACTCGCTGAACGCTGGAAACGCAAATCTGATGACGTTTTGCACATGGTTGAACGCGGGCTGTTGCGCCCCCATTTCAGCATATCGGCACATTGCAGACATGAACGGTGGGATGAAGCAAAATCTCGATGGTATCCAGTTGATACGTTTGGCAGAGAAACCGATTTCTTATGCAACAAGGGGCTTGATTTTAACGACCCCTTATTTCAAGGTCGGCGTTGTTGCATCATGGGATACAAAGGCATTTTCCCGCTTTTGGTTTCAGCATGGTTTCCCCACAGATGGCCGTTTGAAGTTCCCTTGCGAAACGACTGGCAAGGCGATTTGAAAGACAATTGGTTATATATTAAAACATTCGATGACCGGATAGCGCTTCTTGAATCACATACTGTCACACCGGCTGATTTTCTTTTCCCCCTGGCTGAAATCAAACGATTCGAGTCAGAACAATTCAGAGATAACGAAAAACCGAAGGACTATGTAGTTCGGCGACGTGAAGAGGGGGCAACCGACCAAAAGATAGCACGTGAATTGTTCTCAAATGGGATTTCAAAGGAAATGATTGGCCGGATTTTCAGGCCTGAACCTGAATCAACATGTAAATCAACCTACACGAAACGAGGTGAAAAAATATTAGGCATCAAGTAGTTACACGTTTTCAGTAACTTTTCAGTTGACGTTCAACTAGTTGAATACAGGCAAAAGACATTCCTAGTAGTCCATATTAATACAGGGAGGTCTTTTGCTATGCAAAAACAGAAACAGCACCAACCCACCGAAGCACCACCCAGCCCGTCACCGCCTGCCACTGTCAACCCGAAATCACTGTTGCGCCTGCCGCAAGTCCTCGAGCTAATCCCGGTTTCTCGCTCGGCCTGGTGGGCTGGCGTCAAGTCCGGCCTGTACCCCGCGCCGGTGAAGCTGTCTGCAAATGTCACATGCTGGCGGGCATCAGACATTCTGGAGATCACTGAAGGGTCGCGCCATGAATGACGATCCCTACCACGCCATAAGCGCGGCCTGCAGTGAGATCGGCACGGCCCCGCCGGACTATCCGCTGTTAATCGACAGCAGAGTACATCGCTACCACGACACCATGAACGACCGGCTCAGGCAGAAAAACGGCTGGTATGTCGCCTACAACAACCCGGACGGCACCACTGGCGGCACTGTCGGCAGTCACAAGCTGCAAACGTCCCGCAACTGGTGTACCACTATCACCCGTGCCTTTACCCTTGCTGAAAAGGCCGAATTTGCCCTCAAGCAGGCAGCGGCGAGGGCACAGGCAGAAAACAACCGTTTGCAGCGAGAAACAGCGACAGCGTCAAAAGCGGCCAGCTTGTGGATACGATCTCATCCGGCCGATCCTGCACACCCCTACATCATCCGCAAAGGGATACACCCCCACCGCGCCCGGCAGACGGGCGGCTCGCTGGTCCTGGATTACCGGGACAGCGGCGGCACCATTACCACCCTGCAATTCATCGACGGGGACGGCGGCAAGCGTTTCCTGTCAAACGGCAGGGTAGCCGGATCGTCGCATCGCTTCGGCCCGAAAATTACCGACTGTATTATCCTGGCTGAAGGTTTCGCCACCGGCGCAACTCTTCATGAAGCGACCGGGCACCCGGTCTGCGTCTGCGGATCAGCGGGCAATATCGCCCCTGTTGCTATCGGCATCCGTGAAAAATTCCCGGCAATCTCGATCATCATTGCCGGTGACGCGGACCCGGTAGGCAGCAAAGCCGCGAACACTGCGGCGGAGTTGGTGGGGGGAGTTGTTTGTCTGCCGGATTTCGACGGAGAAAGGGGCACCAATGGCGACTGATACCGACCACAACGACCTTGCAAAGAAACGCGGCCTGAAGGCGGTCAAGAAGTCCGTTGACAGCGCCGTTGATGCGGCGAAGGGAGTTATGTTCGGCGCGTTCCTTATTATGGCCGGCGGCGTATTCTGGCGCAAACCAAAAGGGGAAGAGGCAGAAGATATTTTCTTCAGCTCTTTCCTGAAACCGCTTGCTGTATGCCGGGACTCCAAAGCGCTGAACGCGTCAATCCTGTTCGAGATGAAGAACCTTGACGGCCACCCCGTGCAATTCCTGTTGCGGATTGAAGATACACAGGCAGGGGGCGGCGAACTGGCGCGTATTGCCTTTGTCCAGCGGGGCGGCTACTTCGGCGCGGGCATCCGAGCCCGGCAGCTCTTCGCAGATTTCATTAACAGCATCCTGAAGCACTCCCGCAACCTGCCAAGGATCACCCTGGCCGATCGTACCGGCTGGCTGAAATCCGGCGGAAAGTGGTGCTTTGTCTTGCCTGATTCGACCATAGGCCCGTCACCAGAAAAGGTAATGCTGCAACAGGGAATCAGCAGCGAGGCACCGGGCTATGAACAGTCCGGCACCCTGGCGGACTGGAACCGGGAGGTGGGGCGGCTCTGTATCGGCAACAGCCGCTTGATCTTGGCTGCCTGTTGCGCCCTTGCTGGTCCCCTGCTGGCTATCCTGAACCGTGAAGGGGGCGGGCTGCATATCGTCGGCACATCATCGGAAGGCAAGACAACCGCCTTGATTCTGGCGGCGTCGGTCATCGGCGGGCGGGAGGCGGTCAAGACTCTGGACGCCACGAAAACCGCCCTTGAAGCGGCGGCGGCACTCTCCAATGATAGCACCCTGTTTCTTGATGAACTCGGATCCGGCGCGCCGGATGCGATCGCGTCGATGGTCTATGCCCTGGTTTCCGGAGTCGGCAGAGGGCGCGGCGACCAGCGCGGCGACCTCCGGGAGCGGCGAAGCTGGCGGGTTATGTTTATCACCACCGGCGAAATCGACCTTGAGACCATGATGCGGGGTATTGGCAAGCGGGCGGCCTCTGGTCAACAGTTGCGGCTTGCCAACATTCCTGCATCACATGAGAACAGCCACGGCATCTTTGAAGATTTGCACGGATTTACCGACGGCGCGGCACTATCGGATCATATCCGGCAGGCAGCGGCACAACATCACGGCTCAGTATTCCGGGCGTTTCTGAAAAAGTTGACTGATGACTTGAACCGTGACGAAGAAACACTGCGGAAACTCTTGAATAGCATGGTCAAGAAATTTGTGGCGCACGTGGCACCTGCTGGCAGTGACGGGCAAGTGGTACGGGTGGCGTCCCGTTTCGCCCTGCTGGCGGCGGCGGGAGAGTATGCCGCACACTGCGGCGTGTTGTCATGGCCCGAAGGTGAAGCACAGCGCGGCGTCCGCGCCTGTTTCGAGGCATGGCTACAGCGCCGGGGCGGTCATGGTCCGCTTGAGGTCAAGACCCTTCTGGAGCAGTTCGAGGGCTGGCTACAGGCGAACGGAGAAGCGCGGTTTACTCCCATGGATGGCGACGTGAAAGGATCGGCGCGCCCCATTATCAACCGCGCCGGATTCCGCCGAGAGGTTGCCGACGTAACCGGATCATCGGCGACGGAGTATTTCATTTTCACGACAGCATTCCGGGAAGCAGTGCAGGGGCATGATCCTCGGTGGGCGGCGCGGATACTGGCTGAACATGGCCTGTTGGCAAAGGTTCATAACGGCGAACTTTACCGACAGAAGAAACTTCCGGGCATAGGGAATCAGCGCGTTTACCATGTCCCGGCCCGGATCGGAGACGGCGCCGACCCTGCGGAAAGTTTTCAATAGTTAACCGCTAAAACCATAATTGGTTGGTTCCAATGGAAGCAATAATAAATCAATCACAGGGAGGAACGGACAAATGGCTTTACCTAGAGGACCACTAAGCGAAACCGTAGAGGCGGCATCAGGGGGTAAACAAACCGTACTTTACACTGCTAAAGGGCAACCGAGTTATTTTAACAAGATTCAGGCATTTAACTGTGAAGATGTTGGAACAGGGTTCGGAACCGGCAAGCACCCGGCATTTATTGTTAATGGCGTCGAGAAGAGTGAAATATATATCGGGACATATCAGGCAACCATCCAAAATGGGGAAGCAGTTTCATTGCCGAACCAAGACCCGGCTCACGATATTACTTACCCTGATGCACGAGCCGCTTGTTCAGCAGCCGGTGCAGGTTTCCACTTAATGACGAATTGGGAGTGGGCGTCTATTGGCTTGTGGCGGTTGATGAACAATTTAGATCCGCTCATGGGGAACAACGCGCAAGGTGAAGCGAGGTTTACGACCCACGATGGTATCCATATAACAGCAACGCTCGGGCCTCTTTGCGCGGAACGAGGGAGAGTATTAACCGGCGGCGGTCTGAGGCATGATAACACCGCTTACGGTATTGCTGACCTTGTAGGGAACGTCTGGGAATGGGTTGACGGTCTTTACATCTTAGGTGGTGCTATACACATGCCTTCTGATAATAATTACTCTCTTGCAGCAACTGCCTTACCAGATACTGGCGCGAAATTCGATTTAATTGAAGCGCCGCCGGGTAGTAGCCGACTTTTTGGGATTTTTCAGATATCAGACACTCAAACATGCATTAGAAGTGGGGTAGTAACCGGGCGTGGATGGATACAGGAAAGTTTCGGGTTGATTGAGGTTAAAGATGGATATACTCCACCGATAGCACTTAAACAAGCATTACTTCAACCAGTTGGAAGTCAGGCAGAATACGGTGATTTCATCATTGACAACTATGGAGGATACCCCGGCAGCCCTGTAAGAGGCGGGAGTAATATCAGTGGTAATGCCGCTGGGCTTGCTGCTTTGTATACCCTTTTAGCTTGTGATTCTGGCAACCTTATTGGCTTCAGGCCCGCATTCATAGAATAACGGGATCAACCTTGCGGAAATTTTTCAATAGTTGTGATTCGGAAACGTTACCAATGTTACCACGTTACCGCACCGGTAACATGCTGATAGCGTGGAGTAAAATCGGTAACGACAAATAACGCCACCCGGTAACGGTAACGGATACACCCGTTACCGTTACCGGCATCACAAAAGGGACGTTACCGGTAATTTAGCCGTAACATCAGCCATATACCGCCATTGGTAACGGGTAACAGAAGTAACACGTCAAAAACAACACCTATACAAAAAAGGAGAAAATCCCATGATAGCGAAATACATCGCCGGTAAGGGCAACCGCTCTGTTTTGGATTACAACGACCCGTGCCCGTTTCATCCGGAAAACGGATTTGAAGAGGCGTTTCTGTTCTACCTGCACAAGATAAGCAGCGCTCTTGAAGATACCGAAGCGGCAATCAGCGGGGAGCTTGACAACTGTGTTGAAATAAGGCTGATGACCCTTGAAGAAACTTTGACCGCGAAACTTGACGCAGTTATCGAGGAGCTGCGGCAGTTACGCCCGCTTCCGGATCATAGCGACACCACCGCATCAACCGATCGTCGGGATTGACCTGTAAGCGGAGATTATGGCTGACCACATACCAAGACAAGGGGGGCATGGAGTTAAAGCGACTCTGTGCCCCCCTTGTGCTGTTCATCTCCCCCCAGGGACAACAGGTAGCACATACCGACCGCAGCGCGCCCCTGTTTCCTCCCCTCTTCTGGTTTCATCACCGCACCCCGCACCCCTTCACAGGGGAGTACACCCGCCGAGAAATCCCCCACGAACTACAATTCTTAATCTATAATGTTACTCGAACGTCAATAAGTCACGGGTCCTTCCCGGGGCAATCTTCCGTACGGGCAGCATAGCGCGCAATATCCGCCCCTATTTGAATTTTTGATTTACTGCGGAAAAATGAAAAAAACAGGTGGTAATAACACATGTGTCGGTTTTGATGGTAGCTTGTTAGTTTTACGGTATTTAATACGGTACATTGATCTTAGTTGGCTAATTTATTTAATAATATTAAATATTTTCGAGTCCATTACACGCACCATTAAAAGAGAAAGGGTTACGAGTCACATCGTAACCCTTTCTCTTTTTTCTATCTCACCCCAAAGACTTTGAATAAAACTTTCTCCCCCCACATCCTCCGTGCTTTAACAGTACCAGAACCCTGCAGATCAGCGATGTGATCACGCAGTCTGCATCAAGGTCAATCTAAAGAGCGTTCCACCCTCTTCCGATGTCGTAAAATCTACAATACCGCCAAGCACTTTTTCCCCGAAAAATTTCATTGAATAGGTGCCGAGTCCATGACCAAGTCCCTCCTTGGTGGTGAAGTTCCGTTTGAAGATCCTGAGGGCATGTTCTTCCGGGATATGCTTGCTGTTCCAGACCGCGAATGTAACGGAGTTGCCACCCAGTTCGGTAAAAACCTTTACTTCACCACCCGGCTCAGTGGCTTCGAGCGCATTTTTCACCATATTTACCAGGATGCGCCCCACAATTGCCGGATCAGTCAAAAACGATGTAGATTCTTCCGGTTTACTGATTGCCAGATTGATTGTTCGGCAGAGTTGGTGCCCCGAAAAAGTCTCTTGCAGGTCATCAAGAATGCTGTTCACTGAAACTGTGCTGTAAAGTGGCTGGTAGGTGTGGGACATGGAACTGGACAGCGTCTGCTGCATTGAGAATTCCTGGACGGTTCGCTGAATGAGTTTCTGGATCTCTCCGAAACGATCGGCATCCCACACGCCTTTATGATGGAAAAGATCGCTTTTCCCCAATAAACCGGTCATCAGGTTATTAATGTCGTGAAAAAAAGCACTTTCAAGGTTTGCCCGTTGCTGTTGAATGCTGATGTCATGCAGGAACATGAGAATGTACTTCTTGCCTCCCATTCGTATCGGACAACACCGCACCTGGAAATATAGGTCAACCTCCTTGTTGTCCCTCTCGACCATTACTGAACATGCTCCTTCCTGAGGCTGTTCAGTGGAGAGGGCAGCCATGATTGATATCACTGCTCCGCAGGTAGCACAATAAGGGGAAGTACCGCAACCATCAGGCATCTCGCAAGCGTGGACACAACGGACATATTCACCTGGACGAAGCCCCAATACCTCTGGGGCATCTTCGATACCCATCAATTTAAGGAAAGATTCGTTAAGGGCAATAATCTGGCGATGCTCATTGAGGACTGCAAACAGGCCATTGGCAACGGACATCAGTCCGTCAACCAAGGGATTGTGGGAAACTGTCGTTACATCGGATTCCAGTTCCTCGACCGATGCGCGTTCCGGTGGGGCAAAATGGGTACGCTTCACCACTGTGCTATATTTATTGAATGTCATTACATTAAATCCCCTGCTTAATTGTATTATCGGGATTTAACAATAACAGATGGTTACAGTTGGGCAAGCAAATTCCTTAGTTATCTATTATTTTTAACTGCCAACTGTTTGCTCTATTTCCCGGCAAGCAGCAGATTGGCCTTGTTGAAAGCAGTCTCCATGTCAGGAAGATGGCTCAATTCAGGAACCACCTGGATGTAACGGACGATCCCCTCCGTATCCACGAGAATCACAGCCCGAGCGAGAAACAGACTCTCTTCCTGCAACAGACCGAGTGAACGGCCAAACGAACCATCTCTATAATCTGAAAGAAAGGTGATCCCTGAAAGTTTAGATTCCTCGACAACTTGAATCAGCTGTTAATCTCCTATTTGCTATCAGGCTTATGGTGACAGCGCGTGCAGTTATCCTTGATCATGAAGGCTTTCTTGCCATCATGGCATCTTCCACAATACTTGCCGGCATACAGCTCATTCATGGTTATCTTGACAGTCCCCTTCTTCATCTTGGGGAAAACCTCCGGATTATGACAGTCTGAGCAGGTTAACCCGGCATTCTTGTGTACTGTGCCATCGAAGAGAACTGTTCCCATTGGACTATTATTGAATTCCAGTGTCTTGCCTGAGCCAACAGCAAGAGCATTGCTACCCGCCGCAACCATCATCATCAAACTTAATGTTCCGATCCGTTTATTCATGATAATGCCTCCTTGAGAAGTTCTGTTTTTTCTGAATTTATTTATCCGCATCTTGCAGTGATGACTTGCTTGGTGTTAGCTCATCTGCCTTAACCTCCGTTGTGAACCATACGCAGTTTTCATACCAGAGAAACAAGGATAAAATATTAAACAATATCGAATATTTATTAAGTACTACTCCACCATTCGACGACAATTTAACTGCAATAATTATTGCAAAGGAAAGCAGGAGGTGTGATCAACTCACATAGCCAGACTGAAGCAGTTAGAATGGCTACATTGTTTACGTGCGAGGCAAAAGTTGCATGTTTACCACCCATGGCCATGTCATCTACTACAGAACGTAGCATGAAGCTCTTAATTACGGGGTCGATCTCTGCGATAATCTCATTAGTCTGTTTTATTGAGGGGAGAAGAATTGGAACAAAAGGGATTGCAGCGTTGATAAACGCTTTAGGCAGAGGGGTTAACCATTTGTGAGGGCTGTGTGTTTAACATGACTCAATCAAGGAAAGTTTTCTGCTACTTGAGATTGATAACTGCACCGATCGTGGTATCATTAAATATATTTAAACATCTAAAGAACCCCTATCCGATGCCACCGTAGGTGTACTATGGTTAGGATGATAAGTACGCTGTCACTTCTTGCTGTTTTAGCGCTCCTTGCTTTCTACCTAAGAGCACCTCGAGCTGAACAGGTAGATCATCACGGCAATATGGTCGATGTAGCATGTCCTACCTCAGGATGTCTCCTCTGTCACGATGGATCAATTGCCAAATCAGTCTCCAACTGTGTCGGAGTCAGATGCAATCTCAGTATTAATTCCCATCCTGTCGAAAGAACTTATCCGGCAAAAGATTCATTTGTTAACTATGGAGATGTTTTGAGAAGTGGGATTAATCTCAATGATGGCAAAGTTAACTGTATTTCCTGCCATGACCTGAGGAATCAAGAACAAAGACATCTCGTGGTAAATGGTAATTTATGTTTCAAGTGCCATATAAAATAAACACCAACCATGGGGAGTTAAGCCCCCCCTGGATACAAATTACATTAGCGTGATGCACTGTCTTGCTTGCCACAAGGATTTATTGAAGGCGTCACGGAACCTTTCCCGTAAGGATCCCCGCGCCGTTTGGCAGATCGATATCCAGCCGTTTCAGGTCGACCAAGCCGGCCGTTGCCATCATCTCCAGCAGTTCCCCCTCGGAATAGGCCTGGCCCGACTCTGTTCCGATCAGCATGTTTAGTGAAAAAAGTGCCGGAAAAACCGGGGCATCCTTCGAATTATTGAGGATGAACTCCTGCACCATCAGCACTCCACCGGGCTCAAGGGCTGCCACCACTTTTTTTAGAAGTTGCGCGCATTCTTTCGGGCCTTCGCCATGAAGGATGTGCGACAGCCAGGCAGCATCAAACGATCCCAAGACGGCACCAGCCATAAAATCGCCATCCTCGAATGTCACCCGCTGCTCCAAACCAAAACGGGCAATGGTCTGTTCCGCGAACTTCCGGGTAGTAGGGAGATCGTAGACTACCGCTGCAAGCTGCTGATAGTGCCTGCAAAAATGAACGGCATAGGTTCCGGGTCCGCCGCCAAGATCAAGCAGCTTCTTCCGCCCTGCCAGGTCAAGATGCGGAACAATCTTCGGTGCCACCATCATGGCCAGATTGAACATCCCCATCTCGAAACACTCGCGCACTTTGTCATCATCGGCGTGAGACACACGGCTGCGTACCGGTTGACCATTCCTGACCGCCTCATCAAGGAGGTTCCAGCCAGCCATCAGGTGATGATGATGCTGGATGATATAACCGAGGTATGCTGGCGAATTATGAGAAAGAAACTCAACGGCAAATGGGGTTGACTGATAGAGATCGCCGCTCTTTTCCAAAAGATTGAGGCTGGCAAGGGCGTCAAGCAGCATCCCCAAGCCACGAAGATTTAGATCCAGCTTCTTGGCAAGCTCGGCCGCAGTTGCCCCCTCATCTGAAAGCGCTGTGAAGATATCGAGCTTTACCCCGGCATGCAGCGCACAACTGCTCCAGTAACCGCCTGAAAGCTGCAACAGGGTTGCCGGACTCCATTTTTGCGTTTCCATAAAACCTCCTTGCGGGGATATCAACTACAAGCAGTATCATGCAATGGCCCGGATTGTCTAGACCGGACCGCGTCAACATCGAAATGCGCAACGCCCCAGGCCAACAGTTCACCCGGTGCTGCCGACAGCATGGATAGTGGCGGGTTTTGTCCCAGGAAAGCGAGCGCTTTATGGATCAGCCTTACTCCTGTCTGGTGGATTCTGTCGCCCAAAGCGAGAGACACGGTATTGTCCCGTTTGGAAAGCTTCTCGCCTCCGGGCCCGGTAACCAGGGGCAAATGGGCGTAGTCTGGAACGGAAAACCGGAGAAGGTCCAAGAGATGGAGCTGGCGTGGAGTTGATGAGAGCAGGTCAGCACCCCGGACCACCTGGTTTACCCCCTGCAGCGCATCATCGACAACAACGGCAAGCTGGTAAGCAAACAGCCCATCGCTGCGTTTGATGACAAAATCGCCGCAGAGCGACGGCAGATGGAAGCGTTGCGGGCCAAGGATCAGGTCATCAAAGCAGATTAGCGCTTCCGATCCCCTGACCCGCCAGGCCCGCGCAGACTTCCCGGCTGGCAAACCATTGCGGCAGATTCCGGGATAAACCGTCTCACCATCGCCGTCATGAGGCGCGGTCGAAGCCCTGGCGATCTCGGCCCGCGAGCAGCCGCAGGGATAAGCAGCGCCGCTGGTTATGAGACGATCCAGCGCCTCCTGATAGGCCTCGCCCCGCTCACTCTGCCGGACCACCTCACCATCCCATTCAAACCCGAGCGATTCCAGGGTCCGCAAGATATCTTCGCTACACCCGGGAATCACGCGGGGCGTGTCCAAGTCCTCCATCCGCACCAGCCAGCGCCCCCCTTCTTGCCTGGCCATGGCGTAACTGCCGACCGCAGCAACCAGGGAACCGATATGCAGCGGCCCGGTAGGAGACGGCGCAAAGCGTCCGACGATCATTCAGGGAGAAACGAGCAGCAGTAATCGGAAACCGTGGCCACCTTCATGGTGAACGCCGAGTTTGACGGCACCTGGAATGACTCGCCGCCTGTGACCGCTTTCCAGTCGCCGCTGTCGCCAACCCGGTACTGGAGATCGCCGGCCAAGATCTCCATGATTTCAGCAACGCCGGTATTGAAGGTATATTCACCTGGCAACATGATGCCGAGGGTCTTCTTGGTTCCATCGCCAAACTGGACGGTACGGCTGGTAACTGCACCATCAAAGTAGATATTGGCCTTCTTTACAACCGTAACATTAGTAAACTGGTCCATTGCAATTCTCCTTGTTGTAGATTAATTGGTAATGCCCTCAAACAGCTATTTCTCCCCAAGAATGCGCTTGATCCGCTCGGGAGTCTCCGGATGGGTAGAGAACAGCTCCAGCAGACTCCAGCGTCTCCCGCTCCCCTTCTCTCCAGCCTTCTTGTCATGTTCTGCCTGCAAACGCGCTAAGGTATCAGCATAGACCTGGGGCGGGATACTAGCCATTTTCAGGAAAGCGACTGCCGCATCGTCGGCCTCGTTTTCAAATTCCCGTGAATAACCAGCATCAATAAGGGCTGTCGGCAATGTTGCCGCGAGAGAAGTTATCGAGGTGATATCTCCAGTCAGGGCCGCTATGAGCAGGCCGGTTCCGGTGCTTTGCAGCACCTGGCGCAAGGCATGACGAGACCGTTCGTGGGCTGCTTCATGGGCCAAAACCCCGATCAGCTGATCTTTACCAACGGCCAGTTCAACCATGGCATCCGTGACCACAATGGTCCCGCCAGGCAGCGCAAAGGCATTGGCGCCAACACTGGGAGCGCTACGCAGTTCGACCCGGTACTGTTTAGCCGCCGGCAATTTTGCCTGCAAATCGCGGAAAACCGCTTTTGCCTGACGTTGTCGCTCTTCAGGCAGGGCGCTGGGCTTCATCAGATACTTATCGAGGAAAGCCAGTGACTCTTTGCCCAATGCAGCTTCTGATGCAGCCGGGATTGCGAGTGCTACATGCTTGGCAATGGCCGGAACCGCGAATCTGATGAAGCAGACCACCACTGCCAGCGTCAGCACCAGAGCCAGGGTCGCCAGCGGCAGAGACCGTTCCCAGCGGTAGAGCAGACGGTGCAGCCGCCCGCCATCAACCCCGAGAAGTTGTTCCAGCTGTGCGTCTGTGGTCAATTCACAGAGTGCGCCATTGGCAAAGCGGATGGAACGGCGGCCACCGCCAACCTTTGGGGAAAGCCTGGCCGAATCAGCAGGGAGCCTGAGATCAAGACCGTCACCACGAATTTTCAGGTCAGTGCCGTCACGCTCAAGGGTAACCAGGCGACCGGCAGAACTCCGACCGTCGTAATAATAGCCGCGGAAGGTGCTCATAAACCGATATCAATCCCGAACATATCGCCAATCTCCTCGCCGGCCGGGCCGACACCGGTGTGCCCCCAACCAAGGAAACCTTCCATGTCGTCACCCAGAGCAACCGCCAGGTTCTCCATCTTGTAGCGGGTTATCCGGATCGAGGCCCACGGCACCAGCAGCCCGAAGGAAAAAAGGATCGCTATGGCACTGGAGAGATAAAGCCATGCCATATCCCTCACCCTCAGGGTGCTGATAAAGTGGCTCTTACTGATCCGAGTGGCGTTCCAGGTAAGATTGGTCAGGCTCGTTCTGATGTAAATGACAAAATAGAGGTACATCAGGTTGAATGATAAAAAGGTTACCACCATAACCGCGGCAACTGCCTTGGCAGAGACGTTACCACTGCTCTCCCCGATATCCCTGAACAGAGGCAGGAACTCGGACCAGGCTGCTGAAAAAAGCCCCAGAAAGGCCACAACTGCAATGACGATCAGGATGAACCAGGCAATGGCCTTGATAAAGAGAACATAGAACTCCTTTGCCGAGGCAGCAAAGGCGAATCGGGTCCGGCCATAGCCGCTGTTCTCAACGAAAAACTTCCTCTGTCGGTATACCATGTACGGAAAAATCAAGCCAAGGGTAAACGGGATGAGCATCGGCAATCCGGCAAATACCAGGTAGGCCTCGCGGTAATCGGGATTAAAGGTGAACCGGATGTTGCGATGATCCGAGTTGCGCAGATTGAAGGCACGAGAGCGCACGATCAGCCATGGCATCCCCAGAAAGAACAGCAGGCCAAGAACAGAGGTCAGCACCGGGCTGACCTTGTTGCCGATCGAATACAGAAGAAAGAAGACCGCAGCAATCAGCCATCCTCTGAACAGGATTTTAGGATCGGCCAGGTAATCAAACGCGGCTTTCCCCAAGAAGGTATTGCCATAAAAGTACTGCCGTTTGCGGACCTTGGCCCAAGCGGAATAGACTCCGAGGGTTAGTATCTTCAACAGGGTATTGACGATCCAGATGCCGAAATACTCTTTGGCATTTCCAGTGAACGAGAGCTTGATCTTGCGCTGACTCTGGGGCGGAACATCGGGTATCCTGCCATCGGAAAGACTGTCCGAGAGGACCGGTGACGGTAGAGGCTCTGTGGCCTCCGCTGCCAATGACGGTGCAGCGACAGTCGCCTCGGCAAGTGTGAATTTCTGGCGGCATTGCGGACAAGTCGCAGTAACAACGCCGGCCGGTATGGCTGAATCATCGATCTCGCGGCTGAAAGAGCAATGAGGGCAGGTGATCTTTAGTATAGGCATGCAATTCTCACGGAGTAACAGTAACTTGAAATTTGAGGTTATTCAGGCAACTCCGGCCAGTTCCAGCCGGCCGCCCCAGCGCCGGGCCAGCTCTTCCCTGATGGCAGCATGATGCGGCTGCTTCAGCCCTGGGTCCTGCTCAACCAGGGTGAACGCCTCCTTACGGGCCTCTTCCAGAATTCGACCGTCGCGCAGAATGTTGGCCACGCGAAAATCCGGAAGCCCTGCCTGGCGTGTGCCGAGAAAATCACCGGGGCCGCGGATCTCAAGATCAGCCTCGGCTATCCTGAAGCCGTCATTGGTCGACTCCATGACCCTGAGCCGTTTTTCGCCGTCTTCGGACAACCTGCCCGAAGTAAGCAGGAAACATTTTGACTTGGCGCTGCCCCGCCCTACCCTGCCGCGCAGCTGATGGAGCTGCGACAGGCCGAACCGCTCGGCATGCTCGATCACCATGATTGTGGCGTTGGGGACATCGATACCTACCTCAATGACGGTGGTCGCCACCAGGATCTCGGTCTCCTGCGCCTTGAAGGAGCGCATCACAGCCTCCTTCTCCTCCGGTTTCATCCGGCCATGGAGCAGCCCCACCTTCAAGTCGGGAAAGATATCGTTCTGCAGATGCTCGGCCATCTGGCTGGCAGCCTTGAGTTCGGACTTTTCCGTCTCCTCCACCAAAGGGTAAATCAGATAAGCCTGACGACCGTTGTTTACCTCTTCCCGGATCGCGGCATAGACCTGCGACCGCCTGGACTCGAACACCAGCCTGGTCTCGATCGGGGTCCGGCCAGGCGGGAGTTCGTCGATCACCGAGAGCGACAGGTCACCGAATACCGTCATTGCCAGAGTTCGCGGGATCGGCGTGGCAGTCATCACCAGGATATCAGGGTTCTCCCCTTTCTTCCTGAGGATGCCGCGCTGCAGCACGCCAAAGCGGTGCTGTTCATCGACAATGCCCATTCCCAACCGGTGGAACTCGACCTTGTCCTGGATCACCGCATGCGTACCGATCACGATCTGCGCCGAACCATCGGCAATACTGGCCAGAGCCGCAGTGCGCGCCTTCCCCTTGAACGAGGAGGTCAACAGCACCACCGATACCCCCAGCAGTTCGCACCAGCGGTGGATATTCAAGAAATGCTGCTCTGCCAGAATTTCCGTCGGCGCCATGATCGCCACCTGATAGCCGTTTTCAACCGCTACCAGTGCCGCCATCAGCGCCACCAGTGTCTTGCCGCTGCCGACATCACCCTGCACCAGCCGGTGCATCGGATGCGGCGTCATCATATCTTCCTTGATCTCGGTGAGAACCCGTCGCTGTGCCGTGGTAAGCTGGAAAGGGAGCATCTGCAGCAGTGGTTTCGTGTATTTGTGGGTAACAGAGAAGCCGATCCCCTCTTCAATCACCACACCCTGCCTTTTGAGGGCCATCCCCAGTTCAAGGTAAAAGAACTCGTCAAACACCAGGGTCCGGTGCGCCTGGAAATCGCCCCGGTTGAGGACCGTGATATCGGTGACACTTTCCGGGAAATGGACCTCGGCCAGGGCGTCAGGGATCGGCAACAGCTTATGCCGGTGCCTGAGATCAGGCGGCAGGTGGTCCGAGATGAACCCAACAAACCGCTCCACCACCTCTTTCAGAACCTTGCGCATTATCTTCTGCGACAGACCCTCGGTGAGAGGATACACCGGCACGATCCGGCCGAAACTCGCCGTATCGCGGGACAGCACAGCAGCAATCTCCTCTCCATCGGCCAGCCACTCAACCTCAGGATGGTGGACCTCACGTTGCAAGCCGTATTGCCCGACATGGCCGGTAAAGATACCGCGACGCCCAATCCTCCAGGTCCTCTTCATGAATACCGGGTTGAAATTGAACCATTTAAGGTGAATGACGCCACTCGTGTCCTTGAGCAGCACTTCGAAGTAGCGCCGGCCACCTTTGGTGGTCTGAGGCTCAGCAGCTGCCACCTCCCCCTGAAACACCTGGGTCGAGCCAAGGGCCAGCCGGGCAATCGGCACAATCGTGCTTCGGTCCTCGTACCGGTTCGGCAGAAGATAAAGGGCATCCTCAACAGTGTTGATCCCTTTGCGAGCCAAGGTTTCGGCCAGTTTCGGCCCGATACCCTTGATAAACTGCATCGAGGTAGCAAGGTTCTTCTTGGTGATGGCTTCTTTCAGGCTGGCTTGTGGCGGTTCCGCAACTGCCGGAACCGGTGTGAGCAGCAGTCGCCCCTCCTGGTCGACATCCGCTGTCAGGGAGTCTCCCGGCGAAAGCCCCAGTTTTTCGGCAAGGTCTGCGGGAAGGTCCAGCGACAAGTTTTCTTTCAGTTTGATAATGGTCATGGAGAAAGGCTCGAATGATGCCCTTGGATATTATCATTCATCCCCGGAATATCCAGCAAAAAAGCACTTGGTGGCGCCTCTGACGACTTGGCCAGCAACAACGGCCAGAGGATATGGCAGAATCGAGTACCACAATTTCTGTTGTTACATCCTTTAGAGTGCATTGATTATTCGTGCAGGGTCTCGTAGATGGCGTTGAAAATCCGCTCGATACGGAAAAAAGTCTCAAGCACTGCGGGATCGAAATGACTGCGGGGTATTATGCGTTCATCACCTTCATGAAATATCCGGATGACTTCTGCGTGGGAATATGCGCCTTTATAGCTGCGCCTGGACCTCAGGGCATCATAGACATCGGCCAGCTTTGCGATCCTGCCGGGAAGCGGGATTGACTCCCCCTTCAAGCCAAAGGGATAACCGCTGCCGTCCCAGTTTTCGTGATGGGCTATGGCGATCTCCCGCGCCACCTGCAGCCGCTGGCTGTCGCCAAGGATTCGCTCGCCGAAAGCGGGATGCTGGCGGATCAGCTCCAGCTCTCCTTGATCCAACGCCCCTTTTTTCAACAGGATCGAACTGGGAATCTTGATCTTGCCGACATCATGCATCTGGGCTGAGTAGGAGATGGTTTCGACCAGTGAGTCGGGCAGACCCATGTTGGCAGCAAGGGCACCGGCGTAGCGATTGACCCGCTTGATATGGTTGCCGGTATCCTCTTCGGCTGCTTCACAGGCCCTGGCCAGCGCTTCTATGGTGTAGATGAACGCCTGCTCGGTTTCCCGCACCTCATTGGAAAGGGTCACCAGAGAGGCAATAACAACCGACAGCCCCCGCAGCACGGTTGCATCATAGCTGGAAGCACTTCCCGGGTAGTTGAAGGCGCTGATCACCCCTTGCTGCTCCCCGGTAATCCGACAGGTGATGAAATTCTGAATCGGGCCATGGACGTAACGGCGCACCGCCTGGGGAAACTGCTCCTGAAACGCCTCCACCGAGGCACACTGCTCGGCCCAGTTGACCGCCAAGACATCATCCTGGGCCTCGGTCAACACCATACCGGAGCCATACGCTGATGCCAGGTCAATGACGACTTCATCAGACCGCTCCACCAGTTCATGCTCCACCAGATGAAATACCCGGCCGCGAGCCGCAGCCATGCCCCGGTCCAGAAACAAGATCATGATACAGGCCGGACCTCGCCGCCCGCGACCGCCAAGGATCTTGCCCAACGCCTCGACATACAGCTCGCTGCCGCTGAACCTGCGGCAGCAGATCCGTTTCAGTTCAGTTTCAGTGAGCCGGAGCAACTCCTGCGACTGTTGCAGGGCCATTTCGCACGATTCGTTTGCCATGAATCCAGCCTTATCCGGTTCAAGCCACAGTCATAGAGGCATAACCGACAACCTGCCGAAAATCGCCAGTGACATCGCCGCTGGTTGCATACTTCACGAGATTTACCTTGCTTGCCCCGAGTGCTTGCGCCGCTACCAGCAGCACCGTTGCCGGCACCACACCGCACATGGTTATCCGCTTGGCCCGGCAGACATCGAGCAGCCCCTGGGGATCAAGAGCGAGGGCCCGGTCAATCGCCATTTCATCCTTTACCTTGGCGCTATCAGCGGATTCGTAATGGGTCATGTCCGAGCTGGCGACAATCAGAACCGGTTTACCGTATTCCCTGACCGCCTGGCTAATCCCAGCGCCCAATTCCTGGCAAGAGCTGTAGTTGCCGAAACCGAGACATATCGGCACAATGGCAACATCGGGACGACGGTATTGGAGAAAAGGGAGCTGGACTTCCAGAGAGTGTTCATAGAGATGGGCGGTGGCGTCCTCCTCGACCAGAGAGGCGTAACGTCTGACAAGGGCAGCAAGGCGCTGCTCTATCGGCACAGCTCCAAGGGGGGTAAGCCATTCACCGCCAGGATACAGAGCGGCAGCAGCGCCGACTCCGTGGTGATTGGGGCCGAGAATTATTACCGCGCCAGGGATGTCAATGGCACCGTAGACCGCTCCGGCCACGGCGCCGGAATAAACGTAACCGGCATGCGGCGAGATGATGCCAATGACAGTTTCAGGCTCAGCAGAGGCGGGTATCAAAGCGCTAAGCTCCCGCCGGAGGCTGGCAGGATCACCGGGGTAAAACTGGTTAGCTACGGCAGGCTGACGGATCATGACCCCTCACAGTACCGGAACGGATCCGGCAGGTTGCAGTTCTATCCGTTCAGATTACTACACCTGGGGAGCTTTTCAAGATTCCGGCTCTCCGGCGAGCAGGGGCTGCACAAAGGGGGCTGACAATGAAGGATCGAGCGGCAGTTCGCCCTGTTCCTCATAGACCGGCAGTTCGGCAAGATCCTGAATCTCCCTGAGGGTCGGCAGGGCATTGAGATTCTTGAGATTAAAGGTTTCGAGGAATTCCCTGGTGGTGCCGTACACGATCGGCCGGCCCGGAACATCTTTTTTGCCGAGAATCCGGATCAGCTTCCTCTCCAGCAGGGTCTTGACGACACCGCCGCAGTCAACACCCCTGAGATACTCGATTTCAGCCCGGGTCACCGGTTGGCGGTAGGCGATTATTGCCAGGCTTTCAAGAGCCGATTGGCTGAATTTGGAGGGACGGCTCCTTTGCAGGCGGCGCATGACCTCCGCATGCTCCGGCCGGGTGCGAAACTGGTAGCCACCAGCCACTTCGGCAAGGACGATCCCCCTGGCATTCCGCTCGCATTCAAGACGCAGTTCGTCCAGGGCAGCGATAAGCTCCTGCTTTTCAAACTCGTGCAAAATCGAGACAAGCCGGTCCATGGATAATGGTCCGTCAGCCACGAAGAGCAAACCTTCAAGCAAAGCTTTACAATCAAGGCTCGACATAGTCAATTTCACCAGACATCTGTTCAGTGCCGCGCATCAACAGGATTGATCCGAACGGCGCACCTTGGGCCACTCTGACACTCTTGAGACGACAGAGTTCAAGCAACGCCAGAAAGGTTGCAATAACCAGTTCACGGGAGAGCGGCTCATCGGCGAAGAGGTCCTCGAAGAGCACCGACCCTGACTGGTCGATCATGTCGAGAATCCGGCCGATGCGCTCGGCAACGCTGATGGTTTCGCTGATGACATCATGAAAATGCTCGAAAGGGACCTTTGACAGAACCTGGCGGAAGGCCTCAACCAGGTCGAACAGCGCCAATTCCAGCGGCTGGTCGTCTTCCTTCTCCTCAAGTTCATCCGGAAACGGCATGCTGCGCGCAAACAGGTCACGCCCCAACAGCTCGCGGGCCCCAAGCACTGCGGCGGCATCTTTGTACCGCTGATACTCCATGAGCCGCTTGATAAGCTCGGCCCTGGGATCCAGTTCCTCAACTTCACCGGCTTCGTCCTCTTCAGTTGCCGGCAGAAGCATCCGGGACTTGATCTGCAGGAGGGTTGACGCCATTACCAGGAACTCCCCGGCGATCTCCAGGTTCAGCTCCTTCATCAATTCCAGGTATTCCAGGTATTGTCGGGTAATAGTGGCGATCGGAATGTCGCAAATCTCGACCTCGTTCTTCTTGATCAAATGAAGAAGCAGGTCGAGAGGTCCCTCGAACGATTCCACCCGTACCGTATAAGCGGAATACTGCTGGGGATCGAAAAGCAATTGGTTGGCAGAACCAGGCATGCTCAGAATTTCAAGGCGGCTCTGACCTCGGCCAGTATCTTGCCGGACTCTTCGCTTGCCCGACGGCTACCCTCTTCGAGGATTTCATCAACCAGGCCGGGCTTGGCGGCAAGCTCCTGCCTCTTTTCGCGGAACGGGGCCAGACGCTCTACCATGAACTCAGCAAGGATCTTTTTGCACTCTACGCAGCCGATTGCAGCAGAACGGCAGGCGGGCATGATCTCATCGAGCTTGTCCTGGGGCACATAGATCCGGTGGAGATTGAAAGCAACGCAATGATCCGGTTCGCCCGGATCAGCCCGCCTGACCCGGTCGGTATCGGTTACCATGGACATGACCTTTTTGCGGGTCGTCTCAGCATCATCCGACAGATAAATGGAGTTGCCGTAAGACTTGCTCATCTTCCTGCCGTCAAGGCCAAGCAGCTTGGGAGTTTCGGTGAGCAGCGCTTCCGGCTCCGGGAACACCGGAGAATAGAGATGATTGAATCTCCTGGCGATCTCACGGGTTATCTCCAGGTGCGGTATCTGGTCATGACCGACCGGGACCCGGGTTGCCTTGTAAAGGATGATATCTGCGGCCATCAGCACCGGATATCCCAGGAATCCGAAGGTGGAAAGATCCCGCTGCTCAAGGTTTTCCTGCATTTCCTTATAGGTCGGGTTCCGCTCCAGCCAGGAGACCGGGGTAATCATCCCGAGGATCAGGCTCAGCTCGGCATGATGAGGCACCATGCTCTGCTCGAAAATGACACATTTGGCAGGATCAAGGCCGAATGCCAGCCAATCGAGCACCATGTCCCTGGTATTTTCACGAATTGCCGAGGTATCGGCATATTCGGTGGTCAGTGAATGCCAGTCTGCCGCGAAAAAGAAACAGTCATACTCTTCCTGCAGCTTGAGCCAGTTGTCCAGCACGCCATGAAAGTGTCCCAGGTGAAGCTTTCCTGTCGGTCTCATGCCGCTTACTACCCTGTTTCTACCCATCTACAACCTCCATAACCGGTCACTTCATCAAAAGAGAAGTTACCCCGAAGACCACACCGCTGTGCGGGCCCGCCAGGAGCCTGATCCCCAGGCCGAGTGCCGGTGAAATAATGTAACTGAACATGTTGGTGAAAAAAACCAGCACAATGATCAAGATCATGCCGTAAGGTTCGATGCGTGACCAGAATATGGCCTGCTTATAGGGGAGCAGTCCCACAGCAACCCTACCACCATCAAGAGGCGGCACCGGGATAAGATTGAAGATCGCCAGCAAGAGATTGACGTACACGGAAAAAGCCAGCATCAGGATCATCGGCTCAAAAAAATAAGCCATGCCGGCAGTCTGACCACCTAGAGAGATAATCAGCCTCATGAGCATAGCCGAGACAAAGGCGATGCAGAAATTTGTGATCGGACCGGCAGCCGCAACCCAGATCATGTCGCGTTTCGGGTTCCTCAGGTTGTTGAAGTTGACCGGCACCGGCTTGGCCCAACCGATGCCGATAATAAAGATCATCAAGGTACCGATGATATCCAGGTGATTGAACGGGTTGAGCGTCAACCGTCCCTGCGACTTTGCCGTGCCGTCTCCAAAACGATAGGCCACGAAGCCGTGAGAAACCTCATGACAGGTAATAGCCATCAGAGCCGGCACCAGCATGATCGAAAGTTTGAAAAAAAATTGTTCCAAAAAGGTCCCTATGTGCGGCAGATTCAAGTCAAGCCTGCCATTTCTAGCAGAAAGAGGTGGCAATGTCAATTTAGACCGGCCGCCAATAAAAAAGACCCGGCAGTTGCTGACAAGCTGCCGGGCCTTTCATGTCACGCTTGAGTGAAACTGGGATTAAATATCGTAGTAAAGGGCGAACTCAAGCGGTACCGGACGCATACGAACCGGGTTGACTTCGGCCTCTGTCTTGTACTCAATCCACTTCTCAATAACGTCAGGAGTGAAAACGTCCCCTTTGAGGAGGAATTCATGGTCTTCCTTGAGGCAGTTGAGCGCCTCTTCCAGGCTGCCCGGAGCTGAAGGGATATCTTTGAGCTCTTCGGGTGAAAGGCCGTAGATGTCCTTGTCGAGCGGCTGCCCCGGATCGATCTTGTTCTCGATACCGTCAAGACCAGCCATGAGCATGGCGGCAAAGGCAAGGTAACCGTTGCATGAAGGGTCCGGAGTACGGTACTCGACACGCTTGGCCTTCGGATTGGATGACATCATCGGAATCCGGAGTGAAGCAGAACGGTTACGGCTTGAGTATGCCATGTTAACCGGGGCTTCGAAGCCCGGAACAAGACGCTTGTAGGAGTTGGTAGTCGGGTTGGTGATGGCGCAAAGTGCCTTGGCATGCTTGATGATGCCGCCGATGTACCAGAGTGCCATCTGGGAAAGCCCGCCGTATTTGTCGCCAGCGAAGAGGTTGGTGCCGTTTTTCCAGATCGACTGGTGGCAGTGCATCCCGGAACCGTTGTCGCCGTAGAGTGGCTTCGGCATGAAAGTTACGGTCTTGCCGTTTCTGTTGGCAACGTTCTTGATGACATATTTGAACCACTGAAGCTGGTCTGCCATGTCAACGAGAGAGGAGAAACGCATATCGATTTCTGCCTGGCCGCCGGTGGCAACTTCGTGGTGCTGGCACTCAACGCGGATGCCCACTTTCTGGAGCTCGAGAACCATCTCGTTACGGAGATCGTTCTGTGAGTCGGTCGGGGAAACCGGGAAGTATCCTTCTTTGTGGCGCGGCTTGTAACCAAGGTTCGGAAACTCTTCGCGGCCTGAGTTCCAGGTCCCTTCTACAGAGTCAACCATGTAGAATGACTGGTTGGAGCTGGAATCATAACGCACTTCGTCAAAGATGAAGAATTCGGCCTCAGGACCAAAGAAAGCGGTATCGCCGATACCGGTTGATTTGAGGTAAGCCTCAGCCTTACGGGCGATGTTACGCGGATCTCGGCTGTAATCTTCCTTGGTGATCGGATCGAATATGTTGCAGATCAGGGACAAGGTCGGAACGGCAATGAACGGATCCATCTTGGCAGAGGTGGGATCAGGGAGAAGAATCATGTCAGAAGCATGAATCGGCTGCCAACCACGAATGGAAGAGCCATCAAACCCCTGGCCTTCTTCAAAGGTGTCTTCGCTGAATTCAGTCATCGGTACCGATACGTGCTGCCAAGTCCCTACAAAATCCATGAACTTGTAATCAACCATCAATGCGCCATTTTCTTTGGCAAACTCTACGACTTGTTTCGGTGTCATCAACAATCTCCTTTCGCTGTGTTAAGCTGAATTTATTATCAGAGTGCATCCTCACCGCGCTCACCGGTGCGGATTCGGACAACTTCTTCGACAGGTGTGACAAAAATCTTGCCATCACCGATGCGGCCTGTTTTGGCAGCCTGCTCTATGGTTTCGACAACCTTGGAAACAATGTCATCAGATACGATTATCTCCATCTTGATCTTCGGGATGAAGTCAACCACATACTCGGCACCCCTGTAAAGTTCGGTGTGCCCTTTCTGGCGTCCGAACCCCTTGATCTCACTGACCGTTATCCCCTGGATACCGATCTCGTTGAGAGCGTCCTTTACTTCGTCCAGCTTGAATGGCTTTATAATGGCTTCTACTTTTTTCAAAGTCGATCACCCCCATGCAGAATATTGATTAATGGTTAGTCATTGTACTTCAGAAGTCAGCCTGCGTCAAAACCAGATGAGGAAGATAGCACAGATTCAGCAATAAATCTGCCAAAGCAGACAACAAAAATATCCCACAGAATTTCAACCCGTTACAAGTCACAGTGTTTTGCCGCTCAAACCCGTCCGCAAATCAGCACAAAAACAAGGCACTCGCAATCCAGCAATCGCCTCTTTTTTCAGCACTCAGCGGATACAAATTGCAGCAATGAATGGAGCATGGAGGTTTTGTCAAGCTGTACCCCACTCTTTGCCCCAGCAGCAACAGCTCTGGCAAAAATGGCATCTAGTTCCAGTGGCCGCTGCTCCTCCCGGTCAATCAGCATTGAGGGGCGGTAGGGCCCCATGCCGTCGGAAAAAACCAGCATTTTTTCGGCAAATTCAGCTGGAATAGGTTCCTGCAACCCTTGGGCATTGGCTGCAGCAATAACCTCAAGCATGATATCCCTGACCAGTGAGCGGGTTGCAGCATTGGTCAAGAGACGATCTACCGGGGCATTGAGCAGTGTGCACAGCCCGTTGAACGGGATGTTCCAGACCAGTTTCTGCCAACGGGCACTCTTGAGGTCCCGCACCTGCCGACAATCAACGCCAGCAGCGCGGAACATCACAGCAACTTCGGTCAGCAGAGATTCAGGAGCATCAGCAAAGCAGCCCAGTTCGATGCGTCCGGCTCCTAAATGGTGGACGGTCCCGGGTTCGCCACGGTTCGCGCAGAGAAAGGCAACCCCGCCGAGAATCCGATACGAGCCAAACAGCTCTGCCAACAGTTCTTCATTGCCGAGTCCATTCTGCAGGGTCAGGATGTAGGTTTTATCACCCACAAGCGGCGCAATCAATTCTTGATAGCTGTCATTGGCAAAGGTCTTGAGCCCGACCAGCACCAGCTCGGTCTCACCGATCTCTTCCGGGCGAAGCGCCGCCGAAACCTTGTCCAGCTTGAAATCACCGTTTATTGACCTGACTGTCAGGCCAGAGGCAGAAACTGCCTCGTAATCGCGCCTCAGCAAAAATGTTACTTCATTGCCAGCGCGTTGTAGTAGCGCCCCATAATACAGCCCAAGCGCTCCCGAACCAACAACTGCAATGCGCATTGCTCCGCGTCTCCTCAAGATTATGGTATTTCAACCGATAAAAGTGTACAGTTCGGAATAATTTATTATGAAACCATCCATCATTGTCATATTGCTGCTGACGACGCTTCTTACTGCCTCTACCGGGTGGGGAGACATTTACCGGCACGACGATGGCAGTGATACCATCTCCTTCACCGATGCTCCGCATGACAGCCGTTATACACTTATCATGCGCGACCGTCAGCCTAAAATCACCAAAAGCAACAAAACGAGTATCCGCCCGACAGTCGCCAAAACAGAAAGCGCGGCAGCGAGATCAGCTAGTCAGGAGCCTTCGCTGGCCAATGAGCTTCCCCTGCAGGGAGTTATAACATCCACCACCGGCTACCGCAATGATCCGTTTGACGGCAAACTGAAGCATCACAACGGCATGGACATTGCCGCACCATCCGGCACTCCGGTGAAACCGGTCGCACCAGGGACTGTCGTATTCAGCGGCTGGCGCAACGGTTACGGTAACTCGGTAATCATCGAGCACGACGATAGCATGGTTACGATCTATGCCCATCACAGCAGCAACCAGGTATCTGAGGGGGCCACAGTCGACCGCTCCACGGTTATCGCGCTTTCCGGCTCCACCGGTCGCTCCACCGGTCCCCACCTCCACTTCGAGGCATGGCGAAACGGCGAAAACATCACCCCCACATTTCTTCCCGCAGGAACTCAACAGCACCAAGCAGTTGCTGCCGCACCGGTACGCCGCTATCTGCAGCCCGACGGCACCATCCTGTTCACTAACCTCCGCTAGCTCCTATCTGCTTCCAGCCTTGGTAGTTCTCCGCGTCGGCACGGCGCTCCAGGGGTCATCCGGCCACGGATGCTTCGGATATCTCCCTTTAAGCTCCTTCTTTACCTGGGGATAGGTGGTCTCCCAGAAGCTACGGAGATCCCGGGTCACCTGTATCGGACGTTGTGCCGGTGACAACAAATGAAGGACTACCGGCACCCTTCCCCAGGCAATTGACGGGGTCTCGGCCAAACCAAACATCTCTTGGAGCTTGACTGACACAAACGGCGTACCGTCGCCGTAATCGACTCGCAGCCGCGAGCCACTCGGAACGGTAAGATGGGTCGGCGCACCCTCATCAATCTGACGCAGCTGTTCCCAAGGGAAAAACGACTGCAGCAAGGCCAGCATATCAAGCCGCTTGAACTCTGCTACCGACCTCATCCCGGTAACTGCCGGCATTAGCCACTCCGCAAGAGACGTGAGCAGCGCTGCATTGGAAATATCCGGAAAACCGCAGTCAGGCGCGGCCTGCGCAAGAAACTCCACCCGCGACTGGAACTGGCGGGCCGCTGCAGTCCATGGCAGGAGGCCGAGGTCCTGGTAGTCGTGTAATGCCGTCATCAGGGCATTAACAACCTCTTTATCCTCCGGGGCAGAACTTCTTATGGAAAGTTGCAATGCCCCGAACCGCTCCGCAACAGTGGTAACCACCCTGCCACCATCCCGGTCCCAGACAGATTCGCGTTGTACCGTTATCTGCTCGGGGAAAAGGCAGCGAATCTGGTCCAGGGTCACGGCTGATGCCCCATGAATAGAACCTTCCTTGCCAGGGCTGCCCAAAACCTCGACCGCCACGACAAACTGCCGGTTAATAACCGCTGATCCTAGACCCAACCTGGCGCCACTACCATTCGCCAACAGGTAGCGATCAGAGTCATGCTCTCTCTGCATGGCTATCCGATCAGGGAAGGCCTTTATCAGAAGCTGGGGAATCTTTTCCAATAACAAGGAGTGACCGTCACGACTCGTATCAACCAGTTTTTTCAGCTTTGCAGCAACCCTGTCAACCTGCCTGCAGGCAGCAGCATCCAATTCCCGCGAATAACCGCTCCCGGAACGCCATTCATCAAGGGCTTCCAGGCGATCGGAATAGTCGCAGCTGCTTTTGGGCCGGTCCTTGAGACAATCGCGACGGAAGATATCCCTCTCTGAAATAAGCGCTGCCAGGTCGCAGGCAAGACCACTACATTCCAGTGCTTCACCTGCGATCACCAGGCTGGCCAACCTGGGGTGAAGCGGGAGATTCGCCATTTTCCGTCCCAGCTGCGTAATCCGGTTACCGGGATCAAGTGCGCCTAAAATGCGAAGCAGCGACCGCGCCTCACCCAGCGGGCCGGCTTGCGGAGGATCCAGCCACGCCAGAGACAAAGGATCAACAACGCCCCAATTCGCCAATTCCAGGGCAAGAGACGCAAGATCGACCACCCTGATCTCAGGCAGGTTGTACGGGACAAGGGTTGCCTCGGTCGCAGGGCTCCAGAGCCGGTAGCAAATACCTGGGCCAATCCTGCCGCTCCTCCCGCTACGTTGTGCTGCCGAAGCAGCTGACACTCGGACGGTCTGCATCCTGTTGAGACCGGAGGCCGGATCAAAGCGGACTGTCCGCGTAAGACCGGCATCGACGACAACTGTGATCCCTTCGATGGTAAGGCTGGTTTCGGCAATATTGGTTGCCAGCACCACCTTTCTCTTTTGGGCCGGCATGATGGCTGCTTCCTGTTCAGCGAACGGAAGATCACCGTACAGTTGCGACACCATGACATCGGCCAAACCTGAGTCTTTGAGCAGAGTGCCGCAGCGTCTGATCTCAGCGGCACCGGGAAGAAATACCAGGATGTCGCCGGAGGTCTCCACCAAAGCCTTGGTGACGGCACCGGCTGCCGCTGCGGCAATATCTCCGGCAGGGTCTCCGAGGTAACGGATAACGACCGGATGGACCCGCCCTTCACAGGCAACGACCGGAACCTCTCCCAACACCCTGGAAACCGGGCCGGTTTCCAGGGTGGCAGACATTATAACTATTTTTAGATCAGGCCTGATCGACTTCTGGATATCAAGGCAGAGTGCCAAAGCCGTGTCGGCCTGTAGACTCCGTTCGTGAAACTCATCAAAGACCACCACCGACACACCTTCCAGTGCCGGATCAGTCTGCAACCTCCTGGTCAGCAGCCCTTCGGTAAGGACTTCAATCTTAGTTGCCGCTGAAACTTTCCGGTCAAAACGGATTGCATAGCCAACAGTATCTCCTAAACGCCCGCCAATGCTCTTTGCCAGCCAGGAGGCGGCATTAACCGCGGCCAGGCGCCGCGGCTCAAGCATTAAAATCTTGCCGGAGCTGCCAAGGGGAGCATTCAGAAGTGCCAGAGGCACACGGCTCGTCTTGCCGGAACCTGGCGGCGCCTGAAGTACCACTCCAGTGGAAGCAGTTAAAGATGCAATGAGTTCCGGGATGACCAGATCGACCGGCAGGGGTAGCATGTTCAGGTTGTAACGATGGTTTTGAAATCAGCGATTGTTAAATCCGCCAACGATGAAACAATCCGCGAGGCCTTGCTCAAATGATCTGCAGAATAGCTGTTGGTCACGGCAACAACCGGGATTCCCGCCCCAGAAGCAGAAACGATACCGGCAGGGGTGTCTTCTATGGCAACACAACAGGCAGCGGTTATCCCGCGATCAGGAAAGGCGGTAGCGAGCTTGCGCACCGCCAGGACATAACTGGCAGGGTCAGGCTTGCTGGCAGCAACCTCTTCGGCAGTGACCATGACCGTAAAGGCGTTTTCAATGGCAAGAATGCGGAGAATCGGCTCAATATCGCTCCGGAGAGCGCCACTGCAAATGGCCAGCGGCACCTCCGCAGACAGTGCAGAAATCAGGGCCACAACCCCTGGATATGCAGAGACCCCTTCTGTAACCACATCCTGGAACAGGCTGGCTTTAAGCGCTATCAGCTCTTCCAGGCCGGACTGGTCCAAAGACCGGCCACCAGCACGGAATGCCTCGATGAAGGCATCACGGTCATCGAACCCCATATAGCGATCAACATATTCCTGCCACGAATACCCAAGCCCCAGCGGTTCGAGCACAACCTGAAACGACCGGTAATGAAGCGGTTCGGTATCGACAATGACTCCGTCAAAATCAAAGATCACGGCCTTCAGGCAACGCTCTCCCATCAAAATCTCCCCACCAGCGCAACCATTGCCGATGAATCGGAGATCATCGGCGCCACGGCAATGCGCCTTGCTTGCGCTGTTGCATGATAATGTGTAACCACCCGACCGCAGAGTTCACCGATAGCAGCTCCCAACAAGACATCACTGGCCCAGTGCTTGTCCTGGTAGATCCGGGAGAAGCCGACAAATGTTGCTGCGGCATATGAGGCAAGTGCTGTCAGAGGGCTTTTGGAGGCTGAAGCCATAACCGATGCCATGGCAAACGAGCTTGCGGTGTGCATCGAAGGCAAGGAATCGTAATCAGTGCCAAACTGAAAAAGCCGATAACTACCCGAATCACGGGAAACGCCGGGCCGACCCCTGCCAATGGCCTGCTTGAGCAATAAAGTAGAAGCATCAGCAAGGATGGCTGCTTCGCCGAACATCTCGCCCAGTTCCTTGTATTTGGGTGAATCGCCAAGTAGTCCGCCGCCATAAACTGCAGCAGCAAAACCCAGATGAATAAAAGGATCGCCCAACAATGAACCGGCATCAGTCGCGCGATCGAGATTCCGCCCTTTGCGTGTCGCCACTTTATCGCGGATATCCTCATCATATTGGGTGGTCACCGCAACCGCACCGGCAACAAACATGGTAGCGAGCAGGCCCTTGTTTTCCATGCTTAACGGCGACCGGACAAGCTCTTTGGCCTCATCAACAAGACGCAGTGAGGCAGATGTAACCTCATCAACCGGCTGGAAGGCAAGCTCTGCAGCTCTGGAGTCAACAGAGACCCCGCAAATGGGTAAAATAATGGCAAGATACAACAGGGCACTGCCCGAACGCCCGGAGGCTTTACACTGCCTGGCCCAAAAGTAGCCCAAGGACACGATCAGGGCGCCGACCAGATTTGCCAATGAATCCATGATATCCGCAGAACGGTTGGCAGTAAGTACCCCCTGGGCGACCTCCATTCCGGCGCCAAAGCAGACCACGCCGATAAACACCGGCAAAATGCCAGGTTTGGGCCCAGGGAATGCCCTTAACAGGAGAAAAGTCAAAAGTGCATAGGCCGAGGCATGATGCAGCTTGTCCCAGCCAAGGACACTATTGGAAATCGTCGGCGGCGATGGGGTAAGAGACAGATAGATAATCGTCACCAACCAGCCGATGCAGAGGGACAGAGAGAACCATCTGCTATTGAGTAAGCTCAGCGTCCTATCACTAGCGTTAGGCTGGGAGTTCACGGTCATATTGATAAACCGCCTAACGCAAGCCGACAAGAACAGTGCCTGCGGTCAAAGCGACATTGGCCAATATTTGGGTTATGTCCTTGATTTCGCGAAGCCATGCCGTTCTCTCAAGCTTCTGCGGCACAACCAGGGTGTCACCCGGCTGAAGTGGCGTGGCCATGAAGCTGCCAAAGGTCCAGCTGCGGGATTCATCGTCCCACTTGATACCGAACGACGACTGCTGCCTGCTGAAGACCGACCCGTCGGCGCGGATGATGTACATCTCGCTCGACTCGGCATCGCGTGTCGAACCACCGGCCTTTTCCAGGTAGAAGGAAAGCTGCTCACCAGGCTTATGAATGAATGATGTCTGGTTGTAGACCTGCCCCATGATGTTTACCACACTCGATTTTGCCGGGATATCAAGCAAATCACCACCCTGGACCTCGACATCATTGGCACTGTTTTCGAACTCGCTGAGCTTGGCAAGCGCAATGACGATTCGACCTTCAGCCTTTAAAGTCTTCAGTTTTTCCAGGTTTTTCTGCAGCCCCTCAAGGGCGGCCTTGGTTGCATCGAGTTCCTCACGCGAAGCAGCGACAGAGGCAAGCTCCCCCTGTTTTTTCATGATGTCCTGCTCTGCTCTCTGGATGATCTCATCCATTCTCTTCTGCTGGTCGCGCTGAACAGATTTTCTGAAAAAACGGGCCCCTTTCAGGTACGCCTTGTCCGTGTAACCACCGGCGCGCTTCAGGATAGAACTGAGTTTTTCACCCTTTGACACCGAATAAACCCCTGGAAACCTGACCTCACCTTGAACATTTATCAGGCGATCGGAAGAGTCGAGCCACTCCTGAATCCCGCGCACAATAAACACGTCATCAGGCTTCAGCGTCAGGTTCTGGCTGGCATCACCGGCCATGGCCTTTGCCAGGTCGATATCAAGCCGCTCTACCTTTGCCATCCCCTTATCCATAAGAATGCGGGTAAGTTCGGCCTTTTCCATATAGGCGTTGCGCTTGAGGCTGCCGCTGGCCGCCACCAGGTCGCGGACCGTCATGTTAGGGTAGTAATCGTAGGTCCCTGGATTGACCACCATGCCATTGATGGATACTGTAGGCTTGTCCACCATCTCCAGCCGCGAGAAGACCTTTACCGTGTCCTGTTCATTGAGCAGGATATTTTCCTGGGCATCGCCGGAAAGCACCTTGCCGAGATTGAACACGACGGTTTCACGATGAAAATCGGGTGGAACCATCCGTAATACCTGGGCAGCATCCAGGTAGGCATCCGGCAGGATGGCTGTGAAGGACGGGATTAAGTCAGAAACGCGCATACCCTGCTTGAACTGATAGTCTCCAGGGCGGGCCACATTTCCCTGAAGTGAGACGACCTGGCGTAACGCCTTCATTACCGGAAAGACCTTGACCATGTCCCGGTCCATGATCTCAATAGCGGAGGCGCCAAGGTCACCGAGCTTCACATCGGAAACAACCCTACCGGATTTCTGATCGTAGCGTTCGACCTGGATCCGTCCGAGATCGCCGCTGGCCGAGGACCCGCCAGCCATGGCGAGCAGGTCGCCCAGAGTAGTCTTGTTCTTCAATTCGAAAATCGCCGGACGCTTTACTTCGCCAGCCACGGCCGCAACAGGGCCAATAACCGGCACAAAAACAGTATCGCCATTTTCCAGACGGATATCGGTGGACCGGTCACCGGAAAGGAACATATCGTAGAGATCGACCTGTTGCACAAGCTTTCCGGCCCTGGAAAGACGAATAGTCCTCAGGCTGCCACTCTTGGCAGGGCCACCGGCCAAGGACAGGGCATTGATGATGGTAGCAGTCGATGTTACCGAATATGCGCCGGGAGACTCTACTTCACCAACAACAAAAACCTGGATGGACTTGAGCCGTCCCAAAGAGACATTGAGTTCGTACCCTTTGTAGTAGCGGGAAATTGCCTTGGAGATGATCTCCTTGGCCTGGCCGAAACTGGCACCCCAGACCCGGACAGTGCCGACACGCGGCAGGGTCACTTCTCCGTTGCGGTCAACGACCAGATCGTACCGGCCCTGGACGGAGCCCCACAGATCAATTCTGAGCGAATCGCCAGGTCCGAGGACATAATCTGCACCGACCGGAGCATTATCCAGCGGCGTAGCCGCGGCAAGCGAGTTTTTAAAAAAATCATAGCCAAACTGCTTCAAAGTCCGGTTAAATGGTTCGGCCTCGACCTTGTCCTGAAGAGTGAATGTCTTGGTTGAAAAGGACTTTTCCAGAAGCGATCCCTGCTCTTCGTCCGCAACCGGAATCACGCTTTGCTCATTGGAAAAAAAGGTGATCTCCTGCTGGGCCGGTTCATCCAGCGGCATTAGTTCATTATTTTCAAGAGGAGACGGAGCTGTTCCCTGAACCTTGAAGTAGTAAATCTGGTTATTGCGCAGAAAGCGTAGCTTGTATTCCGTTACGGCGCCAATTTCCAGTTTCTTGTCATAACGCCCGGATTCTATACCGTAGAAAAGCGTATACCGAGGCCCCGGGTCACCAGGCTTCTGCGACAGGCCATTGACCTTCCAGGAGAGAGACACCATGCTATCGCCCGGAACCGCTTTCAGGATGATCTTTGGTTTTTTCTGCAGAGATTTCTGTGACAGATTGCTATCAACAGTGAGTTTATCGGTTTTTTGTGTCCGGAGAGCCCCAAACTGACCATCCAGAGGCAAGCCCTTTTGCGTGCGGGGAGAAGCTTGCAGCCCGTCAGCCGGCGAGCCGCTATTTTGAGCGCCGGTCAAAGGGGTTTCATTCCGGACTTCTCCAAGATAAACCCCCTGGTTCTCCGGGGCCTCCTGATCATCGAGCGAAGCCGATAATACCGGCGTCACAAGCAGCACAGACATAATCAACAGATATGCTATCAGTTTGAATCTCGCCATCGATTTCTCTCCTCGGAGTCTGCAGGTTTATCGATCCTGCAAAAACACCAACATTTCATAGCCAATGCAAAAAAAAACAGCAACCCTTTTTTCAAGAATTACTGTTTAAAATGGTGATCCCAAGGGGACTTGAACCCCTGTTACCGACGTGAAAGGCCGGTGTCCTAACCACTAGACGATGGGACCTGAAAAATGTATGCAAATCAATTGACTGGTATATAGGTCTCTTTAATTTTTTAATGGCTGGGGTGCGAGGATTCGAACCTCGGGATGACGGAGTCAGAGTCCGTTGCCTTACCGCTTGGCGACACCCCATCAAACCAAACGTTATTTATCAGAAAGATCTTTCGGGGTCAAGCTCTTTTCAGTGATCAAATTAATTTTTCAGCTGACCCGGGCAGCACCGGCCTCTATCGCCTTGACATTGGCGGGAATAAACCGGTGATTTCGTTCAGGAAGGGCATCTTTAAGGGCTTGTTCGAGGGTCGTGACGGCAATCGCCCCAGTTTTAGCCGCATAAGCCCCGGCAGCTACCATATTGACCATGCGCGGATCGCCAAGGCCGTTGGCAATCTCATTCATCGGAATCGCCAGCAGCTCCACATCGTTTCTGGTTAATGCCGTCGTATCCACTAAAGATGAATTGACGATGCAGACCCCGCCGGTGGCAACTTTCGGAAAATATTTATCAAAGGAGAGCTGGTTGAGCAGCACCGAGACTGAAGGGTTGCCAACAACCGGAGAGCCCACCTCTCCGTCGGCAATTATCACGGTGCACATTGCCGCTCCACCCCGCTTTTCCACACCATAGGCCGGAAAGAAAGAGACATTCTTCCCCTCCCTTATGGCAGCATAGGAAAGCAGGTTACCGGCCAGCAGTACGCCCTGGCCGCCAAAACCGGATATAAAGAGATCGTAACGCATTTATATTCTCCTACCTAGTGTTTGCCCTAATCCTGGCGATAACGAGGATCGCCCCTACAATTCCGAGCTGTTTTTGAAGACGCCGATCGGGAAGTAGGGGATAAGCTCCCCTGCTACCCGCTCATTGGCCTGGGTCGGGTTCATCCCCCAGTTGGTCGGACATGCCGAGAGCGCCTCAATAAAAGAAAAACCCTTGCCTTCGGCCTGATAACGAAACGCCTTGCTGATCTGCTTCCGGGCATCGATCAGGTTACGCGGATTATTGACCGCCACCCGGGCGCTGAAACCGACCCCCTCAAGGTTCGCCAGCAGTTCAGCCATCTTGAGCGGCGCACCGTCCTTGGACTGATTGCGGCCATAGGGCGAAGTGGAGGTTTTCTGGCCCACAAGCGTGGTCGGGGCCATCTGGCCGCCGGTCATACCGTAGGTGGTATTGTTGACGAATATGACGGTGATATCCTCGCCGCGGTTGGCTGCATGGATGATCTCAGAAGTGCCGATCGCAGCAAGGTCGCCATCCCCCTGATAGGTAAAGACTATGGATTCAGGCCTGGCCCGCTTGACCCCGGTGGCAACTGCCGATGCCCTGCCATGCGGCGACTCCACCACATCTATGTCAAAATAGCTGTAGAGGAACACCGAACACCCCACCGAAGCGCAGCCAATGGTCCGCTCACGCAAGTTGTGGTCGTCCAGCGCCTCGGCAACAATGCGATGGATAGTGCCATGCTGGCACCCGGGGCAGAAATGGGTCTGCACGTCAGCAAGAGAGACCGGCCTCTTAAAAACCTGTTGCATATCGATACCTCTCAAACGGTGAAAAAGTAAACCAACGATCAGTAATGCTTCTTGATTTGCTCAAACAGCTCTTCCGGTGTCGGCAGCGAGCCGGCCCCGGGAGGACGGCCATAAAAAGCGATTTCCGTGCCGGGCTGTACCGATAACCTGACATCGTCAATCATCTGCCCGGTGCTCAGTTCGATATCCAGGATCTTGCGACAGCGACCGGTCAGGTCATGGTAACCTTTTGCCGGGAACGGGAAAAGGGTGATCGGTCTCAGCAGCCCTACCTTCATCCCGGCTTCGCGGGCCATCATTACCGCCGATTTTGCGATACGGGCGGCTGAGCCAAAGGCGGTTATTACCAGCGTGGCATCGCTGGTCTCAAACTCTTCCCAGCGAGACTCATTTTCCTGCAACTCAAGGTAGCGATCATGCATCTGCCAGTGGAAGGCCTCCATCTCGCCATCACCAAGCTTCAGGGACTTGACCACCCGTTGCTCAGTCCCTTCCTTCCAGCCGCGGACAACCCAGTCCTTTAGCGGCAGGTCGACTACCGGCCTGGGATTGGCAGTAATCGCCTCTTTCATCTGACCGATAACCGCATCGGCAAAGACCATGGCCGGAATCCGGTAGATATCGGAAAGATCAAAGGCAAGCATGGTCAGGTCGTACATCTCCTGCACCGATGCCGGGGCAAGCACGATGATCCGGTAACCGCCATGACCGCCCCCCCTGGTTGCCTGAAAATAATCGGCCTGCGAGGCATCGATCCCGCCAAGACCCGGTCCTTGCCGGCAGATATCGACAATGACACCCGGCAGTTCCGAACCGGCCATGTAGGAGATCCCCTCCTGTTTCAGAGAGATCCCCGGACCCGACGACGAAGTCATGCACCGCACCCCGCAGGCCGAGGCGCCGAGCAGCATGTTTATGGCAGCGATCTCGCTCTCTGCCTGAATGAACTCCCCGCCTAACGCCGGAAACTCCCGGGAGAGATATTCCGGAATGTCGCTTTGCGGTGTAATCGGATAGCCGAAGTAGTGACGGCACCCTGCTTCAATGGCAGCCATGGCCACCGCCTCATTACCTTTGACAAACTTACGTTGCAGCACTAAGAACCTCCACTTTAAACAACTCAAAATCTAATGGCACAGCAAAAAGCTCCAGATGCAAGGCTTGCGAAAGCTGAGGAACGAGTCGTAGCCGGAGGCTACGTCGCAGTGACGAAGATTGAGCGTAACGCAGCAGATGGGCTTTTTTAGTGACTTCTCACCGGAAAATCCTCCGGATTTACAGGCGAAGCCATCCCTATTTGAAAACAATTATTGCCACATCAGGGCATACCTGGGCGCAAAATGCACAGCCGGTACATTTGGTCTGATCCGGGGCCAAAGCAGTATGATAACCAATTGCGTTTATCTGGTCGCTCATCACAATGATCTTTTGCGGACAAATCGTTGTGCAGAGCTCACATCCCTTGCACCGTGCAATATCAATCTCTATTCTCGGCATAGTCCCGAACCTCTCATAATGCGTTCTTACAAACAAAGGGATAGCGGCATGACAGACGCTATCCCTTTCCGGACATCAGACAATCCGTCGGATCAGATAATCTTGTTGAGCGGGTATTCCACGATCCCCTGGGCCCCAAGCTTCAACAGTTCAGGGACAATCTTCCTTACATCTTTTTCCGGGAGCACACTCTCAACCGATACCCAATCGGAATTAAAGAGATGGGCAACTGTTGGTTGATTGAGGCTCGGCAGGATTCGGGTTATTGCCTCAACTGCGCTGTTTGGCGCATTCAGCTTAAGCCCCACCATCCCTTCGGCTGCAAGAGCAGACTTGAGGAGTTTGGCGATAGTTTCAATCTTCTCCCGTTTCCAGGGATCAGCCCAGGCAGCCTTGTTCACCACCAGCACCGGAACCGACTCCATCAGCTCACAGACAATTCTGAGGCCATTGGCCTTAATGGTTGAGCCGGTCTCAGTCACCTCAACAATAGCGTCGCAAAGTCCGTCCACCACCTTGGCTTCGGTTGCACCCCAGGAAAATTCAACAGTCACCGGGATGTTCCGCTCGGCAAAATACCGCTTGGTAAAGCCGACCAGCTCTGTCGAGATGGTTGCTCCGTGAAGATCTTCAGGCTTCTGCACCTGAGAGTCCTTGTTTACCACAAGCACCCAGCGGGCCGGCCTGCGCGAGACCTTGGAATAAACCATTTCGCAGACTTCGATTACATCCGACTCGTTCTCCCGAACCCAGTCACGTCCGGCAATACCGGCGTCGATGGTGCCACGCTGAACATATTTCCCCATCTCCTGAGGGCGGATCAGCTTGCAGCTCATTTCATCATCATCAATGCCGGGGAAATAGCTGCGGGAAGAGATGCTGATCTGCCACCCGGCCTTTTTGAAGAGATCTACTGTCGCGTTTTCCAGGCTCCCCTTGGGGATGCCGAACTGAAGGATATTGCTCACTTCTTGTATACCTCCTTGGGATCGAACAGCGGATTCGAGTTTTCGACCCACTGGCCGTTCTCCCACTTCACGTAAAAGCAGCTTCTGTTGCCGGTGTGGCAGGCGGCAGGGCCGTTCTGCTTGACCCGGATTACCACTGAGTCACTGTCGCAGTCGGTATAAGCCTCGACAACCTCTTGAGTGTTGCCGGACTCTTCACCCTTCATCCAGTACTTGTTTCTGGTCCTGCTAAAAAACCAGGTCTTACCGGTCTCCAGGGTCAGGTTGAGGGTCTTTTCGTCCATGAAAGCCACCATCAGGACATCGCCGGTCTCATGGTCCTGGATCACCGCAGGGATCAGGCCATTCATCTTATTGAAATCGATGGTTACCATCGTTCATTCTCCTTTAGGGGGATAATTGAATTACAGAGTTTATTCTTCGTCCTGCACGCCCCATTTATCGACAAAATGGATTCGATGCAAAACATTCTGGCCGCTGACCTCATCAAGAATCGTATCGGCCTCTGCTGTGGTAAAACCAACCTTGGGACGTACCCCCATCCAATGAGTCGCCTCGCCGGCCGGCGTCTCCATGGGACGCGGCACCGGAGGGCCGGGCTTGTATTTGTCGTTGATAAACAGTGCCGCCTCATACTGTTTTGGCCGTTTGACCAGCTTCACCTCAACCAAGAAACCGCTTTTAAGCGTTTTGGTGAATATGGAGTCAATGATTTCCATATCCTTAGGTATTTCACCAGAATCTTCAAACATGTCCTGCCCCCTTATCGGAGTTAAAATCGTGCCATATTAAAACAACAAAATGATATTTGCAAGCAAGGCGTGAATTTCTGCAGTCACTTGACAGCTAACTCCCGCTGACGAACAACCTCGAACAGGGCGATGCTCCCGGCAACCGCGGCATTCAGCGATGATACCCCGCCGTGCAGCGGGATCGACAGGATCACATCACACCCTTTCCTGACCAGCGGCCTGATCCCCTCGCCTTCGTTGCCGACCAGCAGCGCAATCTTGCCGCTGAACTTCTGGCGAAAGATAGTTGCTGATGCCTCATCCGATAAGCCATAGATCCAGAAACCGGCTTCTTTCAACCGTTCCAGGGTTTGCGCCAGATTGGTGACCCTGGCGATCGGCAGAGTCTCCACCGCCCCGGCCGAAACGCGCTCGACTGAAGGGGTTACCCCGACAGAACGGTCCTTGGTGATGACAATTCCCGATGCTCCGGCACAGGCTGCGCTTCTCACCATCGACCCGAGATTTGCCGGGTCCTGAATGGAATCAAGCAGCAGAACCAGGGCATCTTCAGCGGCAGCAGTCGCAGCGATAATATCTTCCAGATCGCTGTACGGGAACGGCTCAACCCTGAGGGCAACCCCCTGGTGGTGGTCACTCCCGGCAAGGCGGGTAATGTCGGGCTTCTGCCTGCTTCTGACTGCAACGCCGCGCTCGTTTGCCAGCTGAACAATGCGCGCCAAACGGCGGTCATCAGGGCTACCGGCAATGAACAGCTCAAATGACTTACGCTCTCCGCGCAATGCCTCGGTAACGGCATTTATGCCATAAACGATTTCATCAGACACTAAAGGCCCGCCTTCCCGGCAACAATCTCATCAACGATCAGATCGCACGCCTGCACAGGATCGGCATGAGCCGAGATCGGCCTGCCGATCACCAGGTAATCCGCGCCAGCGCTCACCGCATCAGCCGGGGTCATGATCCGCTTCTGATCATCGACAGAAGCAAAGGCCGGCCGTACCCCGGGGGTCACGATCAGGAAATCGCTGCCACACGCCTCGCGAATCAGCGACGTTTCCTGGGGCGAAGCCACCACACCATCCACGCCGGCCCGTTGGGCCAGCTTCGCCAACCTTACCACCTGCTCGCGGATCGGTGTCTCGATACCGATCTCGGCCAGGGTTTCCTGGTTGGACGAGGTCAGGATCGTCACCGCCAGCACCTTCGGCCGCTGCTCACCGCACTTGCTCCGCAGCGTCTCCATGGAGGTCGCCATCATCTCGTAACCACCGAGGGCGTGCAGGTTGCACAACTGAACACCGAGACGAGCCGCCTCCAGCGTGGCCATGGCCACGGTGTTGGGGATATCGTGGTACTTGAGATCAAGGAACACCTCGCCGCCCGCCTGCCGGATAGCGCGCACCGCCTCAGGGCCGCAGGCGGTAAAGAGCTGTTTGCCGATCTTGAACATGCCGACCTTGTTTGAGAGCAGGCCGGCCCACTTCGTTACCTCTGCCATCCCCGGCACATCCAGGGCAAAGATGATCTTGTTGCGTGCATCGTCGCGGGTCATGGTGGAAACCTTTTTGGCTGGGATTATTAATTAGACTTACATAGCAGGTGCGGCGAGAAAATACAACTGTCGTGTGCGTGTCCCGCACATGAAAAAAGCCCACCGAAGCGTTTTCGACGGGCTTTCGCAATCTCAGTCACCCAGGCAACCCCAACCTGTCAGTCGAGCACCTCATCCATTCTGGACAGGGCAGCCGCCACGGTCGGGAAACCGATGGTGCTGGTGAGAGCAATGATGGCATGACACACCTCGTCTTTGGTGGCACCCGCCTCCAGCGCCCGGAGGGCATGACTGCGAAGCGAGCCTTTCGAGCCGATGGCCGCCGCAGCGCCCAGCTGGATCAGCTGCACCGTCTTCTCGTCGAGCGGCCCGGACTTCCGGGCAATCGTGCCCATCGCCTCCACGGCGGTGATCAGCTCCGGGTGGCGCTCCTTAAGCTTGTTGTAGAGTTGAGATGTTTCATGAGCCATACGCGATCCTCCTCTTCGCAATGTAAGAAACCGGGACACTCCCGGTCGCTCGCTGCTTTTGGGTTAGATGGTATCATACCTTCCGCTATCGGCAAGGGCGACCCCGCACAGTTGCATCACTGTTACTGTTTCGGGAATAAATCTCAAAAATCTCTCGGTATCATTCAGTAAGACAAGACATAAGTGAACGTGCAACCAGCGGATTTGCTGCAAATTGTGGAAGCCCAAGCTCTGCCACCACAGTGCGACATAGCTCCATACGATCGCTGCCCCCCCAAATTTCAGCTGAGTTATGCACTGCAGCATTAATTTTCTTCAGCCAGTCGGCGCTGTCTGTGAACAGAATGCGAGCTGCTGCCGACTGCTTTGGCTCATCCCATGCTGACAACAACCAGTCCAGCTCGATATCCTGCAATATTGCGAGTGAATCAAGAGCAGATTGATAGTTGTCAAAGATCGGCATATCTTCTGGTACGAGCACGGCATCGCCAGTAAATAGTACCTTCTCGGTCGGGCACCATAATGATATTGAACCCGCGGAATGCCCCGGGGTATGTATGACTTCCAGAGAAATGCCGTGATCAAGGAGGATGGATTCACCACCATACAGCAGATTGTCAACGGTAACCGGGCCACCCACAAGGGTTTGGAATCCTGGTACCGGCCGCTCCTTTTCCTGGAGATTAATATCTTCAATACAGCCCCTTTCAGCAACATGAGCTGAAACACGGCATCCGGTCGTCCTTTGCAACTCCTTAGCTGCGCCAATGTGGTCGGGGTGTGAATGAGTGAGGATAAGGTGTTCTAGCTGTTTTTGTTGAAGTCCTGTTTGCTCCAAATACTTAAGAATATGGTGCTCTGATCCAGCAACTCCGCTATCGATCAGGGTAATTTTTTCGCCGCAATACAGAAATACGTTGACTGAACGGCTGATCGCTCCGGCTGGGGTTGGTACGGTAAAGGGGATGTTGATGGCATGGATACGTGGGGTGATTTGCATGGTAGTGCTCCTTTGGGAAATAAAATAGTCGCGAGACCAATCTCCCGCGCGGCCTTCGTTTCCCTGAAGCAGATACGAAAAGAGCGCGGGAAGGTGACCCGCGCTCCTTGTGTTAATAAGGCAAGCAACGAGTCGTCACAAAGTGACGACTACGACGACCAGGGTTGTGGAGATTTTTTTCATCATAATGATCATTTATCTTAGTTTGAAAACAGAGTCAAGCGGATCGGCGCCAGAAGATAGTACCCGTTCCCAGATTGCACGCCCGGGTGCTATAATTACTACAGAGAAGAGAGCCGGATTATTTGCGACCGGAGGTGTACCATGGTCTCGTTAGATAGGAACATCAAATTGGATCCAACGGTTGATTTATTAAATATCTACTTTAACAAAATGGATGAATGTATAAAACTGCTCAACGATACCCTCAAAGACAATGAGGGAGATTGCGCGCTGACCAATGAGTTGCTAAATCAGCTTAAACAGCTTTACGAGTTGCATTTCATGCATGAGGAACAGCTATTGGCCGGGATGAATTACCCGACAGTCAATGAACAAAAAGTCCGCCATGGCTTGTTTCTCAAATCTTTTGAGCCGTTACAGCTCAAGAGCGACCAATGTCATACGCCGGGTTTTATAAATGACTTCAGCCAAATAAGACTGGATTTCATCTTTAACATGAATGATGACACCATGGAGATTTGTGACTATATAATAAGCAATTATCATTGAGAAGGTGCTGAGGTGCGGTAATGCGGTTGCACGTCGTTAACGGCAAGCAAAAAGGCGGAGAGTTGCCTCTCCGCCTTTTTGTTGATCATCGATTGTCGCGCTCTTACTGGGCCAGTGCCTCGGCCACCAGTTGCTGCACTTTTGCCACGGCCTCGTCGATGGGGAGCAGCTCCACCTCGCCGGACTTGCGGTGCTTCAGCTCTACCTTGCCCTCGGCCAGGTTCTTGGCACCGACCACGATCCGCAGCGGGATGCCGATCAAGTCCGCATCCTTGAACTTGAAGCCAGGGCGCTCGTCGCGATCATCGAGCAACACCTCAACCCCGGCAGCAGCAAGCCGGTTGTAAATATCCTCAGAAGCCTTGACCACCGGTTCTTCCTTGACGCTGAGCGCTGAAACTATGCAGTGGAACGGTGCGATCGGCAGCGGGAAGATAATGCCGTTGGCATCATGGTTCTGTTCGATGCAAGCAGCAACGCTTCTGCCGACGCCGATGCCGTAGCACCCCATGAAGATCACCTGCTCCTTGCCGTCGGCATCGAGATAGGTCGCCTTCAGCTTCTCGGAATACTTGGTGCCTAGCTTGAAGACATGGCCAACCTCGATCCCTCGCCAGACCTCCATCTTGCCGCCGCTGCAGCGCGGGCAGGCATCCCCGGCCACGACCGTGCGGATATCGGCAAACGCCTTGACCGTGAAATCCCGGTGATTAGCGTTCCTGAAATGCTGGTCCTTGGCGTTACCGCCGACAACAAAGTTGCACATCCCCTGGATCGCCTGATCGGCAATCACCCGCACCGTGACCCCGCAAGGACCGGCAAAGCCGACCGGGCCACCGCACGCCTTGACATAGACTTCGTCGTCAGCCATTTCCAGCTCGGCAGCACCGAGGAAGTTTTTCAGCTTCAGTTCGTTCAGGTCGTGATCGCCACGCACCAGGGCCATGACCGGCTCGCCGTCGGCAACCACGATCAGCGCCTTGACGGTCTGCTCCGGCTTGATCCCGAGGAACGCCGCAACCTCTTCAATCGTCTTCCGGTCCGGCGTCTCAACCGCCTCTTTGGGGAGCAGCTCCCCTTTTGCCTCAGGGAATGGCCGCGACTCGGCCTTTTCCACATTAGCCGCGTAGTCGCAACCACTGCAGGACAGGATCGCATCCTCACCGGAATCAGCCAGCACCATGAACTCATGGGACGAGGAACCGCCGATGCTGCCGGTATCGGCCTCTACCGCGCGGAAATTCAACCCGCAGCGCTCGAAGATACGGCGGTAGGCCTGGTACATCTTGTCATAAGAAAGATCGGCCGCAGAACTGTCCACATCGAATGAATAGGCGTCTTTCATGATAAACTCGCGGCCGCGCATCAGGCCGAAGCGGGGGCGGATTTCATCACGAAACTTGGTCTGGATCTGGTAGAGGTTGATCGGCAACTGACGGTAGCTCCTGATCTCCCTCCTGACGATATCGGTAATCACCTCTTCATGGGTCGGTCCGAGGCAGAATTCGCCGTCTTTCCGGTCCTTGAAGCGCAGCAGCTCCTTGCCGTAGAATTCCCAGCGCCCCGACTCCTGCCACAGTTCGGCCGGGGTTACCATCGGCATCAGCAACTCGATGGCGCCGGCCCGGTTCATTTCCTCGCGAACGATCTGCTCGACCTTGCGGATGGAACGGAGCCCCAGCGGCAGGTAGTTATACACACCTGCAGCCACCTTGCGGATCATCCCGGCTCGCAGCATCAGCTGGTGCGAGATCACCTCGGCATCGGCCGGAGTTTCTTTAACCGTTGGTATAAAATATTGTGAATAACGCATTGAATTTAAGATCCTTTCACTTTTCACTAGCCACCGACTTCATCACTTCATCCACCAGGGCATCGGCCAGCTCCCCTTCGGGAACCTTCCGGACAATCTCGCCGTGACGGAACAGTAACCCCTCGCCTCTCCCACCGGCAATGCCGAAGTCTGCTTCGCGGGCCTCTCCGGGGCCGTTCACCACACACCCCATGACCGCTACCGTTACCGGAGCGTCAAAACCCTGCAATCGACGCTCCACCTCCTGGGCAACGGTGATCAGGTCGATCTGGCACCGACCGCAGGTCGGGCAGGAAACAAAGTTGATCCCCTTCTGCCTGATCCCCAAAGCTTTCAGGATCTCGAACCCTACTCGGACTTCATCAACAGGGTCGCCGGTGAGCGAAACCCGCATGGTGTCGCCGATACCGTCGGCCAACAGGATGCCGAGGCCGACCGACGACTTGATGGTGCCGGAAAAGATGGTGCCGGCCTCGGTAATGCCGATATGCAGCGGATAATCGACCGCTTTAGAGAGCAGGCGGTACGCCTCAACCGTCTTCACGACATCAGAGGCCTTGAGGGAAATCTTGATCTGGTCATAACCGATCTCTTCGAGGATCCGGACATGGCCGAGCGCGGAATCGACCATCGCCTGAGCGGTTGGATGGCCATACTTTACCAACAGCTCCTTTTCCAGGGAACCGGCATTAACACCGATCCGGATCGGTACCAGCCGCTCCCGAGCCGAACGGACAACCTCTTCGACCTTCCACCGCTCGCCGATGTTGCCGGGATTGAGACGAAGACCGTCAATCCCCCCTTCAAGCACCTTTAGAGCAAGCTTGTAGTCGAAATGGATATCGGCTATCACCGGAATCGGGCTGGCAGCCTTGATTCGGCCGAGCGCCTCGGCTGCATCCATGTCAGGGACAGCGCAACGCACAATCTCGCATCCAGCGTCAGAAAGCGCAGCTATCTGCTGCAGCGTTGCGGCTTCATTTCGGGTATCGGTACTGCACATCGACTGGACAGAGCAAGGTGCTCCACCGCCAATGGCAACACCACCAACGGAGATCTTTCGTGTAGGCCGTTTCATGGAGCTGGATACTAGGGGAACAAGGTCGAAAAGTCAAGGAAGACGGTTTGGTCAGACGCGGCGATTCACGCTCGAAGCTAACGCTTCTGTTGCCTCCGGCAGGGTGAAATAAAATGTCGCTCCCTTGCCGACGGCAGCCTCGGCCCAGATGAGACCGCCATGCCTGGCAATAATCCTTTTAACTGTTGCCAGCCCGACGCCGGTCCCTTCAAACTCATCGCCATGGAGCCGCTCGAATACCTGGAAAAGCTTTTTGCAATACACCATGTCAAAGCCAACGCCATTATCTCGAACAAAGAATGTCTGCTTTCCCTTATTATTGACCATGCCGACTTCAATCAATGCATCAGGATTGCCCGCGGAATATTTCCAGGCGTTACCGATCAAATTCTGCAGGACCATTTCCAGCAACGTGGCATCACCGGACGCCGTAAGACCTGGGGCTACAACGGTGCGCACACTGCGGTCCGGCTCAGTATCGCGAAACATGACAATGATCCGTTCGGCAGACCGGCTCAAATCAAAGTCCACCTGCCTGATTTCCTGTTTGGCAACCCTGGACAAGTGGAGCAGGTCATCAATCAATTCACTCATGCGATTGCTGGCATTGCAGATTCTTTTCAGGCAGTCCTTCCCCAAGTCATTCAATACGTCAGCGCATTCATCGGAGAGGATGGATGAAAAACCGTTTATATGGCGCAGCGGGGCCCGCAGATCGTGAGACACCGTATAACAGAAAGATTCGAGCTCATTATTTACCAATTCGAGCTGGGTGGTACGTTCCCTGATCCGGCTTTCCAGCTCAACATTCAGATGGCTGAGCTGCTCTTCCGCTGTCTTTAACTCAGTAATTTCATTGTAGACAACAACCACATCTGCGATATTGCCATCCTGATGCTTGATAGGTGTTGCGACAACATTGAAGATGCGGTCACCAAGCTTCCAGCTGTTGATGCGGCAAATGTCTCTACCACTCTGGATCATCTCACAGGCACACCCCTCTGCTGGTCGCGAGTTTTTGCAAACCACATCATTACAGTAAAGCCCGATTATTGAGCCAATTTCCTTATCCGGAAAAAACAGCTCTTGCAGCTTATTGTTGCACGACAGGATTCGCTTCCGACTATCAATAACCAGTATTCCTACTTCTGCGGCAGCAAATATTGCGGCAGTGTTCTCATTGACAATGTGCAGCTGTTTGTTGGTTTCCCGGTGGTTGTCCAGAACATGCTTGATTGAGCCGGAAATAATGCCGATTGGGTCAACATCAACGAGGGTTTCATCATCCAGCTCTTCAGGCCGGAGTGGCTTGGTACCCATAATTTCCAGCAGCTCGTTGGTCTTTTTGCGGATATAACTGTTCTTGTTAACCAATTTATTGCGCAGGTATTCGTTTTCTTCGCGTAAACGCTGCAGCTCAGCGCTAAAAGCTGCCGAGGCCGCATCCGATACGGATAGAGGAGAGAGAGTGCTTTTCATACTGTACCCAAAAGCTGGTCCATAAACGGTATCTTACCTTCACTCCTGATTTGAGATCAGGAGTGTATATCCGGTTTCGTTTTTAACTACTGAACAATGGAGCCCCATGTTAAGAGCCGATTCGGGGATGGTATTGATGGAATCACGGTTATCGGTCCGAAAAAGAAGCTGCATTTTGCCCAAATTGATCTCAGTGAAATGTTTATTTATCTCTCTGAGAGCAACCAATAAAGTGGCCGGGCAAATCTGGCCGCGGATATCGAATTCAACTGTTCTGGGCGGAGTTGCCATCATCATGTACCTCGACCGGTCTTGATTACTGTCCTCATCTCAGCACCAATCTCGTCAGGAATAGCGTTCCAAGCCACGCTCCGGGGATTATCCCGGCTACAAAAAGAATGCTCTGCATCGCCATAATCGGCAAGCCGCCGAACAGGTGCCATACGTTGCAGGCCGGCGCCATCCGCGATGCCAGCCCCATGATGATCCCACCGATAAATGCCGATATATATTGTCTTAACGGCAAATCGACAAAGATCTTAAACTCTTTTAACAACAAGGCGGAAGAAGCACTGCCGATCACAATACCGGCAACAACCGGAAACTGTAACAGCACAATGGCATCCAGCTTGGGGCCGGGACCACCAACAAACTGTATCCCGGAAAGAGCATGAAAATAATTAACCGGCAACAACTTGAAATAGCTGAGTGATTGAAAATGTTCCGGGAACAGCAGTGACTCGCAATATCCGGCAATCTTGGCATACGCCGTGGTAATCCCCAGCGGTACACCGACAGTAACATAGGAAATTGTACCAATAACCGCAAGCATGAGCGCCGCCTGCCATTGCTGCATCGCACCATCCGCATAGGTGGCACGTACCCATCCATTACTCCGGTAAACCCGATAAAAATACCATATTGAAATAATCGACACCATCAGCACCGGGAAAAACGGGTCAATGCCAAATAGCTGAGGAACAGTGATTTCCCCGGTGAAAAAACCTGTTCTCCTGACAATGGAGCCCCACCAGGGGTGAAGCTCGGCATACATAGCACTACCGGCGATAAGCCCGAAAAAGGCAACCATTGAAGGAACACTGCCAGCGCCCATTTTATAGAGCGTGCCAACGACGCAACCTCCAGCAAGCACCATACCGATACCGAAGAGTAGTCCGCCAATCAGGTTGGCAAGCGACGGAGAGCCAATCAATGGAAACGGGTAAAGAGGGAGCAGACCAGCCTGGCGGGCTGCTTCAAAGAGCAGCATGCTGGTTACTACCAGCAGCATGAGCATGCGCAGCTTGAAGAATGACTTTAACAGGAAGATATCCCTGAACATTCCGGAAACGCAAAAGTCGGCACGATGCATGATGAAACCCGACCCAGCTCCCAGCAGCAGACCAATCAACAAAATAATGGGGATAATATGATCAGACATCTTATGCATAATTATACAAAAAAATCCGCACCTTGCTTGGTGCGGATTCATTTTGCAGATTAGCTACCCCTCTCATCCTCATCCTCTAACAGTTTCAGCGATGATTTCGGCGAGGTCTTTGACCTTGGTCTGGCTTGACTGTTTATCTTTGAGGCCGTCCTCGAACATGGTCAGGCAGTAGGGACAGGCAACGCAGACGGTGTCGGGGTTCTTGGCCAACGCCTCTTCGACCCGGTTGATGTTGATTCGGCTGCCGGTGTGTTCTTCGAGCCACATCCTGCCGCCGCCACCGCCGCAGCAGAAACCCTGGTTGCGGTTGCGCTCGAATTCTAGTGGCTGCTTGCCGGTGGCTTGTGCCAGGGCGTTTCTCGGTTGGTCGTAGATGTTGTTGTGCCGTCCGAGGTAGCAGGAGTCGTGGAAGATGATCCTGCCGAGGGCTTCGCCTTGGTTGGTCGTCTTGAGCTTGCCTTCGCTCATGAGTTGGTCGAGCAGTTGGCCGTGGTGGATGACTTCGAGTTCGATGCCATACTGGCGGTAGTCGTTTTTTAAGGTGGAGAAGCAGTGCGGGCACTGGGTGATGATCTTCTTGACCCCACGCTCCTGAAAGAGCCGGACGTTCTCTTGGGCCATCTTGTCGAAGGCGTATTCGTTGCCGAGTCTTCGTAAAGAGTCGCCGCAGCACTGTTCATCCTTGCCGAGGATGCCCCAGGAGATGCCGGCAGCATCTAATAATGTGGCGATGGCGACGGTGACCTGTTTCTGTCTGGAGTCAAAGGAGCCGGCACAGCCGACGTAGAAGAGATATTCGGTTTTGCCTTGTTCGAAGGGGGTGACGTTCATGGTGCTGGCCCATTTGCCCCGCTCGGTGGGGGCGATTCCCCAGGGGTTGCTCCTGCCTTCCATGTTCTCGAAGAGATTCAACAGTTCTTCGGGGAAGCTGGCCTGCATTTCGACCAGGTAGCGTCTCATTTTGATGATCTTGGGCATCTGTTCGATGAAGACCGGACATTGCTCTAAACAGGCGCCGCAGGTAGTGCAGGACCAGATGGTCTCTTCGGTATTGCTCCCCTCCCCTTCGCCGTCGATGAGGGGCTTAGTGGGGGTCTTGCCGTTTCTGATCTCTTGGGCAACGGCCATGAGGTTGGCTTTTAAGCTGTGGACGACCTGGCGCGGGTTTAACGATTTGCCGGTGGCATTGGCCGGGCAGGCAGCCTGGCATCTGCCGCATTCGGTGCAGGAGAAGGAGTCGAACAGGTCTTTCCAGGTGAAGTCGTCTATTTTGCCGACGCCGTAGCTGTTGCCAGGGGCAAACTGTTCACGGGTCGGGATCGATACCGGTTCGAGGTTTCTCAGGAAGCAGTTGGGGATGGCGGTGATGATGTGCATGTGCTTGCTGACCGGCAGGAAGCAGATGAAGGCGATGAGCACTCCGGCATGGAGCCACCAGGACCAGGTGGCAAAGGGAAAGAGCTGGTCGGCCAGCGGTGAGTTCTTAAGCAGGGTGGCCACAAAGGATGAAACCGGCATGTAGCTGTGGCTCTGGCCCATGACGGCCAGGAGTGCGCCGTGGAGGCCGAAGTAGGCAAGCATCAACAGGGCGATGCAGGAGAGAATGAAGAAGCCTTCGAAGCTTCGGGCCTTGACGTATCTGCTGTCGAGGTAGTCTGGTTTGAAGATGAGCCTCCTGCCAAAGGAGAGGGTTATGGCAACCAGGGTGGCGGCCGAGACCAGGTCGAAGAGTAACATGAGGCTCTGGTGGAGCGGTTTGGGCAGAGCCTCTAAGCTGAAGCCGGGGATGAGCCCTTCGAGGATGAAGGCGCCGTTGGCAATGAGCAGGACCATGAAGGACCAGAAGATGACGAAGTGGTTGATGCCGAATGGTTTGGCTACTACCCGTTTCTGGCCAAAGGCGTAGAGGAGCATTTCGTGGATGCGGACTCCGGGTTGGTCGAAGCGGTTCTCGGGCTGGCCGAGCCTTACCAGGGAGAGCCGACGCCAGAGGCTGTAGCAGAAGAAGAGCAGGGCCGGAACAAGTAGTGCTGCAAATAATATCGGATTGGGGGTCATGGGTGATCCTCAAGTTATCAATTGAGTTATGCTGCTATACTACTTTTTTGCTCCGCTGTGCTTTGAGGGCGCGGATGCCGGCGGTGATGGCCGGTACTACCTGGAACAGGTCGCCGACGATGCCGTAGGTGGCGACTTCGAAGATGGGGGCGTTTTTGTCTCTATTGATGGCGATGATGATGTCGGAGTCCTGCATGCCGACCAGGTGCTGAATGGCGCCACTGATGCCGCAGGCGATGTAGATCTTGGGCCTGACGGTTTTGCCGGTCTGGCCGACCTGACGGTCCTGGGGCATCCAGCCGGCATCGACGGCGCTCCTTGAGGCCCCTACTACGCCGCCCAGTTCGTCGGCCAGTTCTTTCAAGATGCCGAAGTTGTCGCTTCCCATCATGCCGCGACCGCCGGAGACGATGAATTCGGCGCCGGCGATGTCGACATGGTCTTTTTTCTTGTCGCTGATGATCTCCAGTACTTTGACGAGGATCTCTTCTTCGCGGATGGGGCAGTCGCTACGGATGATGGCGCCGCTCCGGCCTGCCTGCTTTTCAGGCATGGGCATGACGTTGGGACGGACGGTGGCCATCTGGGGCCGGTATTTGTCGCACATGATGGTGGCCATGATGTTGCCGCCAAAGGCGGGACGGGTCTGCATGAGGTTGCGTTTGTCGTCTACGGCCAGGCCGGTGCAGTCGGCGGTGAGTCCGGTCTTGACGACGGTGGCTACGGCGCCGGCCAAGTCGCGGCCAAGGCCGGTGGCGCCCATGAGAATGATTTCGGGCTGGTGCTGGTCGATCAGGTGCCGGACGCCTCGCAGGTATGATTCGGTGCGGTAATGTTTGAGAACGGGGGCGTCCATTAAGTAGGCCTGGTCGGCGCCATGGCTAAAGGCTTCATGACAGAGGTGTTCGACCTGTTCGCCAAGGACTACGGCGCTTAAGGGGACGCCGATGGCGTCGGCTAGTTCCCGCCCTTTGCCGAGCAGTTCCCAGGAGACGCGGGCGGCTTCGCCTTCGGTCTGCTCGATAAAGACCCAGACGCCGCGATAGGCGGAGAGCATGGCGGCGAGGGCCTGTGCTTCTTCGTCGGGTTCTTCTTCGGCGGCTACCCCACCCTGTTGCCGGGCAAGTTCTTCAAGTATGGCCAGTTCTTCGGGGGTGAAGTGGATCTCTAAGGCTTCGGCTGGGCAGACTTTGATGCATTTGAGGCAGCCGATGCATTTGTCGCTTAAGATGACCGGTTCGCCGGCGTCGGTCATTTCGACGCAGTTGACCGGACAGGCGCTCTGGCAACGGGCGCCGCAGGCGATGCATTTGCCGGGGATGAGCTGCGCTTTGCCCCGCGGTTTCTTCGGTTTCTTTGGTTCAGCCATTGCGGCTCCTTGTTCTGTGCATGGTTAGTCGGTGCGGATGATTCGCTATACCGCCAATAAATCTTTGGCGATCAGTTTGTCGAGCAGGAGCTGGGCGGTGCCTTCGGGATCACCAAGGCCGTCTCCGATGATCTCTCCCTGGTCCCGCTCGGGGGAGAAGATCTTGGAGACCCAGGTGGGGGACCCTTTGAGGCCGATTTCATTGACGTCTAGCTGTAAGATCTCGTTGGTCCAGACTTCGACCTGGGCAGCGGCTGCGGCCAGCCGCATGGGTACGGTGGGATAGCGGGGCCGGTTCAGTTCGCGCACGACGGTGAGCATGGCCGGAAACGGGGCTTCGACGATTTCGTGCCGCCCTTCGAGTTTGCGGCTGACCCGCAACCGCCGCGAAGCAAGATCAAGGTCGAGGATCTTGTCAACCAGGGTGAGCTGAATGCAGCCGAGCCGGGTGGCAATGCCGGGACCGACCTGGGCGGTGTCGCCGTCGATGGTCTGTTTGCCGCATAATACCAGGGCGACTTCGTCTTCTTCATTGAGTTTACGGATGGCAGCGGTCAGTACATGGCTGGTGGCCAGGGTGTCGGCGCCGCCAAAGCAGCGATCGGAAAGCAGTACTACCCGGTCGGCACCCAGTGCCAATGCCTTGCGCAGGGTTGCTTCGGCGTTGGGCGGACCCATGGAGATCGCCGTTACTTTGAAGCCGTAACGATCCCGAAAGCGCAATGCCTCTTCCAAGGCATGGGTGTCGTACGGATTCATGATGAACGGAATCCCCTCACGTACCAGGGTGTTCGTCACCGGATCGATCTTTACCTGCGTCGTGTCCGGTACCTGCTTGATACATGCTATCAGCTGCATTTCGGTGCCCCTCAACTTGGAACCAACTGTTATTAGCAGATTCCCAATAATGTTTATCTGGCTTTTGAGCGCCGGCAATCCTATCAAAGCTTTCTAACATTGACAAGACGGTTTTTGCGTAAAATTTAATCAAACAATGTTTACTCTGACTAAAAATTAATCACAAACAACAATAATCTGATTTAGCTTAAATAACCAGCTAGTTAGCAAAATGATCGCTGCCTAAAAAATCCTCAAAAGCAGAAATATGCATAACGCCTTGCTTTAATGAGAGCAATTGGGTAGAGTTTAGAAAAGTCACTGAAGTTTTTGAAATACTGGAGAAATATCATGAAAACAGTCATAGAGTTGATAATCCTGATCCCGCTTTTTATAGTATTTTACCAATTTTATTGCTACTCGATTACCGCCACCGGTAAGGAAAAACAGAACAAATGCCTCGCTCTGGGCATTGTCAGCTCAACGGTAGGGATAACCAGTCTTGCCTACCACACCACCATTTCCGTATTTGGTGGCTTAATACTGATCATGTTCGGCTTACGGCTCATTGCCCACGGACTGGACCGGATCGACAAGAAGATCTTCATTGACCGTTATGATGACGACAACACTCCAGGGTAACAGCAGCAAGAACATTGTGACTTCTACAGATTCACTTCCCCTCAATTAACGCTGCAATGAACTTCTCCCGGACTCAATATACATCTGCGCCTGAAGACGCAGTTCAGCTAATTTCCTTGCAGCTATGGTTATCGGCAGATTTTTTGGTAACATCCAGTTAACCATATCTAATCTGCGCAGCCGGAAAAATACTCTGTCCTTTATATTAGATGCAATGCCAGGAGTCATCATGGGTGATCTGCAGCAAAAATATCTATTGATGTTCGAGAATATGGCGCAGGGAGCCTTTTATCAACTGGCAGATGGGACACTCACTGATGTCAACCCCGCCGCTCTTGCGATGTTCGGGCTTACCCGCGACCAGTTCATCGGGCGCACCTCCAAAGACCCAAACTGGCGAGTAATCAACGAGAATGGCACCGACCTTGTCCCGGATCAGCATCCGTCAATGGTTGCCTTGCGCACCGGAGAGCGGGTACGGGACTTTACGGCAGGTGTCTATAATCCGGTAACGAATAGTTATGTCTGGATGATCATCAATGCCATTCCTATGTTCCGGGAAGGGGAAAGCACTCCCTACCAGGTATTTGTTACGCTCCATGACATTTCCGAACGGAAACTGTCCTTCCAGCTAGCCGAACAAGCCTTAAGAAAATACGACATTCTGACCAACACCTCCATGGACGGTTACTGGGAGATTGATGCTGCAGGGCGAATCATTGCCGCCAACGAAACGATATGCCGCATTTACGGCTACAGCTGCGAGGAGTTACTAACCAAGTCTCTACAAGATTTCGATGCCATTGAGAATGACGAACAAATGCAGGAGCATATCGCCAGGATCATGACTGAAGGATACGACCGTTTTGAGACCAAGCACTTCTGCAAAGACGGTACAGCGATTGAGGTTGAAGTAAGCACGGCATATATCCCGGAGAATGCCGCATTCCTTGCCTTCACCAGGAACATCACCGAGAAAAAGCAGGCTGAAAAAGACCTCCTGGAGAGCGAACTGAAATTCCGAACCCTGTTCGAGACGATCCAGGACGCTATTTACCTGACGCGCGCAGAGGATGGCACCATTGTCGAGTGCAATGAAAAGCTATCCGGATACACCAGAGAAGAGTTAATAGGTAACACCACCGCAGAGCTGGGATTATGGGCAGACATCCAAGAACGTTTACGCGTCGTGGACCTGGTAAAAACCCATGGCTATGTCAATGATTTTGTGGCCACATTCCGCAGAAAAGATGGTTCCCTGTTACAAGGATCGATTTCAACAAATGCTTTTCCTCTGGGCGACCAAACATACCTGCTCTCTGTTGTGCGTGACATTACCGAGCGAACGCGGATTGAAGAAGAGCGGCTCCACCTTGAACAACAACTGCTCCATGCCCAGAAACTTGAGAGTCTTGGGGTGCTGGCCGGCGGCATTGCCCATGATTTCAACAATATTCTCACCAGCATTATCGGTAACGCCGAGCTGGCCCTGATGCGGCTAACGCCAGAATCACCAGTTCAGGAAAACCTGCAACGCATTGAAAAGGCCGCTGCCAGGGCCGCAGACCTTGCCCACCAGATGCTGGCTTACTCAGGCAAAGGAAAGTTTGTGGTGGAGCCGATCGACCTGAACCGATTGGTTGAAGAAATGGGGCATATGCTCGACGTCTCTATCTCCAAAAAGGTCATTCTACGCTACAATCTCAGCCGCCCCTTGCCGACAGTCGAGGTTGACGCCACGCAATTACGCCAGATCGTTATGAACCTGGTGATCAATGCCTCAGAAGCTATTGGTGACAAGAGTGGGGTGATTGCCATTACCACCGGCTGCCTTGAATGCAACGAAAAATACATGAAAGAAACCTGGCTGACTGATCCCCTGCCGGAAGGGCTCTACGTCTACCTGGAGGTCACAGATACCGGCTGCGGCATGGACCAGCAGACTCTTGACAAGATTTTCGACCCGTTCTTTACCACCAAGTTTACCGGTCGGGGCTTGGGAATGGCTGCGGTACTGGGGATTATTCGGGGACATAAAGGAGCAATCAAAGTCTACAGCGAGCCTGGCAAAGGGAGCAGTTTCAAAGTACTGTTGCCGCCCAGCGCACGAGCGGCAGAACTCTACAACGAGAGAGATGACGCCGAGATCTGGCGTGGCAGCGGAGTGGCATTGCTGGTTGACGACGAAGAGACGGTGCGGGCCATTGGTAGCGAGATGCTTAAAGAATTGGGATTCGAGGTGATTACGGCCAATGACGGGCGAGAAGCGCTCGATGTCTTCAAATCTCGTAAGGACATACGTCTTATTGTTCTCGATCTGACCATGCCCCGCATGGACGGAGAGCAGTGTTTCCGCGAACTTCGACTGCTTGACCCCAATATCAACGTAATCATGTCAAGTGGTTTCAGTGAGCACGAAATTTATCGGCGCTTTGCCGGCAAAGGGATAACAGGTTTTATCCAGAAACCATACAAGCTGTCCGATCTCAGCAAAGTACTGAAGGCGAAAACTACCGATGCGAATGAAACTCTTTTAAAGCAATAGAGTCTTTTTCACTGAGTCCGATATCAATTGTCAAAATCGCTGTTATACTTTAAAAACTTATTTTCCTCCTGATAACAAAGGTATGCAGCAATGAACATGGAACATTCCGATAATATTGCGGACAGCAACGTGGTGCGCGATGAATTGATCGTCAGCCACCTGAGTCATGCCAAGAGAATCGTTCGCAAGATCGCCTCGCAACTTCCACCGCACCTGGACCGTGATGACCTGATGAGCGCGGCCGTTATTGGACTGATAATGGCTGCGAACCGTTTTGACCCCACCCGGGGAGTACGTTTCCTGACATTTGCTGAACAGCGAATCAGGGGGACAATTCTTGACGAACTCAGGGCACAGGATTGGCTTTCCCGATCATTGCGCGAAAAATTCAAGCTTCTTGAAAGAAAGTTTTCAGAGCTGGAGCAGCAACTCGGCAGAAACCCTTCCAGCGAGGAAGTTGCCGAGGCCATGGATTTAAACCTTGAGGATTATTTCAGCCTGCTGGACGATGTTCACTATCTTTCGGTTGTGCGCCTGGATGATTCGTGGGAAGATAATGACGGCACCTCATTCGGACTGCTCGATCTCCTTGAAAACGAATCAGTAGACTGCCCTCACGACCAGATAGTGCGGCAACAGACTGCGGATCAACTCCTTGGAGCCATAGACGAGCTGCCGGAAAAGGAACGGGAAATAGTTTCCCGGTATTATTACGAAGACAAGAGCCTCAAAGAGATCGGCAAAGCGATGCACCTCAAGGAATCGCGCATCTGTCAGCTGCATGGCCAAGCCATTCTTCGCCTTCGGGTCAAGATGAAGCTATACCGGTGACCCTTTAGAAACCCTTCTATGAAAAGACTCCCCGCATTATTGACGTTGCTGTTTGCATCAGTGGTAATCGTGTTCGGCACTTGGTCGCTGTACAACGGCAACTTGGAAGCAGCTTTCTCCTCGTTTCCCTTTCTGTTGATCATCTACGTATATGTAAAGATGTCGGCAAAATAACTCCCAAACATCTGGACATGCTCCGTCTATTTCAGTAGGATGTGCCTCTGATATTAGTTTATGCAGTTGAGGAGGCTCCATGTTTTTCCAGAATAATGACTTGGGCGCATCAGAATTCAGTACCTGGACCGAGAAGCGAAAGCGAGAAGAGATTGCAAAACTCGTTGAAGGTTACCGAAACGGTCTGCCTGTCGGCATCCTGTGCAAAATGACCGAAACTATTGCCGGCAATCGTAAAAAGGCTCGCAGGCACCTGCATCAGCTGTTGTCCCTGGATGAGCGCAAAGCCGCAGCGGAAAAAGAGACTGGCGGCATCCAACAGATAGTCAAAGAGTACCTCATTTAACCGCCACTATTCATAGAATCAGGTGAAAGCCCATCAGGACAGGTCCTGGTGGGCTTTTTTCTACGACATTTCAAGACCGATTGCCCTTTCCGCGGCAAATGGTAAATTTGTAGCAACACATACAAGCGGAGCATACATGCCGATAACAGTTTTTGATGCAATCAAGGGGAACATCCGCTCCTTTCTAGGGGGCGCTGAAGTTGATCTTGTCGCCGGAACACAAGAAGCCTTTTCAGACGACCGTCTCACAATACTCAAAACCGTTACCATTGAGGAACAGCCGTACACTTTTACGGCATCCCGCTTGTATCTTGACTTCACAAGCTCTGAAGAGAGGTTCTGCAAAGAGCTGTTAACGGCCTTTACTGCACTCTATGAAGGGTTCAGACAAGTAGGTTACGCAGCGCACTTCAGAACTGCGCTACTTGCCTCAATCATGGATATCACTGTTGCCAGGTCTCTACGTGGTGACAGCAAAAAGGGGTTCTGGCCCATTCAACAGCTGGTACAACTTCTGAAAAACCTCTCGTATCAGCGTTATGAAGATAAACCGGCGACTTCCGGTTTTATTGTTCACCGGACAACACTGCCGGAACTCAATAAACTGCTGCGCTACCGGAAGCACACCATGATAACCCTGAAGCCATCCCATGCCATATCAGCCGATTTTTTTGAAAACCCCCTCACCTACCGCTTCATTGACGGTAACAACCTTTTTTTTGTTGCCAACATCCTGATGCAGGTAACCGGTGTTATCAGGACCAGCAGCTCCGAAGAGACCAATGAAGTGGAACGGCTGACTCACCGTGAAATATTTTCCATAGTCAGAAGCGCCGGTGCTGGGGCGTTCGCTGTAAAAGTAAACGAATCGTCCGAAATCGAAATCATGACTACCCCGGACAAGCTTCTGGTACGACGCAAAGGGGTCTGGGCAATCTTTGATCCGGATATTATCCGGTCATTCCTTAAAGGCAGCATCGACGAAACATCTGCCGACGACCTCCTCTGGACTGTCTATGCACTCTCCAAACTCAGGCATGGAACAGTTATCCTGATATACAACGGAACCGCACGCAAGCTTGACGACTTGAAAAAAGGGTATGTCGGAGGTGACGATGCCATCGGCAGGTTCTTGATCAGCCGGGTCAAAGGGCGACATATCGGTGAGCTGAAGCAAGCCGGCACCCTGCTCCGGATTCTTTCATCAGACGGCATGACAATCTTCAACCGTACCGGAAAACTGATGGAGACAGGATTCATCATCGACACCTCCCATGCCCGTGAGGTCGTCACTGGTGGCGGACGCACAACTGCAGCAAGTGCGGCATCATTCTTCGGCAAGGTCATTAAGGTATCCCAGGATGGGCCTGTAGAGCTCTACCATGATGGCAGGCTGATTTATCGCTTCGGATGATAAAGAGCGAGTCACGCCCACCCCTTGAAATAATTGCCAAGTCCAATTATCTTTAGCGCAGCAATTCGTTAGTTCAGGAGGAAGATTTCAATGGCAGATCAGAAAGAACGCTGGATGAGCGCCCTGGCACTGTCAACTGCGGTCATGGCAGTACTGGCGGCTGTCACAACACTCTACGTCGGCAAATACTCATCTCGCGCCGTGCTGATGCAGGGGCAGGAGAGCAACCAGTGGGCTTATTATCAGGCCAAAAGCATCAAAGGGCACACCTATGAGATCCAGAAGGAACGCCTGGAGTTGGAACTCCTGGCCGGAGCGGGAAAACTCAACAAAGAAACGGTTGATCAGTATCGAAAGATCATTGGAGACTATACTGGGCAGATAAAACGCTACGAGGGAGAGAAGAAAGAGATCAAGGCCAAGGCAGAGAGCCTGGCGCAGAGTAAAGAACGAGCGCAGTCAATGGCTGGGAACTTCGGGTACAGCCTGATCTTCCTGCAGATCGCCATCATGCTTTCGTCAGTCGCATCACTCACGAAAAGGCATTATCTCTGGCATATCGGCTTGGCTGCCTGTTCCGGATGGTTGTTCTTCTTCCTTGACGCCTGGCTGCTTTTTTATTAGCGGCACGGGAAAATCACAAGTTAGCCACCAACCGTGTGAACCGGCTACTGGTGCTCTGATTTGTTCATTTCCCGCAGATATGCCACCAACTCCATATCCACCCGGTGGAAGTGATCATGCAGCCAAGCGCACATCATCTGGATAGCCTGGACAATCAGATTGGTGTTAGGCCCTTCTTTGGCAAAACGCGCTTCCAGCCGATTCACTTCACGATAGAAGTGATCATGCTGGGCCTTGTGCAGTTGGTAACCGGGATAACCGCTGGTTAGCTGGAGTCGTTCTTCATCCCTGAAGTGCTTGCGCACGTACCTTTTCAAAAACCAGATAAGTCGAGCAATCTCCTCATGCCCTCTCAATGCCTTGCTTGCCCTTAACAGGTCATCGACCTTGCGCAATAAATCCTTGTGCTGGCTGTCGATCTCATCGCAGCCGGTTGCCATCTCTTCATTCCAACTTGTGATCATCAGTTACCGCCTGGTTCAGAATAATTAACAACCGTTACACAGCCTATTCTCATTGACTTGGCATTGCATACCAAACCGACAAGCTCAGCATCAGGAAACCGACTCCAACTGTTGCAGGATCTGACCGTATTCACGACTTGTTGCCGTCTGAGCAGCCAGACGAATGGCATTGATTTCGGCAAAATTACTGAACAGGGTAGCAACAACGCTTGAATCCAGAGCAGCGCTTTTCGCCATGCCGTCTAGCACTGCCATGGCCCCATCCAGAGACATCCCCTCACGATAGGGCCGATTCTCGGTAATAGCGGTAAATACATCAGCAACCGCCATAATCCGAGACCCGAGAGGCAGGTCAGCACTACCCAGATGGAAAGGATACCCGTTTCCGTTCAGGCATTCATGGTGAAATGAGCACCATGCATTAATGATCCCCATATCGCTGATGCGCTCAAGAGTGCGATAAGTATAGTACGGATGAGAGCGGATGATATCCCGCTCCTGCTGGGTCAGAGCCCCCGGTTTTTCCAGGATTTCCGCCGGAACAGCCAGCTTACCCAGATCATGCAGGTAGCCAGCTAGCTGCATTTTTACACACTCATCTTCAGAAAAACCGACTAAGCGGGCCAGCGCCGCAGCACTGGCCGCGACACCACTGGAATGAGTAGCAGTGAACCGGCTTCTAAAGTCAATAATTCTCGAAAATACCTTGCCCAGGCTCAAAATGCCGTTAAGGTCCAATTCAATCGTTTCCAGGTTCACCCGACGGCGTAATAGCGAGGTCACTGCAGGAGAGTCCAGATCAAGCCAGAAATACTCCTTGTCAGCCAGTTGCATATAGGCCTCCACAACATCAGGCATAAACATCACCCCTGATTGTGCCTCTATTGCCCGGCATATCTGTTTCGTCTGGGAGAGAATGTGGCTCTGTTTATTTACCAGTACGGCCACCCTGTCAGCCAAGTGCAAGATATGACTGCCGATCGGTACCGGTCCCCCATTAAAAGCACTGCCGGCACCATTATCCCAATTGATATGATGAAAGCGGATTAGTTCGGCAGCTCCGGCAAGGGGCCGAAAGCCACGCAGCAACAGCCACCCCATTTCGGCGTGCCGGTAAGGATTGCTAACCTCAAATTTCAGGGTTTCGATCCGCTCACGGCACGACAACGCACCGATATCGTGCAGTTTGCCGGCTAACAGCAGCTCATAACGCTCCCTCCGTGGCAGATCCAGCTGCGTGCCTATAAGATAAGCGATATAGCCCACCGTCGTATGGTGATTCACCAGATCTGAATTCACCATATCGATAACATCCGACAAGCAGGTGATCAGATCAAAGAGAGGGATATGAAAATCTTTTTTTACCAGCATATGTCTTGCCTTCCAGACACCTGGCCCTTTTCAACTTCAATGAGATCAGAACCCAAACCATATCTTAATTATCAGCAGCTAATATAAATATATCACTCCTTCTCCCACTTACCACACACTGGGTCATTCTGAATCATCGCTGACATCGGGAGCAAAAGACTGTACTGCGATTGCCCAGTCGTGAGCTTTCCAGAGTTGCCCCGCAGACAGGGCACAACTCCCCGCTCCGACCATAGACGTTGAACACCAGCGGGTGATAGCTAACCAGCCCTTCAGTAACAGTGAAAGTACTCCCAGAGTCAATGGATTCCGTCAATACGTCGCGTATTGCTGCCACAAGTCGCTCACACTCCATCAGAGTCAGGGAGCACGCTAGGCGTGACGGCAGAATGCCCGCCCGGAACAGTGCTTCATTGGCGTAGATATTACCGACACCTGCGACTACTGCCGAATTCATGATCATCTGCTTAACGGCAACCGTTCGCGATCTGCTTACAGTGAACAGATAGGTCCCGTCAAAGAGGGTAGTTAAAGGTTCCGGACCTATGGTTGCCAGGAGCGGATGGCCTGCAGGATCCTCGGTGGTCCAGATAACTGTGCCGAATTTGCGCGGGTCATGGAAGCGCAGTACAGAGTTGTCAGAGAAAACAATATCGAGATGGTCATGTTTACCCGCCTTTGTTTCCACCGCAAGCAACTGCAGGAAACCGGTCATCCCCAAATGAATGATCAGGCAACCGCCATCACAGAAAAACAAGAGATACTTCCCCCGCCGTACGACAGAGGTTAAAACCCGGCCAGGCAACACCTCTTTTAAATCTGACGGTATAGGCAATCGAAGCTTAGCGGCCCGTATCACAACCTGCATGATTTGCTTGCCGACAAGCTCACGCCCCAGTCTCAGCCGGGTCACTTCAACTTCAGGTAGTTCGGGCATCATAAACCTCTTAAATAAATATCGCCAAGACTTCGTCTCTATTCAGCAAAATCTCCACACATCGATTATCGGCTTATCTCATTTCTGGCATTTGAGTACTAGACGAACCAGCTAACTCTTCAGCTTAACACTTTACACAACACGGTTATACACATAATACAAATACCAAGTATTTATTTTAAATAACCTTAATTGCAATAAGCCTTCTCAAATAAGCATTAAATTTATTATTGTTGTATTTTTGTATAATATTGTTATATTCTCAACACACTAAGATGAACATTACTCGAAAAGGAGTCTATGATGAAACGAATTTCTCTGTTTTTTGCGCTTGCTGCCATGCTGATCGTATCGGCACAACCTGTTTTTGCCGGGAATTTTGGAACAGCTGATGAGGCCAAAGCCATGCTTGAGAAGGCTGTTGACGCGCTCAAGGCCAACAAAGCCGATGCGCTGGCAAAATTCACCAAAGGCGAAGGGGGGTTCAAGGACCGTGACCTCTATCCGTTCTGCGGCGGACCGGATGGAATCTTCACAGCGCATCCGACACTTGTTGGCAAAAGTCTCAAGGACCTTAAAGATAAGGTTGGCAAACCTCTCGGTCAGGAGATCTATGCTGCAGCCAAAGATGGAGCAATCGCTGATGTTTCTTACATGTGGCCGCGTCCCGGCACCACTGAACCGGTACAGAAACTGTCGTATGTCACCAAGGTCGGAGATCAGGTCTGTGCTGTAGGTTATTACAAATAATCTAAATTCTTTGTCGTAAATGTCATTGCACGGGGCACAGGCAATACACGCCTTGCCCCTTTTCTTTTGTCCCCCAGTAATCACCACTAAAGATCGTTACGATACTTTATCAGCAGATAAAAACAGACAACACCACCGGTAGCCATTACCAGGTCGCGCAGCCAAGGGATTGGCAGATCGAGCATGGAATAAGCGATCGGATCTAGTATGGCAGTGGTCAGTAGACCAACTGCACCCCATGATAAAAGTTTTTTCACCCGAGAACCTCACTGCCGGAATTGCATCAGGCTTAGCGATTAATGATCCTGGCGCCGGCAAGTTCCAGGAAACGCTTCGCCAGTTCAGGCCCCTTGGCCTCTTGCTCATGCTTGAAGAACACAAAGGCCCTCTCCCACTGCTGTGCGAGGATCATTTCCAGCCATCGCGACAGGTCATCCTCCGTGTAATCAGTGCGGCGCAGACGCAGATATCCCCAGGGCCCGGTGCTGATGATCTCATGGGCAGGCTTCTCATCGGTATCCTCTACACAGAGACTGCACCCTTTTGCCTGAAGGAGCTCCAGGATCTCATCTTTGAACCAGCTCTTGCTGCGAAAATCAAAGGTGCACAGCGCATTGCCGGGGATCAGAGCGAGGAAATCCTCCAACGCCTGGCGGTTCACCCGAAAACTTCCGGGGAACTGGAACAGGGCCGGCCCCAGCTTGTTCTCCAGGACCGACAAGGTCCGGAAAAAGTACTTGGTCTCCTCCCCGACGTTTTTCAGCAGCTTAAAATGGGTGATAACCTGGGGCGCTTTTAGCGCAAAGATAAAATCGTCCGGGACCTGTTCGAACCAGGAGGTGAGTCCGGCCACTGTGGGCATGTGGTAGAAGGTATAGTTGATCTCCACTGCCTTGAACTGCTCGCCATAGTAGTGCAACATGTCATGGGGAGCAATCTTTTCCGGATAGAAAATCCCTTTCCATTCTTTGTAGCCATAGCCGCTCGTTCCGACATGAATTTTCATAATGCCACTCCTTCAACCGCTGTCACGTACCACCTCAGCGGCAACCTTGTCCTCTCTCATCCGCTTGAATACCGGATGGCGCATAACCCCTTCCTCGGTCCAGCCAGTCAGGGCAACCTCGCAAACCAGCTCCGGCTTTACCCAGGTGGGCGGTGCATTGGTCTTGGGCGGCACCGTGAAAGGACACGCTGATTGGACCAAAGGCGCTAGTTTTTGCCGGATTTCTTTAAGATCTTTCGCCGAGAAACCACCTCCTGCATGGCCGATATGGATCAGTTCACCCTTTTCGAAAACACCCAGGACCAGAGTGCCAAAATGTGGTCTCATGCCGCGCGGTGCCGTGAATCCGGCAATAACGCCCTCCTGGGTGAGCTGCGCCTTCACCTTCAGCCATTGCCGGCTTCTTTTTCCGATCAGGTACAGGCTTTGACACTGTTTGGCGATTATACCTTCCAGCCCCTGATCTTTGACGAGTTTGAAAAACAGAACCCCATCCTCCAGCACATGGTCACTGAATCTGATATGTGGCAGGGCCGGCAGGACTTTTTTCAGCAGTTCCTTTCTCTTGAGCAGGGGTAAACCGGTCAGGTCGTGCCCCTGGAAATAAAGAAGATCAAAAACATAGTAGAGCAGATAACCGCTGCCGGACTTCCTGTAATCCTGCAGTAGCTGGAAGTCAGGACGCCCCTGATTGTCCACAACCACGATTTCTCCGTCAAGTACTGCGTCAAACCTGAGTTTGCGTAACGCATCCGCGATGGGAGGAAACTTGCTGTGCAATGAGATCTGATTTCGGGAATAAAGTGCCACTTCCCCGTCCCGGACTTCGGCCACGGCCCGGTAACCGTCCCATTTCACCTCAAAGAGCCAGTCCGGGTGGTCAAACGGTTCTGCTACCGGGGTGGCAAGCATCGGGTGTATCGCCTGCGGCATCAGACCAGTAGGCGCCCCATGCAACTCGGCGCTTTCCAGCGCTTCCCGTAAGCGGATCCGACCGGGGACCTTATCCCCGGCTGTCGCTGTTGCCGCTGACAACACCTCTTCCAGGGTCCGGTCGGACACAACGGAGCGGTTTTCAATGAGAATGTCCCCTCCAGTCGCATAGCTATCACGCTTCTTCAGCAGCAACCACGACTTTTCGTCCTTCCGGCTTTTCACCAGGGCGAATTCACCACGCAGCTTTTCTCCGTGCAGGACAAACTTGAGATCCCCTTTGCGCAACCCCTCCAGCAGCAGTTTCTCACTGTCCTCGCCATCCTTGGCCAAAGGATGACGATAAATCCCCCGGTCCCAGATGATGACGCTCCCGGCGCCATAATTACCCTCAGGTATGACCCCTTCAAAGTCTCGGTACGCCAGCGGGTGGTCTTCAACCATTACAGCAAGCCGCTTGACGCTCGGATCGAGCGAAGGCCCCTTGGGACAGGCCCAACTCTTGAGCACCCCTGCCAACTCAAGGCGAATGTCGTAATGGAGGGCACGGGCCGCGTGCTTGTGGATCACGAAGGTGAGCTGGTCCTGGTCAGGGCGAAGGCCTGGTTCCGGTTCGGGTGTTTGCCCAAATTTCCGTTTCGCTACGTATTCCGCAAGTCCCTGATCAGTCACGTCACAAGCTCCGTCAAAGGTATGGCAATTTCTGTTTTACTGCCAGCAGTTCGTGAAAAAGATCACCCGTATTTTCAGTCCGACGCAGCGCCTCCTCAGGGCCAATCTGAAACATTTCCGGCTCCCCAGCGGCCTTCAAGATCTCCAGCTCATGCCAGGCAAGGGGAAACGAAACGACCGGCTTCTGCCGGGCTCGCAGGGAATAAACGCAGACCATGGTAAGCGATGAGTCGTTCTGCGACCAGTTGATGAAGACCTTGCCTTTACGCAATTCTTTCGCCATTTTTGCAGTTACCAACTCCGGGTAGTTTTTCTCAAGCATTACCGCCAGGGTCTTGGTGAACTGCTTAGTTTCCATAAAAGTGGTCTCCGCACGGTTCAAAGGGACAAAGACATGGAGCCCCTTCAACCCCGAGGTTTTCACCCAGCTTGCCAGACCAAGCCGGGAAAGGATCTCCCGGAGCAGCAATGCCACCTGGGCGCAGTCGCAGATATCCGCCGGCTCGCCAGGGTCAAGGTCAAAGACCAAGGCATCTGGCGTCTCCGGCGAACCGGCCCTGGCCAACGGCACATGGAGCTCAAGGGAGGCAAGGTTCGCCACCCAGAGCAGCGTTTCCAGGTCGTTGACTAGGCAAACGGTCATCGGTTCGCCGCCGTCCCGAGAGATCCCGGCGGTTTGCACCCAACTGGGACGATGTGACGGGCAGCGTTTCTCGAAGAAAAATTCTCCGCCTACCCCTTGCGGATAACGCTTGAGGGTTAATGCCCGGTCGTGCAGATGAGGGAGGATGAACCCGGCAATCCGGCGGTAATATTCAAGAACCTGAGCCTTGGTGAACCCGTAAGCTGGGTAAAGCTCCTTTTCCAGGTTTGACAGGGCGAGTCTGTTCCCATCGATTTCAACAAATTCCGAGCTCAACGCTGCTCCTTCATTTTACGCATGATCTCCTCCAGCGCGGCGACCAAGTCAACCGGACCGCTACCCTCTTCCTCCCCTGCCTGCGGAGCTTCCACTGGGGTCTGCTCCCGCATCTTCTTCCCGATGAGATCCAAGATCCTTTCCCGGCGCTGATTGGCATATTTCCCAGGCGCAAACTCGGTCAGCATCTGTTTAATGCTTTTTTTCATGCTGCCTTTTACGTCAATGTCTACCTGGTCTGTCTGCGGCAAGATTTCCTCACTAGGAAGAACTTCATCACCATAATGAAGCGTGGTCAGGGCTAGCGCACCATCAATACTCCTTACCGCCACCAGGTACTCGCGTTCGGCTAGCACAAACTTGGCGAGCCCGGCCTTGTTAGTGCGGCGCATCACCTCGGCTAGCAGCCGATATGATTTCTCCCCCCCCTTCAAAGGAACGAGATAATAGGGATGATCGAAATAGATCGAATCAACTTCCTGCAGATCAATGAACTCGACGATCTCGATCGTGCGGCTCCGTTCCGGCGTCACCGATTCTAGCTCCTCGTCAGTAATCGCCAGGTAGCGGTCGGGTCCGATTTCATACCCCCTGATGGTCTCCTCCGGCGGGACCATTGTTTCCTGCTCTGGGCAAAACATCCTCCTGGCAAGGGGAGAGTAATCCTCGCTGTGCAGCAGGCGAAACGAGATCCGACCCGGCTCCACAGCCTTCACCAGCTGCACCGGAATCGCCACCAGGCTGAAACTGATTGTACCGCTCCATATTCCCTGAGCCATCTGTCATCCCCCTCAGGCCACTTTCTTCAGGCTCGCCTCAAGCGCCTCAAGCAGCTTGTCCGATTCCGTGGGCTTCAAAACCTTGGGGCGCAGCAGCACAACTTTTTCGCCGCGGGCCTTTTGCTCAATGAGCCTTTGCAGCTTCTGCTGATGTTCATTCACGAATTTCTCCGGCTGAAAGGGAGCAGTCATCTGGTTGATCAGGTCGCTGCCGATCTGCAGTTCCCTTTCGGACATAGCAATCTCCTGCAGTTCAAGTGCATTAACCGCAACCACCTCATCGGCATAGCGTAGCGTATTCAGGCGCAGGATCTTGCCCCTGGCCTGCAGCACCCCAAGATAAGAGCGCTTTCGCATGGTCCAGGTGCAAATCCCTTCCGTGGCCATCTCCTGCAGCGCCGCGACCAGCGCGTTGTATTTCTCCGGGGCACTGTCAGGCTCCAAATAGTAGACATGTTCGAGATAGATCGGATCAATCCGACCGCTGCCGACGAATTCGTGGAGTTCGATCTGACGGCTTCCTTCGGGAGCAGTCTGTTCCAACTCAGCAGGATCGAAGATGAGGTATTTACCTTTTTCCACCTCAAACCCCTTGGTCTGGGCTGTAACCGGTACCGGTTTCTTCTCATAGGCACAGATCATTTGCTGGTGCAATCTTACCCCATCACGTTTGTGCAGCAGGTGAAACTGAATCCGCTCCTCCTTGACCGCGGCGTGAAGTTTCACCGGCACCTCAGTTTCATCGAGAGAGATGACCCCTTTCCAGATCGTTGTCGCCATCAAGTATCCTCCATAAAGCACCTGCTGTAATTACTGCTCATATAAAAATTATTGCACAAATTTTATGGCTGGCATGCTTCAACAATAAAAAAAAACCCCTGACCGGGCAAGCCCGAACAGGGGTTATATCAGCAAGGGAATTTATCTTTGATAAAAGACCTTGCTTCAGCAAATGCTTCTTAACTACTTATATTCCGGCATCTCATCAAACTGCAGATACTTGTAGATTGCCTCTTTCTTCGGCTCGACCTTCTCCTTGTAAACTGCCATGAACTCGGCAACGGTAGGGAGCTTGCCCATGGTGGCGGTAACTGCGCCCAGCTCGGCGGAACCGAGGAACACCTTGGCGCCATCGCCGATACGGTCGTCGAAGTTACGGGTCGAGGTGGAGAACATATTGACCCCATCGGGTACGCGAGCCTGGTTGCCCATGCAGAGTGAGCAGCCAGCGATCTCGATCCTGGCACCAAAGGCGCTGTAGACCGAGAAGTAGGCCTCGTCCTTGAGCTTCTGCTGATCCATGCGGGTCGGCGGGCAGATCCAGGTACGAACGCCCGGATTGAACTTCAGGCCACGCCAGATCTCGGCAGCAGCGCGGAAGTGACCGATGTTGGTCATGCAGGAACCGAGGAAGATGTCCTGGATCGGGGTGCCGGCAACTTCGGAGAGGAGCTTGACATCGTCCGGATCGTTCGGACAGGCGAGGATCGGCTCGGTGATCTCTGCGAGATCGATCTCGATCACGTCGGCATAAGCACCGGTGGCCTGGGCGTTCTTGTCGGCCTCAAGCAGTTCCGGCTTGGCGAGCCAGGCATTGACCGCGTCGATCCGGTTCTGCAGGGTCTTGGCGTCCTGGTAGCCGTCCTTGATCATCTGCTTCATCAGCGCCACGTTGGAACGGAGGTAGGTGGCCACGCTCTCTTTGGAGAGCTGGATGCAGCCAGCTGCTGCAGAACGCTCGGCAGCGGCATCAGTCAGTTCGAATGCCTGCTCCACGGTCAGGTCAGGAAGCCCTTCCATTTCGAGGATGCGGCCATTGAAGATATTGATCTTGTTCTTCTTGGGTACAGTCAGTTTGCCCTGCTTGATAGCCCAGAATGGAATGGCGTTGACCACGTCGCGCAGGGTGATGCCCGGATTGAGCTTACCCTTGAAGCGAACCAGGACCGATTCCGGCATGTCGAGCGGCATGAAGCCCATGGCGCCGGCAAAGGCAACCAGGCCGGAACCTGCCGGGAAGGAGATGCCGATCGGGAAGCGGGTGTGGGAGTCGCCGCCGGTACCTACAGTGTCAGGGAGCAGCAGGCGGTTCAACCATGAGTGGATAACGCCGTCGCCCGGCTTCAGAGGTACGCCGCCACGGTCGGTGATGAACTTGGGGAGATTCTTGTGCATCTTCACGTCAGCCGGCTTCGGATAGGCGGCTGTGTGGCAGAACGACTGCATGAACATCGGCGACAGGAACTTGAGGCAGGCCAGTTCCTTGAGCTCGTCGGCAGTCATCGGGCCGGTGGTGTCCTGGGAACCGACGGTGGTCATCTTCGGCTCGCAGGCAGTACCCGGAAGGACACCGGTTACGCCGCAGGCCTTGCCGACCATCTTCTGGGCCAGGGAGTAACCCTGATCAGCCTTGGCAACCGGATTGACCGGCAGAGTAAAGACATCTGTCGCACCAAGACCAAGCGCCTTGCGAGCCCTGTCAGTTACAGCGCGGCCTATGATCAGCGGGATGCGGCCACCGGCGCGGTACTCGTCGGCCAGGGTATTGGGGGAAATTTTGAAGGTGGAGATGACCTCACCCTTGTCGTTGGAGATCTCGCCCTTGCTGGCGTTGATGGTGATGATGTCGCCATCATTCATCTTGGTAACATCTGCCTTGAGCGGCAGTGCGCCGGAGTCCTGGGCGGTATTGAAGAAGATCGGGGCAATTACGCCGCCGATGATAACGCCAGCGGTCTTCTTGTTAGGTACACAGGGGATATCCTGGCCCATGTGCCAAAGAACCGAGTTGCAAGCAGACTTACGGGAAGAGCCGGTTCCGACAACGTCACCAACAAAAGCCACCTGGTGACCGGCAGCACGCCAGTCGGCAATATCCTTGAGACGGTTGGGGAAGCGGGTCTTGCCCATTGCCAGGGCGTGCAGTGGGATATCAGGACGGCTCCAGGCATCACCAGCAGGTGAGAAGTCATCGGTGTTGATCTCTCCTTCTACCTTGAAAACCTTGACTTTGATGGTTTCGGGCACGCCGGGGCGCTTGGTGAACCACTCGGCATTGGCCCAGGACTGAAGAACCTTCATGGCAGAGGCATTGGACTTAGAGAGCTCCACAACCTTATCGAAACCGTCATAAACCAGAGTCATGCCGGACAGGGCGCAAGCAGCCTCTTCGGCCAGCTCGGCGTCCTTGAGGGCATCAACCAGCGGACCAACGTTGTAGCCACCGATCATGGTACCGAGAATACGAACGGCATCGACCTTGGAAACCAGCGGGGACTTCTTGGTGCCTTTGAGGATCTCGGCAAGGAACGCTGCTTTCACTTCAGCAGCCGGATCAACACCGGGAGAAACGCGTTCTTTCAGAAGGTTAAGAAGAAATTCCTCTTTGCCTGCCGGGGGTGCTTCCAGCAGCTTGCAGAGATCTGCGGTCTGCTCAGGGTTGAGCGGCAGTGCCGGGATTCCCTGGGCCTTGCGCTCGGCTTCGTGGGCGAGATATGCTTCGATCATGCGGTCATCCTCCTCTGGATTGATAGATCCTGAACTTCTTGTTTTTTAGGTGGTTTCCCAACGAATTGCAGATGGTTAAGCGGATACTGTATACAATTTTCGGCTGCTTTTGTCAATTCCTATCTCTACGTGCGTTTATAAACGCTGAACCAGTGAAGCCATAAAAAAACGGGGCACCGATATCGGCACCCCGCTAGAACAAAGCAACTTTTGAATAATAATGGATTAGATAAGGCCGTGGGCCACCATGGCGTCGGCAACCTTGATAAAGCCACAGATGTTGGCGCCGAGAACGTAATTGCCAGGTGCGCCATACTCTTCTGCTGTGGTGTAGCAGTTATTGTGAATGCCGACCATGATACTCTCAAGCTTCTTCTCGGTGAAATCGAAGGTCCACGAGTCGCGGCTGGCGTTCTGCTGCATCTCCAGAGCAGATGTGGCAACACCGCCGGCATTGGCGGCTTTGCCTGGACCGTAGGCAATCTTGGCATCAAGGAATACCTTGACCCCTTCCGGAGTAGTCGGCATGTTTGCCCCTTCGCCAACGGCAATACAGCCGTTTTTGACCAGCAGCTTGGCATCCTTGCCGTTGATCTCGTTCTGAGTAGCAGACGGCATGGCGACTTGGCAGGGGATCTCCCAGATATTGCCGTTGGCAATATACTTGGCATCCTTGTGGTACTGGGTGTAGTCCTGGATACGACGGCGCTCCACCTCTTTGAGCTGCTTGATCAGGTTGAGATCAAGCCCCTTCTCATGGTAAATTACGCCGTTGGAATCGGAGCATGCCACGCACTTTCCGCCCAACTGGTGGATTTTTTCAATGGTGTAGATGGCGACGTTGCCGGAACCGGAAACGAGGCAGGTTTTCCCGTCAAAGGTGTCCTTGCGAACTTTGAGCGCCTCATTGATGAAAAATGTGGCACCGTAGCCGGTTGCCTCAGGGCGAACCAGTGAACCACCCCAGTTGAGCCCCTTACCGGTGAGTACGCCTGCCTCATAACGATTGGTGATGCGCTTGTACTGGCCGAACATGTAACCGATCTCACGGCCGCCGACCCCGATATCCCCTGCCGGAACGTCGGTGTGCTCACCAAGGTGACGATAAAGCTCAGTCATGAAGCTCTGGCAGAAACGCATAACTTCATCATCAGACTTCCCTTTAGGATCAAAGTCGGACCCACCCTTACCGCCGCCGATCGGCATGCCGGTCAGTGAGTTTTTGAAGATCTGCTCGAAGCCGAGAAATTTGATAATACCGAGATATACTGACGGATGGAAACGGAGACCGCCTTTGTAGGGGCCAAGTGCGCTGTTGAACTCAACGCGGAAACCACGGTTGATGTGAACGCGTCCTTTATCGTCCTGCCAGGGTACCCGGAAAATAATCTGCCGCTCCGGCTCACAAATACGCTCAATTATCTTGCGCTCCATGTACTCGGGGTGCTTGACCATAACCGGTCCGAGGGATTCAAGAACTTCGCGAACAGCCTGGTGGAACTCAACCTCACCGGCGTTCCGCTTGAGAACATCCTGATACATCCCTTCCAACTTCTCGTCGAGCTGCATAGTCATACACAATCCTCCATGATTAAAATATGTGCACATGCCTGTAATCTGTTTTTAGACAAACCGGGCACGCGTCGCGAAACTGCCCACCAAATGCACAATATGCGCCACACAGGGCAACAATGCTATTATTTTAACCATGTGCCGCATTTACAGTCAGTTACATGCCCACTATTTCATCATTAAAAAATGTAGCGTCTGCAGAGTGAATAAAAATTGTACACAAATACTCTTCAGAACGACTCAATTACCAACTCACAAACATCCTAAACACACAATAAAGTGTCGATATGGAACATATGGCAATGACTGATAGCTAAAAGCACATTTTCGTTGTGCAACTTACCTCTTTGACCAGTTGCAAAGTCAACAGGGATTGACATAATCGGGTAATTGCTGTTTAGTGAACGAATGAAAAAAACAACTACAAAAGATCGAAATGATGATCGTGAAAAGCTTAAAACCGGGTCGATGCTGGACCTGGCTGTTTCATCCATGGATGAAGAAGGCTACGGGATTGCCACCTGGGGTGCCAGAAAAATCAAGATTTCCGGGGCATTTCCTGGTGAGGCAGTACGAGTGCGCCTTACTCATGTTGGCAAGCAATCCCTGGCAGGACGCTGCATCGAGCTCCTCAAACCATCCCCACTGCTCCGCACTCCCCAACCATCCAAGCTATGCAATGATTGCGGAAACTGCCAGCTTACCCTGCTCGAATATACATCTCAGCTGCAAATCAAACACGACATGGTCTCGAGATGCCTTTCTGCTTACAACACCCTTAATGAGGTCACTGTTAATAAAGTTATTCCTTCCCCGAATCAGCTGGCCTACAGAACAACGGCAAAGCTGATCGTCAGCGGCACCTTTCGCTCGCCGAAGATCGGGCTATATCGTAGACACAGCCATGAAGTAGTTGACATCGAGGGATGTCCGCTGCATCACCCGCTGATCAACAACATCATTGCAGCAGTCAAGGACGGCATAACCCGCGGCAGAATTCAGGTATACTCCCCGTCAACAGGTAGCGGTCTTCTTCGCTATCTCGTCATAAGAGTGTCCGATGACGGAGAACAGGCGATGGTTATTTTTGTCACTGCCTTCCGTAGCTACAATGAGATTCACCATCTTTCAAAACATCTTCAGTCTGCAGTGCCCAAGGTAACTGTAGTAGTCCAGAATGAAAACTCATCAAGCGGCAACATCATTCTTGGCGATAAATTCCATTTCCTCACAAAGCAGAACGCTCTCATTTCCCAGATAGGCAAGGTGCGACTTAGCGTATCACCGCGTTCTTTTCTGCAGGTAAACAGCGGGTCGGCCCAAATTATTTATGATCAGGTTGCAGCGTGGGGTGAATTGACAGGCAAGGAGAAAGTGGTCGATCTCTACTGCGGCATTGGGGGAATAGCGCTGTTTCTTGCAGCCGGTGCAGGAGAAGTTGTCGGCATCGAGGTTGTTGAGCAAGCGGTTCAGGATGCTGAAAAAAATGCCAGGATGAACGGGATAGACAATTGCAGTTTTGCTTCAGGGGATGCCGGAGAACTGTTATCGGAAATAAAGGAAGAATGGGAGCATGCCGACCTGATTGTCCTCAACCCACCGCGCAAGGGGTGCGACAGAAAGGTGTTGAGTGAGGCGGCAAAACTGAAGCCAGGCCGCATGATCTATGTATCCTGCTCCCCATGGTCTCTTGCCCGCGATCTCGACATCCTTGCTACGCTTGGCTACCAGACTCGGGAAATCCAGCCTGTTGACATGTTTCCCCAGACCAGCCATATAGAAAACGTGGCGCTTCTTATCAAGACTTAAGGGGCAAAAAAAAAGGGATCCGGTCGGATCCCTTTTCGGCATTAAAACATGACGGCATATTGCTACTTTCGCAGAACCTTTATCACTGAGGAGAAATCCTCTTCGCCGCGACCATCCTTGACCCCCTGCTCGTAAAGAGAGTGAGCCGACTCAGCGCCCGGAAGGGTAAGGCCGAGCTTGCCAGCAGCCTCCATAACCAGTTCCAGCTGCTCGTTTACATACTTGAGAGCGAGATTCCTGGTAAAATCGCCCCTGGCAATACTCCTGCCCTTTGAATGGAACAGCGGAGAGGCAACCCCGCCGGAATCAAGAACCTCCAGGATTTTGTCAGCAGTAAAGCCCAGTTTCTCGCCAAACACAAGACCTTCTGCCAAAGCCTGAATCAGTTCAGCCTGAACGAGGTTTACAATAAACTTCATCTTCGTGGCATCACCGACATTGCCGACATGGATAATATTCAGCCCGAAGAATGAGAAAAGTTCACGGCATCTTCCAACCAGAGCCGAATCGCCGCCGGTAAGGATTGTCAGAAGACCATTGGCCGCATGCTCCTTGGTTCCCCAAACCGGCGCATCAAGGAACATAACGCGATGCTTTGCAGCTTCTTCTGCCATCTCTAGGGTGCTTTCCAGAGAATGAGTTCCCATGTCTACCAGGATAGTCCCGGCGTCAATGCCGGCAAAGACCCCTTCAGGTCCGTAAATATCTGGGCGAAGCCGTTCTTTCTCCGGCCTGATCAAAATAACGAGATCTTTGCCTTTTGCCGCATCCTTGGGGCTAGTTGCTGCAGCAGCACCAAGTTTGGCAAGTTCTGCGACTACTAACGGGTCGGAATCATATACAGAAAGAGCGTAATGTCCTTTTGTCAGGTTTGCCGCCATGTGGCGACCCACCGTGCCCAGCCCCAAAAAACCGATATTCTTAAGCATGCCCAACCTCCTGAACATTCATAAATAATCAAACCATGTTTTTAAATAATACAGTCTCACACGCCTCAACACAAGCGGCAAAAATAAAAAACTACCTGAAACTGGAGACTCCAAGTTTTTTACAAGAAACGGCAATACGACATCTTGAACAGTATGGGGACAGAGGGCGGCAGAGATTTTGCCCAAAAGTGACTAAAAGGTCGTTGATTCCCAGCCAATATTCAGAAGGAAGACACTGGCGGAGCACTTTTTCGGTCTCATCAGGGGTGCGGGTAGCAATGTATCCCCATCGGTTGCAGATCCGGTGGACATGCGTATCAACACAGATGCCCGGCTTACCATAGCCAAGGGTTACAACCAGATTGGCGGTCTTGCGGCCAACTCCTTTAAACATAAGCAACTGATCGATTTCTTCTGGGACCTTGCCATCGTAATCAGCCACCAACTGCCGACAGATATCGATAATCTGGCCAGCCTTGTTCCTGTAAAATCCCACCGGATAGATGGCGGCCTCAATCTCATCCTTTGAGAGCAGCATCATGGTGTCCGGTGTCGTGGCCAAAGCAAAAAGCCTCTCTGAAGCAGGACTGGTTGTGGTGTCTTGCGTTCGGAGTGACAGGATACAAGAGATGAGAACCTTGAAAGGGTCTCCTTCACGTTGAGAAACAATGGTTACAGCTGGTGACTGCCACTGCCTGACTTCCTGCCGCAGAATCGCAATTACCGAGTGGATATCAAAACCGTTCAAGCAAGCCCTCTGTTCCGGAAAATTCGCATCAGCAACACCCCAAGAACTGAAAAACATGCGCCGACACACAATAACAGATAGCCGATGGTCCGTCCTTCCCCCCAACCGAACAGGTCCTGCCCTTTCATCAAAAAGATGAGACCGAGGCCACTGAAGGCCATGATTCCTCCGGATATATAAACAGCAAAGGCTGCTATTGCCAGGCCGATTCCTTGTTGTTTAGCCATATCTCCCTCTCCTTTCTTCGTTGACCTGGGATTCTAGCCCATCTCTAACCATGCCGCAACCAGATTAACGTGACATCCCCAAACTCCTGAGGCATAATTTCAAAAGTTGCTCTATCACACTTAAGGATTATTTATGACCGCTCCTGTCGATCTTCATATCCATTCGCGACACTCTGACGGCACCTTCTCGCCAACAGAACTGGTAAAAATGGCATCCGCGCAAGGCTTTAAGGCCATAGCCCTAGCTGATCACGATTCAATATCAGGTATTGACGAGGCAATTGCTGCGGGAGAAGAATTCGGCGTGGAGCTGATCCCTGCGGTGGAGCTCTCCATAGAGATCAAGAACTATCACGACGTACATCTTCTGGCATTCTTCCTTGATCATAAAGACAAATCATTCAACGAACGCCTGAACAGTTTCCGCGAACGGCGCGACCGCCGTGGTGAAGAGATCATCGCTAGAATTAACGACAAGCTTGCTAATAACGGCAAAGGAAGTATCAGCTTCAGCGAAGTTGTCGCTGGGAGCGACGGGGCGTTAGGGCGTCCGCATATTGCGAGAGTTCTCATCTCCAGAGGCTATGTGACCGACATGAATCAAGCCTTTGATGAGTATCTCATACCATGTGATGTCCCAAAAGAATATTTCCCGGCAGAAGAGGCAATCAAGGAAATTCACCGAATCGGAGGACTGGCGGTTCTGGCTCACCCGACCACTATTTCCAAGGACAGATCAAAACTGAGAGAAGTGATCGGAATGATGGTAGCTTTCGGTCTGGACGGCCTCGAAGCCTATAACACACTTGCCACCATAGACGATTCGGAATTCCTGTTTGCAATCGCCCGTCGGCATAAACTCATTGTTACCGGCGGGTCAGACTTTCACGGTAACGAGGGCGAGGGCCTGCTAGGCATCCGTGACAATAGATTCCCTCTTGACTATCGTTTAGTCGAATCACTCAAAGACAGGGTTGCCGAAAAGAAATCAAACCAACCGCAGGCAGTTTAATAAAAATTATCTACAATTACTGTTTTATAACTAAAGTTTCCCTCCGAACTGTCGAAAATATCTACATGTTATTGACTGCAATGACCGGAGGGTCGAATGCTTGTTTTGGTGCGCTACAATGACGACAATTATGACATCGTCGAAGACTACTGCCTGGAATACCTTATTGTTACAGGTAAAGTTATAGAATTTTCCCGTTCCGACGAATGGATTACCGTCGGTAATGGGCCTACCAGGGAAAAACCTGATGTTGAGGGATGGACTCCTTCGGAAACCTTTTATTCAGGACCCGAACGTCGCAAGAACCGCAGAAAGAACCTTTTGCATACTCCGCAAACCAATGTAACTACTTAATACAAACCCGCCGCACCTCCTTGAGATCAGTTATTCCTTGGAGAACTTTCAATATTCCGTCCTGCTTCAGGGTAGTCATCCCGTCCTTTATTGCCTGAGCCCTGATATGTTCGACTTCTGCCTTGCGTTTTACGAGACTCTTCATGGCATCTGTCCCCTCCAGCAATTCATGCAGACCGACCCGCCCTTTATAGCCTGAATCATTGCATTTCTCGCATCCAACTGGCCGAAAAAGAGTTATTGCAGCCGCATCAATACCGGCAAGATTAAAATCGTCCCTGCCATACTCCTCAACCAAATCATCGATTTCAGGCATCTCCGGCTTGTATTGCTCCTTGCAGTCACTACAGAGTCGCCGTGCCAGCCGCTGAGCAAGAATACAAAGCACGGCATCGGAAAAGCTGAACGGATCCAGCCCCATATCAAGGAGTCTTGTCACTGTTTCGGGGGCAGAATTGGTGTGTAACGTGGAAAACACCAAGTGGCCGGTCAACGAAGATTCGACACCGATTGAGGCAGTCTCTTCGTCACGCATTTCGCCAACCATGATCACATCCGGGTCAGCACGCAAGAATGCCCGGAGCGCCAGCGCAAAAGTAAAACCAATCTTCGGATTCACCTGCACCTGTCGCAGGCCTTTCTGAGTAATCTCAACAGGGTCTTCAGCAGTCCAGATCTTTGTTTCCGCATCATTTATCCGGGCAATGGCCGAATGCAGTGTAGTGGTCTTCCCTGAGCCGGTCGGCCCAACCACTAGAATCAAACCGTATGGCTGCTTAACGCACTGTTCAAACACTGAGGCATTTCGTTCGGTGAGCCCGAGTTTATCAAACGGAATCGGCTCACCGGACGCCAGGATGCGCATGACAACGTCTTCCAACTGGCCGGAAGTCGGTAAGGTAGCAATACGCAACTCTACATCTATGGGACCGAATTTCTTAAAATCGATTTTACCATCCTGGGGTTTGCGGCGCTCTGCAATATCAAGTCCTGACATGATCTTGATGCGCGAGGTAACCGCGTGCTTGTACTTATATGGAATCCGCTGGTAGATCTTGCATCTGCCGTCCACCCTAACCCTGACCAGCACATCGCTCTTCCCTGGGTACGGTTCGATGTGGATGTCTGAGGCCTTCATCCGGTAAGCATCACAGATAATCTTGTTAACAAGCTGCACAATTACGCTGTCCTGCTCTGAAACCCTCTGCACCTCCTGTTCGACGTCAGGTTCCTCGCCGTCTTCCAACCGGCTCAGAAGATCGTTGATGCTCGTCGAGTCGCCTGAAACAGTACTGCTCTCCAAGTGATAATAGTGATCTATAAATCGTTCGATGTCTTCGCGAAAAGAAGCGACAAACGAAATCCGGCGATATTCAGGATAGATGAATTTGATCAGATCCTGTTTGCCAAGGTCAGTCGGGTCTTCCATTACCACAGACAAGACGCCATTCTCAATCTTAGCTGGCACCCAATGCTCTTTCTTCAGCCTTTCCGGCTTAATCTTGCTTAAGATAGCGTCCATAGGCGGCAGTTGCGGGTCAAACAAAAGAAAGTCTGTACCAAAATGAAGACTAAGGCTCTTAGCCATCTCCTCACGCGTTATTTTGGCGTCACGCATTAAAATTTGATCCATACCCAAGGTAGCAAGTTCACTGCTTTTGTTAGCCTTTTCGATGTCCCGTTCATCAATGATGTTTTTATCCAAAAGATAGTTATAGCGGGATTTTTGCCTGATAATTTTCGTGGAAGCGCTAATGCGGTAAATATTGTGAATAGCGATTGAAAGAGATGCCGCGAGCTCTGAAACATAGCTTATGTCTGTATCATTGAACCCGGTCTGATCTCTTTTATTAATCAACTGAATAACGCCGATCAGCACGTTATTAAAATTCATCGGAACACAAAGAATCTGATTGCTCTTAAAGCCGCTCTTCTGATCCCAAGACTTATCAAACCGGAGAGATGTATTGATCATCCGTAATTCATGATCATCATAGACATTCTTTACATTAACAACGCTCCCCGAGAATGCACAATAGCCTGCAATGCTGGATGGGCCTATGGGAATAACTATCTGTTGCAGCTCATCTCCGGACTTGACCCGAGAAACAAGTGTATTTTTCTTTATATCAGCAACATAAATGGTGATTCGCTCTGCTTTGAACAGCTCTGCAATACTGTCCTTAAGCTGAATGAGAATTGCATTCAATGACGTAGCAGAGTGAATTTCATTGATCTGCTCCATGAATTTCTTCCGGTATTCGAGCTGACCCTTCAGATATTCTGCTTCGTTCATTATTACGATCTCCTGCAACAGTAAAATACCAGACTACCCGTTAGCCGCATACATTCAGGTTACAATCTGGCGAGGGAAAGTCAATTGCGGCTCTATACAAAAAAAGCCCGACACTCATGTGTCGGGCTTGAGAAAAACATAATATAAACGTGCTTAGTTCTTAGCGGCCATTGCCTTTTCATAACCAAGGTTAAACGCTTTCTTGTTGAGCTCAAGGAAAGCCTCAGGCACGCGGGAAAGAACTGCCTTCTCAGCAGCTTCTTTTGATACAACGCCGGTCAGAGCAACCATTGCTCCGAGAGCGACGATGTTTGTAACAATTTCACGGCCTACTTCATTCTTGGCAGTATTGGTGATGTTGAATTTAGTAACCTTGAAATTCCCAGCAGGCTCTCTGGTGATCAGGTCAGAGTCAATGAGGAGAACCCCTCCCTCTTTAAGATCGTGCGAATACTTGTCACATGCTTCCTGAGTAAGAGCAAGGAGAGCATCGACTTTTGTTGCCTTCGGGTAGTCGATTATTTCATCAGAGATGATAACCTCTGACTTGGATGCTCCACCACGGGCCTCAGGACCGTAACTCTGCGACTGAACAGCCTGCTTGCCATCATAAATGGAAGCAGCCTCAGCCATGATGACGCCGGCCAGGATCAGCCCCTGCCCGCCGGCACCGGAAAAACGAATCTCATATCTTCCAGCCATTTTCTTCTCTCCTTTGAATTGGCGAAGTTCGTTCTAGCGGGCAGTGCCCTTGGCGCGCTCGATTACCTTTGCATACTGCTCGCAGTACTCAGGCTTGTCTTGCTTATGGAGCACACCAGTAAGAATTTTCCCTTTGAGCTGCTCCGGATCCATCTTCTCGGCAGCCTTTACAGGAACAGCAACATCCTTGAGACGGTTCATCATCTCGATAACCGACTTGTACTTGTTACGACGGCCATAGGTAGTCGGGCAGTCGTCAAGGATCTCAACTACGGAAAAGCCTTTGTGCTGGATAGCTTCAACGATGAGCTTGTCAATCTGATTGGCGTGGAATGCAGTGCCACGGGCAACAAAAGAAGCACCTGCACCGATTGCCAGTTTGGCGATATCAAAACCTGGATCAGGATTGCCATAAGGGGTTGTTGAAGCCTTGTCACCAGTCGGGGTGCAAGGTGAGAACTGGCCACCAGTCATGCCGTAGATCATGTTGTTCATGATGATGTAGGTCATGTCGATGTTGCGACGGCAAGCGTGAATGAAATGATTGCCACCGATAGCGGTTCCATCGCCGTCACCGCCACAGAGAATCACGTTCATTTCAGGTTTGGCCATCTTAACACCTGTTGCAAAGGCAGCTGCACGACCATGTGCAGTGTGCAGCGTGCAGCAGTCCATGTAGCCGGGGAGACGCGAGGCGCAACCGATACCGGATACGATGGCTGTCTCTTCTTTTTTCAACTGAAGTGTATCAAGAGCCCGGATAAGGCCCTTCATGACGATGCCGTGACCACAGCCTGGGCACCAGATATGCGGAAGCTTACCGGGGCGAATCCATTTATCGTAATCAAAAGACATGGTTACTTAACCTCCTTAATCTTGTCAAGGATCTGGCCCGGATTGATCGGCTCGCCGTCAACACGGAAAATTCCAAGAACCGGAGCATTGCCTTCGATGCACCCCTTGATAACACCTGCACACATGCCAAGGTTCATTTCCGGGGAGATAAAGCCCTTAACCTTCTTGGAAATTTCGAGAAGACGCTGCTCGGGGAACGGCCAGAAGGTAATGAGACGGAACAGACCTGCTTTGATGCCTGCTTTGCGGGCTTCATCTACAGCAAAACGTGCAGAACGGGATGTTGATCCGAATGCGACAACCACGACTTCAGCGTCATCGATCAGGTACTCTTCCCACTTCATTATGTCAGCTGCATTGGCCTCAACCTTGCGCACCTGGCGCTCTTCCTCGGCCTGGACATATTCGGCCTTGGTGGTCGGGAATCCGTCAGCCATCTTGTTCAGACCGGTCACATGAAACTTGTAACCCGAACCGAATGCTGCCAGCGGCGGCACATCGCCGAACGAGGTATCATACGGTTTGTACTTGTCAGGAGTAACTGTCGGCTTGGCGCGATCGATAACTTCGAGTTCGCCCGGCTCAGGGAACACGATGCGCTCACGCATGTGAGCAACGATTTCGTCCGGCATGATCATGACCGGTGTGCGATATTTCTCGGCAAGATTGAATGCCCGGACTGTCTCTTCAAACAGTTCCTGCACAGATGCAGGGACCAGACAGATTGCCGGATGGTCGCCGTGAGTTCCCCACTTGGCACACATGATGTCCGACTGGGAAGGGCCAGTCGGCATACCGGTTGAAGGACCGCCACGCATGACGTTGACGATAACGCAGGGGACTTCGGTGATACAAGCATAGCCGATATTTTCCTGCTTGAGCGAAAGACCCGGACCCGATGTTGATGTCAAAGCCTTTGCACCGGTGAGTGCACCGCCGATAAGGGCAGCCATGGCACCGATCTCATCTTCCATCTGAATGAACTTGCCCCCGATCTTGGGAAGTTCAGCCGACATTACTTCGGCAACTTCTGTGGATGGGGTGATCGGGTAACCAGCGAAAAACGTGCAGCCGGCGTACAGCGCGCCATGGGCTGCTGCTTCGTTACCCTGCATGAAAGCAACTTTCTTAGCCACGTTACATACCTCCTGTAAATTGTTTATGCAGTTACCTTGATCGCGAAATCTGGGCAGCGGAGTTCACATTGCATGCATTTGATGCAGGCTTCCAGGTCTTTGACTGCCACGACAAACCCTTTCATCTCCAGGACCTGCTTCGGGCAGAATTCCACGCAGATGTGGCAACCCTTACAGTACTTCTCGATGATCTCGATTGTGGGAAGCTTCTTTTCCATCTACATACGCTCCTTTTGTGTATTAGCCTATTGGGCTGAAAAACCGTGAGACTATAGCACACCGTTTACGGTAAAATCAAGTGTGGTTTGACTCTTTGTTTCAGGACCTGAATTCAGTGGGAAATCGGGGGGCACAGGTGAGGAAACAGCAAAAAAGAAGGGCCGAAGCCCTTCTTTTTGCTTGCGAAGTACCTTCAGTGCGGCTGAAGCCGGACTATAACTTCATGCTGTCGACGAGGCCCTTGACCGCTGCGACAGACTTGTCCATCATTTCCTGCTCTTCTGCATCGAGTTTGAACTCGAGAATCTGCTCGACACCTTTCTCGCCGAGAACTGCAGGAACGCCAACATAGTAGCCGTTCACGCCGAACTCGCCCTGGAGGAAGCAACAGGTTGGGAGAACACGCTTGGAATCCTTGAGGATTGACTCAGCCATTGCAATGGCTGAAGAAGCGGGTGAATAGAAAGCTGAACCGGTCTTGAGCAGGGCAACGACTTCTCCGCCTGCGCCACGGGTACGCTTTACCATTGCATCCATAACTTCCTTGGCCTTGGCCTTGTCCTTGTACTTGTTCTCAAGAAGTTCCATGACCGGAATGCCGTTAACGCTGGCATAACGAACCAGTGGTACCATGTCGTCGCCATGGCCACCGAGGGTCATTGCATTGACGTCCTTGACGGAAACACCGAGTTCCCAAGCGATGAAGGTGATGAAACGGGCTGAATCGAGTACGCCAGCCTGGCCGATAACTCGGCTGTAAGGGAATCCTGTGATCTTCTGGCAGAGGGTAACCATTGCGTCGAGCGGATTGGAGATGACGATTACGATTGAGTTCGGGGCATAGGCTTTGATCCCTTCGGCAACCGACGTCATGATCTTGGAGTTGACTTCGATCAGGTCGTCACGGCTCATGCCCGGCTTACGCGGGAGACCTGCGGTAACGATGACTACATCCGAATCCTTGATATCTTCGTAGCTGTTTGTACCCTTGAGGCAAGCATCGAAACGGTCAACTGAACCGACTTCCGCGATGTCGAGCATTTTGCCCTGAGGAAGCCCTTCTACGATATCGAACATTACAACATCACCCAGTTCGCGAAGTGCGCAAAGCTGAGCAAGTACGCCACCGATCTGACCGCCACCGATTAATGAAATCTTCTTACGTCCCATTTCTGTTTCCTCCTAGATAGATTTGGCTTCTCGCTTGCTTATTATGACCAGCACCGTATATCAGATAGCATCAATGATTGCGTTGAGAGTTGCACTCGGACGCATGGCCTTTTCTGTCTTGGCAGGATCCGGCTGGTAGTAACCGCCGATATCCTGCGGCTTGCCCTGGGCGCCAATCAGCTCGGCATTGATTTTTTCCTCATTCTCCTGAAGTTGCTTGGCAACTTTTGCAAAGCGTGCTGCCAGTTCAGGGTCCTTGGTCTGCGCTGCCAAAGCCTCTGCCCAGTACATGGCGAGGTAGAAATGGCTCCCGCGGTTATCGATCTGCCCGACCTTACGGGCCGGGTTTTTGTTGTTATCAAGGAACTTTGTATTGGCCTGATCAAGCGTATCTGCAAGCAACTGGGCTTTTTCGTTCTTGAAGGTAGCTGCTAGGTGCTCGAGAGATACTGCAAGAGCAAGGAACTCGCCGAGTGAATCCCAGCGCAGGTATCCTTCCTGAACAAACTGCTGAACATGCTTTGGTGCAGATCCGCCTGCGCCTGTTTCGAACAGACCGCCACCAGCCAGAAGCGGCACGATCGACAGCATTTTGGCGCTGGTTCCGAGTTCGAGGATCGGGAACAGGTCGGTGAGATAATCCCTCAGAGCATTGCCGGTAACAGTAATAGTATCGAGTCCTGCCTTTGCTCTCGGCAGCGTGAATTTCATCGCTTCAACCGGAGACATGATATGGATTTCGAGGCCATTGATATCGTGATCCTTAAGGTACTTGTTAACCTTCAGAATCATCTGGGCATCATGAGCACGGTTTTTGTCCAGCCAGAAAACAGCCGGTGCACCGGTTGCCCGTGCCCTTCTTACGGCCAGCTTGACCCAGTCCTGGATCGGCAGGTCTTTTGCCTGGCAACCGCGCCAGATATCGCCCTCTTCAACAGCGTGCTGGATCAGCACGTTGCCTGCTTCATCAACAACACGCATGGTGCCGTTAGCAGGAACCTTGAAGGTCTTGTCGTGTGAGCCATACTCCTCTGCCTTTTGAGCCATGAGACCGACGTTGGACACTGAACCCATGGTGGTAGGATCGAACTGGCCGTTCTTCTTGCAGAAGTCGATGCACTCCTGATACCACTCAGAATATGAAGTGTCAGGGATTACGCATTTGACATCGTGCAGCTTGCCGTCAGGGCCCCACATCCCGCCGGAATCACGAATAACAACCGGCATGGAGGCATCGATAATGATGTCGTTACTTGCATGGAGGTTGGTGATCCCTTTGTCGGAATCAACCATGGCCAGAGGCGGTTGCTTCTTGTAAACTTCCTGGATATCAGCTTCGATCTCAGCCTTCTTTGCTTCCGGCAGTTTTGCGATCTTCAGGTAGAGATCACCCATGCCGAGGTCGGGGTTTACGCCCAGCTCCTTAAAGGTAGCGGCATGCTTCTCAAAAACGTCCTTATAGAATACCGAAACAAAATGACCGAACATGATCGGATCGGAGATCTTCATCATGGTAGCCTTGAGGTGAACTGAGAACAGCACGCCCTTAGCCTTTGCATCGGCAATCTGCTCTGCAATGAAGGTGCGCAGGGCTTTGGCGCTCATGAAGGCGCCGTCAAGCACTTCGCCAGCCTGCAGGGCCAGCTTATCTTTCAGCACTTTAACATTGCCGGCCTGATCAACAAACTCGATCTTGACGTTGCCGGCCTTCTCCATGGTTACTGACTTTTCACTGTGATAGAAATCGCCAGCAGTCATATGAGACACGTGGGTCTTTGAGTCGGCAGCCCATGCCCCCATTTTATGGGGATGTTTCTTAGCATATTCTTTTACTGCACGTGCCGATCTTCTGTCGGAGTTACCCTCCCTCAGAACCGGGTTTACGGCGCTTCCCAGACACTTGGCATAGCGTGCGTGCAGTTCTTTCTCGGCATCGGTCTTCGGCTCCTCGGGATAATCAGGGAGCTTGTACCCCTGCTCCTGCAACTCCTTGATGGCTGCTTTAAGCTGGGGAATCGAAGCACTAACATTGGGCAGTTTTATGATATTGGCTTCCGGCTTCTGGGTGAGTTCACCCAGTTCGGCCAGATAATCCGGCATCCTCTGTTCCGGTGTCAGATAGTCGGGAAAGTTGGCGATGATCCTTCCGGCAACTGAAATGTCTCTGGTTTCAACGACAACGCCAGCGGCCTTGGTAAATGCATTTACGATAGGGAGTAAAGAGTATGTTGCCAGTGCAGGAGCTTCATCAATCTTTGACCAAATAATCTTTGCTGTTTGTGTTGTCATGTTATCTCCTTAATTTAATTTGGCAATTGCCAGAGGCTCTAAATAAGGGTGCCACAGCCTAGCAAAGGCGCCCATAGGATAAAAGAATAACTTACGGGAACCTTCTCGACTGCAGATATTTTTTACCCATATATCGATGTAATGAACTGTTCAGGAGTACTAAATTTCAGAGTTTTTAGAACATTGTGCTGCAATATGACATGCAGCCAGAAAAGTTTGTATACAGTATACAAAGCCTTTTAGGCTGTCAAGAAAAAATATAATTGTTTAATATTGTTGAAATTGTGTTGGGTATCTATGGTGGGACTAAAATTTGGAGGTTTAACGGAGCCGTTTTTCCGATGCATACCGCCTGGCTTCCTGAATATCCTCCCGTGTTGCATTGCGAGGGATTCTCAAGGTTTGGCCAGGCCAAAGGTATCTGGGATCACGGATTTGATCACGATTTGCCCGGTAAATCAACGGCCATAGCTGGGTATCATTAAAAATTTCAGGTAAAGCTGCGATCTGCGGCAGCGATTCTCCGCGCTTTACCGTGTGACTAATAACCAATACCCGTTCTTTTTGAGCCTTAAGTCGCTCAGCTTGCTGGCGTCGCGCATCCTCTTCGGCATCCTGTTTTGCCTTCTGGGCAATGCGCGCCATAAGCTCTTCAGCTTCACGCCTGCGAGCCTCTTTTTCACGTTCTAAAGCTTCAAGTCGCTCCTTCTCTCGCTGCTGCAACTCAACTTTTCGCAATCGCTCAACTTCAGCAAGACGCTTTTTCTCTACGGCCAGATTCTCCTTAAGAAGCTCACCTTTCAGCATAACAAGTTTAAAGAGCTGGTCTGCCGCCTCAACCTCCTCATCAAGCAACAGCAGCTCGCCTTTACCAAAGGTATCGCTTAGGCTATTGTATTCAGAGGGCAATAAAGCCGGGGCACCTTCAGAGCGAGCTGCCTGAATTAGCTGACCGGCTTTTGCATGCCATTGAGGTTGCGGGGTAGAACACCCCGAAAGTGTAAGAACCAGTATTCCGAAAAATAATATATATCTGCTCGCGGTCATCCAGCCCCCTTAAGGCTGTTGCTTCACCGCAAGTTTTATACCCAGCTCCCTGAGTTGCTTTGTATCAACAGATGACGGAGCCTCAGACATGAGACATGCGCCCTTCTGGGTTTTAGGGAACGCAATAACGTCACGGATCGAATCACTGCCAGTAAGCAGCATAATAAGCCGGTCCATGCCAAAGGCAATGCCACCGTGCGGCGGCGTACCGAATTCAAGGGCATCCAGAAGAAACCCGAATTTCATCCGCGCATCCTCTTCAGAAAGCCCAAGCATTTTGAACATCAGAGACTGAATCTTCTCCTGGTGAATCCTGATGGAACCACCACCGATCTCATTGCCGTTCAGCACCAGGTCATAGGCCTTGGCCCGACAACGCCCCGCATCGGATTCAACATATTGCAGATCTTCATCCATAGGAGCAGTGAACGGGTGATGCACCGCAGCCCAGCGTTTCTCCTCATCATCCCACTCAAGAAGCGGGAAATCGGTAATCCAAACAAACCTGAATACATTCTTATCCAAAAGGCCCAAAAGGTTCGCAAGGTGATTACGGAGCTTACCAAGAGAATCATTGACAACCTTTGGCTTGTCAGCAACAAAGAGCAGAAGATCCCCATCGTTGGCATCAAAAGCCTTGTTCATAGCCTGGATCTCTTCGGCAGTGAAGAATTTGGCAATAGGCGAATGCCATTCACCATTCTCAATCTTCACGTAAGCAAGCCCCTTGGCGCCGTAGATCTTCGCAAACTCGGTAAGGTCGTCAATTTCCTTACGGGAGAAACCGGCACACCCTTTGGCATTCAAACCTTTTATGATACCGCCAGATGCTGCAACATCGGCAAAAACCTTGAAACCCGCTCCCTTGACAAGATCGGTCAGTTCAACGAGCTCAAGACCAAAGCGAAGGTCAGGGTTATCCACCCCAAAGCGCCGTATCGCTTCAGCATAAGTCATCCTCTCTACTGGCAGCTGGACATCGACACCCTTTGCCTCTTTGAAGATGCGGGCGATCAATCCCTCCATGACCCGTATGATATCGTCCCGGTCAATAAAAGACATCTCACAGTCTATCTGGGTGAATTCTGGCTGGCGATCAGCCCGGAGGTCTTCGTCGCGGAAACAGCGGACAACCTGAAAATAACGGTCATAACCGGAGACCATCAATATCTGCTTGAATATCTGCGGTGACTGCGGAAGGGCATAAAATGACCCGGGATTGATCCGGGAAGGGACCAGAAAATCTCGAGCACCTTCAGGAGTCGACTTTGTCAGGAATGGTGTCTCGATCTCAATAAAGCCATTATCGGTAAGGTATTGCCGGGTTACTTGTGCCACCTTGGAACGAAGGATGAGATTCTGCTGGAGCTGGGTCCGGCGAAGGTCGAGATAGCGATATTTGAGCCTGAGATTTTCAGCCACATCAACATATTCATCAAGGGTAAACGGCAATGCCTTGGAACGGTTAAGCACCCGGCATTCAGAGACCTGGATCTCTACCTCGCCGGTCTTCATGCCTGGATTAACGGTCCCCTCAGGCCGCGGAATCACCTTGCCCTTCACGGCAAGGACGAACTCACTCCGCACTGACTCTGCTTTAGCATGCGCATCCGCATTAACTTCAGGATCGAAAACTACCTGGGCAATACCCTCACGATCTCTAAGGTCTATGAAAATAAGGCCGCCATGGTCTCGGCGTCTCATTGCCCATCCCATGAGCACCACTTCCTTGCCAAGGTCTGCACTTGTCAGTGCCCCGCAATATCCAGTTCTTTTCCAGTCCCCCATAAAATCTATCATCAGCAGATCCCCCTCTGTAAGGTACTAATCTCGAAAAAATCAATGCAGTATACTCAAAACAGCACTCCGCATCAATCGGAATTAATCCGATCAGCAGCTGTGAGCACAAAATATGTAGATAAACTTAGGAATTGAAAGGCGAGATCGTGAGATATCAGATCTAAGGCAGCCTGATTTTGTCATATTCAGGCGAATCAGATCAATACATATAATTGTGCCTGTCCGGGCATTCCGGACAGGCACAAAAAACATAATACGGCTACCAGTCCTCTTTCTGCTTTTCAATCAACTTCTTTAGGTACAATTCCGGATTTGTGAGTTTTGCAACCTCTTTTTCCGTATAGCCAAGCTCCTTGAAATTTAACAAACCATTGGGAGCATGACAGTTAGTACAAGAAAGTGCCTTGGTTTTAGTCACAAGGTGGTTGCTACCGAAATATATGGTCTGCCAACCGGGAACCGGCTCATAGTCCTTGAGACCCAAGGTTTTTGCGGCAGATGCAACGCCCGCGAGCGTATCACCGGTAGCCATGGGTGGAGCGAAATCCATTGACAAAAGGTTACCTGTTTTCTTGTCAAAGAATGCTTTACCCTGAAAAACCTTGAAGGCGTATATTTTGCTCTCTCTGTCCCCCCTACTCCCTTTGGGACCGATAAAATCCGGCACATTGCGTACAGTTTTGTTATACCAGGCGTAGATCGGGGCGTTTTCATTCGCTTCACGCTTCAAGGTTGAAGGTTCGTAAAATTTGTCAGGTCCCTTCTCCCATACTGTGAAATCTTTCGCCACAGCTCCGCCGGTTCTGGGGATATGACATGTCTGGCAAGCGATTCTCGCAGTGTGTCGATTCAGGTCAGCGTCTTTATGCGGTTTTAAACCGTGGCAAGCCGCATCTTCACAGGAAACCCTGACGCCGTCATTGGCCCAGTTATTTGGATCATACCCTGTAGGAATCCGGTGATCCTTGGCCTTGTGACAATCCACGCAAACCATTCCCTTGGCAGCATGAACATCAGTATCTTTTTTGAAAGCGAACCCGCGCTTGACGTAAACTCCCCCGCCTGCAGCCTCGTGGCAGACCATGCAATTCTTCACTGTAGGTTTGCCAATACCAAGAGCGGCCTTTTTGCTCCTGTCCTGTCCAAGAACCACATCGCCTTTCTCGTTCTTGAACGGTTTACGCTCCCTGAAATCATAGCTAGATGAATGACAAACCAGGCAGTCGATTGCCTGTTGCGCCTCAGTGCCGAAACTGCCTACATCATAAAGATGATTTCCCGGATGACAGGTGTTGCACCCAGAGAACTTGGTCTTGCCGGTTTCAGGGCTTTTAGGTATTTCCTTAAGATTATTAACAATGTCGTTGCCATTGCACATAGTGTAGATACGGTTTTTCATACCGTATTCCTTGTTCGGGTCAATATTTTCTACGTTATCTACCTTGGAAGCATGCTTCCAATGGACAGTGTCCAGAAACGACTTTGCGGTCCCTTCGTGGCATACCTCGCAGGTTTTTGGACCCTCATAGCCGTTTTTGTCGATATATTCTCGGCCTTCCTTGTGGTCTCCAGCCAGCGCTGTCCCTGAAAGGCACACTCCAAGAATCCCAATAATAGCCAGAAATTTAGCGTACATAGAATTTCTCCTAATTGCTTAGATTAACAGACTCATATATTAATATAAATGGAATATATAAATGTTTATATATTTGTGGTCAAAAAAACAGCCCGTGGTAGCAGGCTGTTGCAGTTTAACTATTCAATTGCTCAGCAACCAGCAGTTTTCCGGAAGAACTTGCTCACGTTTTTGCCATCGATCACGTCATACTTAAGCTTGATCTCATCACCTTCATTGATCTTGTGATCTTTGAATTTGTCCAGCGTCTCGGCATCATTAACCGTAACGGTCACTTCCTTATCATCATTTTTGATAACAACGGTGGCAGATGCACCGTCTTTCGCCATTTCAATCTTAGCAACCGAGCCGGTCATTTTTTCTTCAGCCATGGCATTGTTGCTAAACGAAAGTAAACCGAAAACCATTACAGCTACCATCAGAATAGAGGATATGATCTTTTTCATTGCTATGCTCCTTTGTTCAATGATGCGTGGATGTTAAAAGCTTATCAAGCTCTCTCGATGTGGCAAGTTTATTATTGGTATCTCTCAAACGTAATGAGAGGGGCTTTCGCCCCTCAAATTTCATTCACTATAATATAACTTTCAATATATATCAATACTAAAATTTAACCTCAAAGGAGCCGTAAATATTCTGAGCATTCTTCAGAGGCGCCATGAGCATCATATCGGTGGACTGCACGTCGTCGATCTTGACCGGAGCGCCGACCCAGTTGTTGCTGCCGGTGTACTCGAAATCATAGTACTGATAACCGATTTTGAAGAATGCCTTGGCAAAGTACGATGAGATCGGTTTCAGATTGAGTTCTTGGATAATGTAAGGTTCGAAGACACTGCCGCGAGTGCCGACTTTGGCGGTCCACATGTCGTCAGCTGCCGGAGAGAACGGCTGCCAGTTCTTGGTGCCATAGTTGTATTCAAAGCCAAGTTTGGTGTTGCTTGGCAGGTCGTAGCGTGCCCCAGCATAGACAGCATAGCCGGTTTTGGAAGAAGGAGCTTCTGGGTTCATGAACGAACCGGTCATCAAGCCCTGGAACCCCGCATTCGACGAGACATTCTGGTTCGGATGCGACACGCTCATGCCGAATTCACTGAACAGGTTGAGATTACCCGGTCCCACTTTCTTAAGGGTGCTGAGAAGCCCAATGCCGTACCAGTCCATATCTCCAAGATTAATAGCTGGCCCAGTATTACCAAAATAAGTGTTATTCATAGTTGGAAAGTCAAAGATATTGAAACCGCGGTTCCATTGCAGATGTATCCGAAGAGGATCGGTATCGACCGGGATGATCGCAATGCCAAGCATATCGGTGTCTTGGAGACTGTTGCCTGTGTTGTACCGGTTGTCCAGGCCGCTCTCGAATCCGCGGCCGTAGCACACCTTGGCATATGCGCCGGGAAGCGCTGCGATGTCCGGCGCCCAGCCGATAGTCATACCGTCAAAAGCGTAATCCACGAGCAGTGCAGGCGTGCCGCCATTGCCGGGACGCTCGTTGTTAAGCTTGAGATGGGATGGGATGCCATTGGTAGAGGGACGGCGACCAACAGAGAACCAGGCGCCTGAGTCGAGAATGTTGGCCCAAGTGACATAGGCCCTGTCAACACCGAGATAATCGCTGGACGGTATATGCCCCAAAGTCCCATCAAACACCCCGACTCGGTCAGCAAAATATGGCGTCTGGCCATTGCCAGTGACTGCGGCATCGTCATTAGAGCCGAAAGTTTTATAGGCGAGCAGCCGCACGTTGACAGTGATATCTTTCACTGCCTTGGCGTGGAGGTCGAGGCCAAAACGGTTGGTGTAGAGAGTGTCGTTACTCGGCTTGGCAGAGGGGATCGCGAAGTTCATCGGCGTTGCCAAACCGCTTCCTGCCTGGGCTGCAGCGAGGTTGTTCAGCATCCCCCGGAAAGCAGGCGCTTGCGCTGCTGCCGCGCTGTAAGTGGTGACCTTGCTCATCTGGTTAGCTGCCATGGAAAGCACTTGTCCTGCTGGATAGTTACCGGCAGGGAGACCAAAGGGAGCCCCGGCAACCGAAATCAAGGCATTGGCCCCCATCCACTTGAACATTCCCTGGGCATCGGTATACGCTTTAGTCGAGCCTCTAAGCGAATCAACCCTAAAGCGGTAGTCGCCGCCAATGGTCAGCCACTTCTCGATGGACTTGTCCTCATGCTTCTTTGTCTGCGCCTTGAGAGCATCCACCTCTTTCTGAAGCATATCAATCTTTAGAGACAGATCGTCTGCGGCCATTGCTCCTACAGGCATTACCAGTCCTGCAGCCAGAGTTGCGGCTATAAGGTTTTTACCAAGCCTGTTCATCTCTCCTCCTTTTACCGTAAGATTTAGTGTGTTTAGCTACTTAACACACCGGTTATAATCGTGTTATCAATAATTAAACTTATTTTAATGGTAGATTTACCACCTGTCAAGCGAATATTCCCACTAAGCATATATATGGAAAATGCAATATTTAAACCATTTCGCTTAACACATAGTATATATTCAACTTTATAATTGTTTCTATGAGCGCATGCTGGAGATCTTACGGCTTTTTACGGAATTGGGCGGCAAATAACGGGGATTTGACGCATCGAGAATCAACAGTAGGTGATTAAAATCACGTTTATCAATAATTACCGGCTGCATTCGCGATAACGGCCTGCTCGCCCTCGGGTTTTTCAACCACTTCGCCAGCCGTTGCTGATCCCATAGTTCCATCTTTGCATATGTTTTCGGGTAGTATCTCCCCATAAGACCGGAAAGATTGGGACCTGAGTTTCCTTTGCCGAGAGCGCCGGATTCGGTAAGCAGCCTATGGCAGCCTCCACAATGTTTTTCAAAAACATTATCATTATGTTGAGTAGAATGATTGAACCTTATGATTAATGGTGCTTCCCGCCGCTCGTGCCTGCTGACTGCTGCCGTCTTTACAACGGCGTTGGCTAGTAATGAAGCTGTTTCCGGATCAAAACTAAAATCTGGCATGTATGTAACCGGCCTCAGGATCGATTCCAGCACCCTGGAAGGATGCCTTGCTCCGAGGCGATCAAGATCCGGTGCCAGACTATTCCCTTTACCGTCGATCTTGTGGCATCTGCGGCAGGCAAACGTTTCCAGCAATTTCCCCCCACTATCCGCTGAAGGATCACCTTTGATTCTGTACCTGACGAGTCTGCCGGGGACCAGGTTCAAATGGGCAATCTCCTTCCGCACTGTCCTGGCATCACCTGCGTGGCAACCGGTACAGCTGTCAATAGTTTCGTAATGAGGCCGATGGCATTTGAGACAGGACACGGAGACTGCTGCCGCTGGATAAGCAAATGTGACACCGAGGAAATATATCAGAAAGGCCAGGCGTACTGCCATTGCGTCCCCCTGAAAAATGCCGCGATGATCGTCAGGCCGATAATTACGGCAACCGACACAACGGTAAGCACATTGACGAACCATTGCCCCTCCGGCAGCCACGATGCCCGCCATGCAGGCCTGTAAACCGGCAACCAAGGAAGGATGACAAAGAAGCAGCCTAGGATGATTACCGGATAGATCAGAAAGGTCCCATGGCTTACCAGTTCCTGGATCCAGAGAAGAAACCATGCGGATTTAGCGGGGTTTGGGGGTACGCCCGGATCGGCAGGGCCAAGGAGAGGGGCTTGGATCAGAATCGCCCCGCAAAACAGCAGAAGACAAAGGAAGCATGCCGCAACGACAATCAACTGGAAAAAGTGAGGGGAGCTTTTAAGGTAGTCGGTTTTTAAGGAACGCGGCTGGTTCATAGGTAGGGTAGCACCCCCCTGTTTTTGCGGACCCGATAAAAATGAAGACCGGAAAGCCCCATAATCAGCATCGGCAAAATGGTTATGTGAAGAATATAAAACCTCAGGAGCGATGACACCCCGCCCACTTGGTCCGGCACCAGAACACCGTAAAGGAAATTCCCTAAGGGGAGCGATCTGAAAAGCTCCATGCCGGTCTGAGTAGCCCAGTAAGCTAGTTGATCAAGAGGGAGCAGATAGCCGGTATACCCGGAGAATACTGAGAGCAGCATGAGAGCGCACCCTATGAGCCAGTTGAAGTGGCGCGGGCGCTGGTAGGCGCCGGTCAACAGGACTCTTACAGTATGAAGAAAGATGAAAACCAGAAAAAGATGCGAAGAAAACCGGTGCAGGTTGCGGATGTAGCTGCCACCCCAGACATCGCGCTCCAGCGCAAGGATCGAGGCATAGGCGCGCTCCGGAACCGGTTGATAGTGAAAAAGCAGCAATGCCCCTGACAGGAGGAGCGAAAGCAGCGCTGTAAAGGCAAGCCCGCCCAGGCAAAAAGTATAGGATAACCTCAGGTTCTTTTTCAGAACCACCCGCGGGAAGAGATGTTTTATGAAATCCTTGAACATTGGCCTCTCAACTGCTCACAAACAACCGATCGCCACGAACCTCGGCGTTTAACCGCTCCAGCGGCCTTGTAGCCGGCCCCCGCACAACCTTTCCCTCATGGTCGAAGCGGCTTCCATGGCACGGGCAAAAAATCCCCTCAGCAGTTACCGATACCGTGCAACCAAGATGAGTACAGACAAGACTGAACGCATAAATTCCATCCCTCCCCCTGGCTATAGCGACACGCTCTTCCCGGAAAACCAAAGCGCCTTCGGTAGGTATCGAATTTAGAGGGGTGCTGACCAGTTCTCTTTTTGCTACAGGCCTTGGCTGCAGAAAGCGCCACAAACCGGCCAGGGCCGCCCCCCAGGCAATCAAGGCGAAGATGAACCTCCGGCGCGATTGGAAAAGAGCTGCCATCTTTCGATATACCCTTTCTGGAAAGTCGGCCCTCTATCCATAAGCCGCTTCACCCGTTCCTCCGGCAAAAATGAGCCATTTGCCACTCGCTGCCCTCTCCTGTCCCAGAACGACTCCAGCCCCATGCCGTCCTCAGCCAGACGGTAGATCCGTGCATTCCGGCTTTCCAGGAGAAAACGCGATGCGGCATCGTGGCAGGAGTCGCATAACAGTGTACCGCGCCTTATGGTATGAGGAAAGAATGCCTTCCATTCCGCTGCAAGCAGGCGGTTCTCGTTGCCAACAACCTGCTCTCGGCGGATATGGGTGTAATAGGCTATGAATTGAGGCCTGATCGGGCTGACCATGCCGCGGCTGTTTAGTCCGAGGGGCGGTTCATCCTGTTTCCTCAGATAAGCGCTCTTAAGATATTCACTGGGAGTATCGCCCCCCTTGAGCCAGAAATCATCTCGGGACAGGCTTTCCGTGAAGCGAAGATAAAACGTCCCGTACTCCTGTGGCGCCCAGGCAGAATGACAGGCATAGCATTCCAGCTTTTCCAGGTGCGCCTTTATCCGGTGTTCCACCGGGCCGGCACTGACCTTGTGGCAATCCAGGCATCCTTTTGCCGATCTCTTCCCGATCGCCAGGCTCTGCATCGAATGACAGTCACCACAGCTAAGACCTTTTTCAAAGTGGATATCAGGACGCATGGTCAGATAGTAGTCACCGCCAGCACTCCTTCCCCGTTGATAGCGAAGGCTGTCCTCCCGCGGCGCCCGCCCGGCATAATCCCAGCCGACATAATACCCTTTGTGGCAAGAGAGACAGCGCTCGGTGACTGGTTTACGTAAATCATGTCCTCCCCCCTCGTGGCAGTCCAGACAGCTCTTCAGGTGACAACCGGTGCAGTTTTTCTCAAAGAAACGCCGGTCCACCTTTGCATAACTCCTGGTAACAAAAGCCTGCTCAGGTGCCCTTGTTGCCATATCACGATTGAAGAGTTCGCCAAATTTCTTATGGCAGCGTACGCAAGGAGAATCAGCCCCGGCTGCTGCAGGGTCAGCAACAGTTGCAGATTCGCTCACATGGCAGTCAAGGCATGCTAAGCTACGATGGACACCGGTAACGGCTACCTGGTGACAGACGCGGCAGTTTTCAGCAGCAACAGAGACACCGATGCTAACGGCCATTAAGAATGCGGCAATGCAGAGCGTCGTCGAGCGCACCGTAATTCAGCCCCCTTTCGTAAATCCGGTCCTTGTCCCGTCCCTTGTCGTGGCAGGTTATGCAGAGATTTGCCCTGAAGATCCGGCGAATCTCGGCCTCGTTCAGCGGTCGGGAGTTTTCCCGGGTGATTGCGGAAAAGGCCCTGACCCTGCCATCTGCCAGTTTGAGGAACCCGTCAAGCGATTTATCCGGACACTTCTCACACAGCAAAGTCCCTTCGATACTCCCAACAGTCATCACCCCCTGGCCGAACCCAAGAAACCTGGGGTTGGCATGGCATTCCCGGCAACCTACCGCCTTTTTCCCAGTATTATGGGAATAAAAGGGAGCGAAACGCAGCTGGCGTTTACCTCTAAAGCGGGTTATCTGGTCGTCTCGTACAGTAGCACCGGTACCATCGATTTCGGTGACGAATGTCTGGCAGCCGGGGGTCACTGGTGATATCCTGCCCCGCTGGTTAACCGCAAGGGGAAACGGGTATAGCATCCGGAAATCCTCAGTTTCACTGAAAGCGCCCGGAGTCTCTTTCCCCTTGATAAAGTCCATGGCTGTTTCGCGCAAGTCGTAAGTAGTGTGACAGCCGTAGCACTGAACCACAGTCCTTGAGTGGCAGGCAAAGCACTCCAGCCGCTCATGTCCTTTTACCGTATGCTCCGCAGTGCCGGTAATCACCTTGGCCGTAAAGAGCTTGCCGCTACGCTTGCCGATGACTCTGACTTTAGCGTCGCTGACAAAGACATTGGAAAAACTTCGACCGTTACTGGTGAGCACCATATTCATGCCTGGCCGCATCTGCCTTGGGTAGCTCCTCGATTCGCGAACCGCCTCGTCACCGTCAAACGCGATGGCCCGGTAAACCGGTGGCTTTGCTCCGCCGTGACAATCTTCGCAACTAATCTCCACCTGGCGGTACATGTTGCGATAGCTGTAACCGTCACCCATGACATCGCGTGAGGTGTGGCAATCGATGCACTCCATACCAGCCGCAGCATGGACATCAGGCTCAATATGCACCGCATTCCTGTTGCCGGAGAGCTGTACCGGCCCGGATTGGCCATTACGGGTCGGCACATGCCCATTGTTGCCGTCATACAATCCCAGGTATGACAACGCAATTCTGCCGCTCCGATTATGGCACTGGGAACAGACTGCAGCAGACGGCAGCGGTTCGAGCCTGTGGCTGGCAGAGGCTGGTGTCTTCCCTTTGATCACGGCGTCTTTGCCCATATATGTCGCCGACTCATTGAACGGGAAATGACATGTCGCACAACCTCCGGCATGGTTCGACCGTTCGGCATCGGCAATCTCGATTCCGAGATGACAGCGGGAACAAAATTTTCGATAAAGCTCTCCGGAAAGATTGTCCAGCTCGGCCACCGGCAACAGCTTCTGCCTATTACCTCGTTCGTCGAAGGTATCACCGCCATGCGCACCATACTCCCCGGAGGTCTCCCCTTCCCAGGTCAGTTGGATGTTTCTGATCATCCCCCTGTTGGAGTACATCAGCCCACTCTTAACCCTTCCCAACTGGTATTGGTGGCAGGTTCCGCACCCCTGGTCCCAGCTATCTGCGGCTGAGGGGTTATGCCCCTGCGCCCGTTTCTTATAGGCGTTATCTCGAAAAGTGTAGTGACAGGATATGCAACCAGAGTGGCTTGCTGATGCCGGTTCTAGCGCATGGTGGCAGACCAGGCATGACTCAGACTCCGATGAAGCAGGGGAACACGCGGTAACAGCAACGATTAGCAAAACAGCGGGTAAACATCTGAGCAAAGAAGCAACTATTTCGGGAGATAAGCAGAGCACACCGTCATGGTCGCTTTGCACACAACCGTTGTCAAGCGATTTATTTGAGTTATAACATTAATTGTTCTTGTTTTGTTACGGGATTTTGGTATATATTCAAAATATTGCATAAGCTAGATATCCCATCACGATTAATATGCAAAAAATATGAGCAAGTAAAAGGAGGCTAACATGCTGTCATGTATCACCAACTGGCGAACACTCGCACTATCGCTGGCTGTAGGGGGAGTGGTCACTGCTGCTCCGCTTCTTGCTGCCGACACCCCGGCAGGAACAGTCGAAGGTAGAAACACCAAGGTCTGCAGCACCTGCCACAAGGTCGAGGCAAGCACCTTTAGGGGATATTTCGAGACTGTGGCTATGAAGTCATCTTCGCTACAGGTAAAGGTTGACGATAAATCAGAAGTCCTCAAGTTTGACAAAGCAACGATCAAGGTGTCAAACCCTGATGTCAAGGATGGCGATGTCGAGAAACAGCTCAGGGGAATCAAGAAGAACCACGAGGTTAAAGTGGTGGTTGAGTTGAAGAACGGGGTCCAGTATGCCAAGGCGATAGTTGCTAAGCCGCCGATCAAGGTTGACGAAGCCAAGCTGATCAAGGTCGATGAAGTTGAGAAGCTTGTTGCCATGGGACCGGAAAAGGGCAACTTTACCCTGATTGACTCCCGCCCGCTGCCCCGCTACCAGGATGGTTTTATCCCCGGTGCCATAAATCTGCCATACCCGGCATTCGACAAGAATCTCGACAAACTCCCGGCAGACAAAAACCGGCTGATCATCTTTTACTGCGCAGGGATCACCTGTACCATGAGTCCTAAGTCACTGGAAAAAGCCGAACAGCTCGGCTACAAGAATGTAAAGGTCTATCGCGAAGGAATGCCGGGCTGGCTCCAGCGCAAACCCGGGGTGATGACGGTCAAGTTCATCAAGGAAGCATGGCTGGACAAGGAGATGCCGTTTGTCCTGCTTGATGCCCGTGCCCAGAAAGATGCAGAGCAAGCATTCATCAAGGGAGCAGTGTCCTTCCCGGTAGCCGACGAAAAGACTCTCAAGTTGCTGCCGAAAAAAGATGTAAAGGCGCCGATATTTGTTTATGACGCTGACGGCAAGGGGAATGCCCAAGCTGTTGCCCAGGGGATTGTCAAGGCTGGTTTTGCACCGGTACTGGTGGTAGACGGCGGCATTGCGGCATGGCAGAAGGCCGGCCTGCCTTTGGAAAAAGGGGCATTGGCCGCCAAGGCAGCTTACACTCCCAAGCCTAAAGCTGGTGAAATCTCCATCGACAATTTCAAGAAACTGATTGCAGCAATCCCTGCCGATACCATCATCATTGATGTGCGGCTCCCCGACGAGGTAAAGGAAGGGGCTATTGCCGGTGCAGTCAACATACCGGCAGCAGAAGTAGACCAGAACCTGGCCAGACTCCCCAAGGAAAAGCGAATTGTCGCCTACTGTAACTCAGGCACCCAGGCTGAAATGGCGTATCATACCCTTAAAGGGAAAGGCTACCCTAATGTCTTTTTCCTGAACGCCAAAGTTGAGGTTGATGAGGGTAAAGTTGAGATAACCAGGTAGAATAACGATAGCATCAGCGACAATACCCCCGCGAACTTGTGTTCCGGGGGTATTTTTTTGTCGTCACAGCTGGATATTTGCCTGTAATTCTGATATGAATTGCCAATTATGACACATTCTCATCCGACAAAGGTCAAACGGGGGCTCTGGTCGAGCCGGCTCGGCTTCATCATGGCCTCGGCAGGGTCTGCCATCGGCCTCGGCAACATCTGGAAGTTCCCGTACATCACCGGCATGCACGGCGGCGGGGCCTTTGTACTCTTTTTTATCTTCTGCATCGTCACTGTGGGAATACCGCTGATGATTGCGGAAATGATCATAGGGAGGCATACCCGCAAAGATCCGGTCGGCGCCTTCAAAGGGTTGCACGGCGGTGCCTGGGTACTCACCGGCTGGCTTGGGGTCATAGCCGGGTTCATGATCCTTTCCTATTACTGTGTGGTTGCAGGCTGGGCCGTTGACTATCTCTGGCTGTCTTTTAGAGGAACATTCACCCAACAGCATTCCGGTCAAGTGCCTGAGATTTTCTCGAATCTCCTTAGCAATGATCTGAGCCAACTGTTCTGGCAGGCAGTATTTATGCTGATGACGGTCATAATCGTCATCGGCGGGGTCAAGAGCGGCCTGGAGCGGGCCAACAAGATCATGATGCCGATCCTGTTCCTCATTCTCCTGGTTCTTGCCGGTCTTGGGTTGAACTCGCCCGGAGGGGCCCAAGCGGTAAGGTTCCTCTTTTCTCCGGACTGGTCGAAACTGGATCCGCCTGCCATGCTGGAGGCCCTCGGGCACGCTTTCTTCAGCCTGAGTCTGGGGATGGGAGCTATGCTGACCTACGGCAGCTACGCCGATGAGGAAACCAGTATTCCCAAAGTCGCCATTACCGTTTCCCTGATGGACACCCTGGTCGCACTGCTCTCTGGGCTGGCGATTTTTCCCATTGTATTTACCTATGGCATGGAGCCTGCCGCAGGCCCCGGCTTGGTGTTCAAAACCCTGCCGGTTCTTTTCAGCCGGATGCCGGGTGGCACCATTATCGCCACTCTCTTTTTCTTACTGCTGGTCTTTGCGGCATTGACCTCCAGTATCTCATTGCTGGAAGTGGTGGTCGCCTATTACTGCGATGAAAACCGCTGGGGCCGCAAAAAAGCCACGCTGGTAATGGGAGCGATCATTTTCCTAATCGGCGTGCCGTCGGCCCTGTCCAACAACATGCTGAAGGATGTGCATATCATAGGCGCACGCAACTTCCTCGATTCCATCGATCTTGCCTGCACCAACTATATCCTGCCGCTGGGAGGACTTCTGATTGCCCTGTTTTCGGGTTGGGTCATGACCCAAGGAATCGCCAAAGGGGAATTGCTGAAAGGTGACACCAACGCCTATATTTATCCAGCCTGGCACTTCCTGATTAAATATGTCGCCCCGGTGCTGGTGGCGCTGGTATTTCTCAATAAGGCCGGATTCTTCTGAGATTTTTCACAAAAAAAGCCTCCGCAAACGGGAGGCTTTTTTAGTAAACATCAGGAGATCAGCAGCCAGCTGCTTCTTTTTTCTTCTTGGCAGGCTTTGCCTCTTCCTTCTTTTCATCTTTCTTCGCATCTTTTTTCTTGTCCTTCTTGGCATCCTTTTTCTCGGATTTCCCCTCTTTTGCGGCAGCTTCATCTTTTTTCGGTTCTTCCGCAAAGGCGAGCCCAGTGAGGCTGAAGGTAAAGAGCGTTGCTGCGACAAGAGCAATTATTCGTTTCATCTGATTTCCTCCAATCGTTTAATGGTTGCACCGGATTTTACCGGATTTCTTATCATGATATCAAGCAGCATTAAAGCCCATTATGTTATGTAATAAACAACCGGCTTGGTCCCCATCTCCTCCTTGTATCTGAAGACGTTCACTTTGGTTATCAGCTTGACGATGAGGCTGTTGGGATCATTCAGGTCACCGAAGTAGGTCGCATGCCCCAGACAGGTCGTGGTGCACCGGGTCAGTTCACCCTTTTCGATCCGGTGGATACAGAAATGACATTTGCGGGCATTGCCGATCGGCGAGTGCCAATGGGTCTTCCGTTTGAAGCTCTTGCCATACTCGCCTGAGTTTTCCACCTCGTAAGTCTCGCCCTTCATGTCACCGGTATAATAGTGACCGACATCTGCCGACCTGGCTCCGTAAGAACAGGCAACCAGACAATAGCGGCAGCCGATGCACTTTTTATAGTCAATCACGACAATGCCATCGTCACGCTTGTAGGTCGCCGTTACCGGGCAGACCGGAGTGCAGGTCGGGGCATCGCACTGCATGCAGGGCCGTGGGAGAAAACGCATCGAGACGTTGGGAAACTCGCCGATCTCCTCTTCTTTCACTGGTCGGTAATGGATCTCAGGCGGAGTAAGGTTTTCCGACATGCAGCCGGTTGTGCAGGCATGGCAGCCGACGCATTTTTTCAGGTCAATGGCCATTCCCCAGCGGCGCTGATTACGCGGTTTCTTCAAGGCCCGCTGAAGATCGCTATGCATTATTTCCAGGATATCTTTATCTTCCATAATCAGTGAACCTCCTTCCCGGCATTGACATCAAACACCCCGGAACGGTTGAAGATGATATACAGCAGGGCAACCAGAGATGTCGAAGCTGCGACAACCAGGAACTCATAAACAGACGGGGTGTAATGCACTATCTCCGGCATCTCGTAGACCCTGAACACCGGAATTTTGAAGGCTCCCACCACCAGATCGTTACGGGCCTTGAGCTGGGTCACCATGATGAAAACTCCGACAAACATCAGCCAGTTGGCACTCTTTCCCATCTTCAGCAGCAGGTACGGCACAATGATTACCACAACTATGCCGAACACGAAGCTGTTGATCAGGGTCAGGGAGAAAACCTCAGACCCCTCCAGGCGGCCGGCAAGCCCGGTCATGGTCCGCCAGAAGGTTATCAGCAGGGCAAGCCCCAAGCCGACCTTCAGCAGGATCACGAACGGCGTGAGATGATACGCCTCATCGAGCTGTTTCTTTTTGACCGTATGGGCGGCAATGATGGTGGTCAGGGCACAGCCGGTGAGAAAGGCGATAAACAGGAAGTAGATCGGCATCAGGGCGCTGTAGTAGTAGACCCGCGAACTGACCGTGCCCAAGAGGCTGCCTAGTGTACTATGGGTGATGATGGCGATGAAGAACGCGCCCCACATGACGCGTACCGAATGCTTGCCTCTCTGGATGTTGATGTACTCTACCGTGATGATGCATACGTAGCAACTGTACCAGAGAGCCATCCAGAACATCGGCGATGTCGGGTTCGGGGAAATCAGGAACATGTACATCCGGTCCACCCGGCCCATTTCGGTGGCCAGGGAAAAGAAGGCAGCGACAGCAGTGATGATACCGACAAAAATGATCCGTGAGGCAAACGGCCGGTATTTTTCCTCAAAAAAGACATGGCCGAAGAAATTGACAAAAGTACAGCCGGTGCTCAAAAGGGCAAAGTAGACATAGGTGGAAATCTGCATCCCCCATGGCACAAGGTTGCTGGTGTTGATGGTGTGGGCATGCCCTTGGATGAAAATGGCTGCTATCCCGTAAAAACCGGCAACAAGGCCGATCAGGAACAGGTACAGGTGAATGCCCCCTTTCCCTTTGAGAATATCGGCGATAACTGAGAAGAGTCGCTGTTTATCAGGAAGAATGACACCGATGAGTTCCATCTCTTTATCCCTCCTTCACTATTTTCACAAAGTTCAAACGCATTCCGGTGCCGCCCATGATGGGATCGATCTGGTACCCGGTAAGCAACTCCTCGTCACCCACCCCCTTGTTATCGGCCCGTTTCATACCTTTTGCATGAACGCCAAAGCCATGCACCATGTACAGGCAGTCTTCTCGCAACCGCTCGGTGCAACGGATCTTGACCGTGCCAGAGGATTTGACCCCAGCCGCATTCTGCAACCGCACATATTCGCCATCCTTGAAGCCAAGCTGCTTCGCTTTTTTCCGGCTGATCCAGACGGAGTTTTCCGGCACCAGATCAGTCAGCAGGAAGTTATTGGTCGTCCGGGAAAAGGTATGCAACGGGGAACGGCCGAAAAGCAGTGAGAAATGACCATCAGGGGGCTGGGGATGTTTTTTGTATTTCGGCACCGGGTCGAACCCCTTTTCGGCAAGCTGCTTTGAGTACAGTTCAATCTTGCCGGAAGGGGTGTCGAAAGTCGGCTGGTTCTGGTCGGTGATATAGGGGGCGGATTTTTCCTCTATGGTCAGCACCCCTTTCTGCTTCAGCTCGGCATAATTAATCCCCCCAGCTTCACACCTTTTTGCCAGGTACTCTTCGCCATCTTTCCAGGGGAAGTAAGTCTCCAGCCCCATCTTTTTCCCCAGCTCCTTGGTGATCCACCACGAAGGCTTGCTTTCCCACATCGGTTGCACTGCGGGCTGACGGATGGAAATCTCAAATTTTTTGAATTTACCGAGGCTCAGGGCATCATGGCGTTCAAGATAGGTACATTCCGGCAGCACGACATCCGCCCACTGGATGATGTCGGCAGGGACGATATCAATAGCAACCAGCAGATCGAGATTATTGATCGCCTTGATGGTCTCCTCCCGATTCGGCATGGTTTTCATCAGATTGCAACCGTAGACCAGCCACCCTTTCATGGCATGAGGCTGACCGGTTATAGCCGCATTACGGATCGATGTCGTTGTCTGGGAAAGGGCGAACGGATAGGCCCCGTCAAGCTTCGGAATACCGGCCGTATGTTCCGGATACTCCGGCAAACCCGGATACTCCGGCACCCCGCCTCCTGCAGGGAGATAGATCCCCCCTGGTCTCCCCCATGAGCCGAGCAGCGCATTGAGCAGGGCAATAGCCCTGGCCCGCTGGGCATCGTCACCGTACCATGCGGCGAACCGTCCCCCGGAGATAACCACATTCGGCTTGCGGGCAGCCAGCTCCCGGGCAACCTCAACAATTTTCCCGGCCGGGATGTCGGTCTCCTTTGCTGCCCATTCCGGAGTGAACTCCTGAACCGCAGCTTTCAGCTCAGCCAGACCAGAGGCGTATTTGCTCAGATAGTCGGCGTCATACAGTTCTTCGTTGACTATGATCCTGATCCAGGCGAGCAGCAACGCCAGATCAGTGGCAGGGCGGATCGGCAGCCAGTAATCCGCTTTGGATGCAATATTGGAACAGCGGGGATCCACCACACACAACTTGGCGCCTTGCTCCAAGCCATGAACAAGGTCCTGCACCTGGCTGTTGTGGGCATTTTCTCCCAGGTGAGACCCAAGCAACACAATGAATTTGCTCTGGCTGAAATCGTAAAATTCCGGGGAACCAACCTCGGAACCAAAGGTCATGGTGAATCCTACATCTCTCGGCCCGCGGCACTGGGCAAACGACGGAGCCGTGTAGTAACTGCTGCCGTAAGCCTTGAGCAAATGTTTCCAGAAAGCTCCGCCGCTGCCGTGGGAAAAAAGGGCAACCGCATCAGGACCGTGCTTCTCCTTGATTGCAGAAAGTTTGCCGGCAATGACACCCAAGGCCTCGTCCCAGGTAGCCTTTTTCCATTTTGGTTCACCGCGTTTACCGATGTTGATCAATGGTGTCTTCAGGCGATCCTGATCATACAATGAACCGAGGGCAGCATTGCCGCGGCCGCACAACCGACCTCTTCCCCGCTCACTCAAAGGGTTGCCGTCGACTTTTACCACCTTGCCGTTCTGCACCTTGGCAATAAGACCGCAGTTCCAAAAGCAGAGCTCACAAAATGTCGGCACCAGTTTCATCTCCTCAGGGGCTGATTCCGCCCAGGAAAGGAACGATTCCGGCATGGTGGCCGCAGCGGTAATCCCTGCAGTGGCTGTTCCGGAGATTTTAAGGAATGTCCTGCGCGACAGCTTGACGTTCACTTTATTGCCTCCTCATGACATTTATTTAAAAATTCAGACATTCAGATAACTAAATTATTTTTCGTCCAATTGCAAGAAAACTTTAACATATATATTTATCACTGCAAAATTCGGTTATATCTCTTATCTAGCAGATTATATTAACTTATTATATTTTATGGCAGTTTTGATTTTCCTCAAGTTTCTTTTGCCACTGCCGAATTTTAATAAAGGTAGATTATGTCTGAATTACGTCATCGAGGTATCCCCATGAACGCCATAACCTCTTCACTTAAAATATCAGCAAAGATGATATTGGGTTTTTCCATTGTGGCCGTGATAGCCGGCATTATAGGGGTTGCCGGGGTTTATAAGATACGCCAGGTCCGAATGATCGGCACCGAGATGTACCTTAAGAGCACTGTACCCATGGGAACCCTGGTGCAGCTGGGCATGAACTCACAGAAAGCGCGGGTCAACATGCGCGGCATGATGCTCGATACTGATCGGGATCGGATGGAAGCAAATGCCGACGGGGTAAAAAAACGATACGAGGATGTCGAAAAGAACGTGGCTGAATTTGAAAAAAGCATTACTGGAGAGGTAGGAAGGAAAGAACTGGATAAGGTAAAGGCCCTCTTAGCTGAATACAAGCCGATTTGGGAAGAGGTCTTAAAGCTTCAGCTAGCCGACAAAAAAGACGATGCCCTGGAAATCATGAGAAGCAAGGGGCTTAATATCGAAAAGCAGATCGAGGAAGCGATCAGGGTCTTGATCGACATCAAAGTAGCTGAAGCCAAAGGACGGGACGACCTGAACAGCAAGATTGCCCAAGCAGCCCTTTTTGAGACAGTATTGTTTTCATTGATCGGCGTATTATTGGCGATCGGCCTCGGAATTATCTTTGCCAGAATGATAACCAGGCCCATCAAAGAGGTGGTTGGACTTGCAGAAACCATTGCCGATGGTGATCTTACTCAGCATGCGACCAATGACTCAGGCGATGAAACCGGGCAACTGGCTCGCGCGATGAACTCCATGAGTGAACAATTGAACAATCTCCTGATGACTGTGTCCAATAACAGCTCAAGAGTCAATGAAGCTGCCGGCAAACTGACATCGACCTCAAGAGAGATTGCATCCGGTGCGGATGAAGCCTCTTCCCAGGCTGGCACCATTGCAACCGCGGCAGAAGAGATGGCGGCAACGTCCATGGATATTGCCCGCAACTGTGCCCATGTCGCTGAAGGAGCCAGATCAACCAGTTGTGCGGCAGAAGATGGTGCTTCGGTGGTCCATGAGACTGTTGCAGGAATGATCCGTATTGCTGAAAGGGTCCGAGAGTCTGCGGCTACTATCGAAGCGCTGGGTAAACGTTCGGATGAAATCGGGGCTATCATCGGCACCATCGAGGATATTGCCGAGCAAACAAATCTCCTGGCACTGAATGCCGCTATTGAAGCAGCTAGAGCCGGTGAACAAGGGCGTGGATTCGCCGTTGTTGCCGATGAAGTCAGAGCACTTGCCGAACGGACCACCAAGGCGACAAAAGAAATCGGAGCAATGATAAAGGCAATCCAGAGCGATACTAGGGCAGCCGTTGCCTCCATGGAGAGCGGTGTAAATGAGGTTGAATCAGGTCTTGAAGGAGCGGAGCGTTCAGGTTCGGCACTTCAGGGGATTATTCAACAGATTAATGAGCTAACCGGACAGGTAAACCAGATTGCCACCGCGGCTGAGGAACAGACAGCTACTACCAATGATATCAGTAATAATATCCAGCAGATGACCCAAGTCATTCATAGCACGGCAGAAGGTGCCGGCATGTCCTCGGCTGCTGCCGATGAACTGTCATCGCTCGCTGACGAGCTGCACAGACTCGTGGGCAGATTCAGGCTTAGGTAGAGACTGGGCGTAAAACCAACTGCAGAATATCAATGATTTATCTCTTGGAATATATCTGAACAGTTGCGCTAGTAAGTTGACCCGCAATAAGAGAAATCACCTTCCCGCCCGCAAGCAGACCCAAGTTACGCCTTTTATCCTTATTTACCTCTCATAGTGTTCAACAGTTGAATACCAGCAATATATTACGGCTCGCAACAGCCCGGAAACATTACAATGCTATTGGTCCTTAAATTGCAGAATAATCACGGTAGCTGCAGCAATGACCGTTGACTGGGAATTAAACTGTTTCCGAACAGGTAAACCTTGGGTAACCAGGGGGCACAAAGCCACAGGTCCTCAGTTCTTCCATGAACCGGACAGCTGGGTTGTCGAAGAAGCAGGCACCGAAAGTGACCTGTTTCGTGTAAAGAGCCGCTTGAGGTGTTAATTGATCCCTTTGCCCGTTATAAATCTATTTTTTCGCATAGCGCTCCTCTGTATTGTCATTCTCTTTAATCTTAAGTCGTTATCTTTTGCCGGCCCGGCATCTCCTCATTCCATAGAGATCCTTCAGCCTGATGGATCCACATTTACGGCAAAGATACATGGTGATGAATTTCAAAAATGGACTGAATCAGAAGAATCCGGCCACACAATTCTCCACAACAAAAATACCCACTATTGGGAGTATGCCGAGAAACAACCGGATGGAGTACTGAAGCATTCAGGCATGAAGGTCGGCCATTCAGGCCGGTATGCGCCGGATTTCATCCCTAAAGGGATCAGGCCTGACAGAGACCATGACTCAGAGCAAACAAGGAAAGGCTCGACACAACGCAAATACACCAAGCGCCTCACCCAAATTAACCTTGCACCAGTAACGCCCTCCAGAGCTGCGGCAGCGGCAGGTGGCACAATAATATACCCGCAATCGTCCGGCTCAATCAGCACTCCAGGCCCTGGGGACTGGGTTCCGGCCCCGGAATCCGGCTCGAAAAAACTACTCATAATCCTGGTGAGTTTCTCCGACAGAGCCATTCAGACACTGGCATCTGACTGGTACAGTGCGCTCTTTGACACCACCCCGAATACCAAGTCAGTGGCCAATTTCTACAAGGACAACTCCTTCGGCGCATTAACCATAACCCCTGTTACCCATAGTCAGCCGGCAAGCCCTCCAGGCGTTGTACAAGTCAGCATCAATCGTAGCCATCCATATAATTATGCGGATACCTGGGCCAACGAACAGGCATGGATTACCCTGGCGTTGAATGGCGCCGCACCCTATGTCGATTTTAATTCTCTTGATACCGATGGAGATGGTTTGATTGAGACCTCGGAGGCCGTAGTTTACTTTATCGTTGCCGGGTATGAAGAGTCCGGCTCAAGCAAAACGCCCAACGTGTGGGCTCACGCTTGGGTCAATGCCAGCGGTGCCGGGAAGCAGTTTCCTGACTATGCTATCAATGGCGAACTAAACAACGCCGGCATTCGGCATCCCATTGGAATTATCGTTCACGAACTTGGCCACCAGATGCTCGGACTGCCCGATCTTTACGATACATCATATACCAATGCCGGCATGGGGAATTTCTCAGTCATGGCCGGAGGCAGTTGGGGACTTGTGAGCGGCCAGTACAGCGGCACAACACCTGTTGCTCTTGATGCCTGGTCCCGTGAATATTTAGGTTGGACGTTACCGATAACCCCTTCAATTGGTGGCTCCTACCTCCTTGGCTCCGCTCTTGGCGCACCGGACAATGCGCTTAAGCTGATCAAACCTTCCATTAGTTCCACTGAATATTGGATGATGGAAAACAGGCATCCAATAGGCTGGGATCAGGGGATTACCGGCCTGGTCAGCGGCTTTTCCGGTGGGATTCTTGTAACACATGTAGACATAACTGCCGGTACCGTCGGCTATAACGATATCAATGAATATTCTGTCAGCCCTCACCAGGGGGTTGTTCCGGAACAGGCCAATTCCGCGACCTGTAACATGCTGGCCAGCAGTTGCCGGGGCGCAGCGACCACGACCTTTTATGCAGGCAACATTGCCGCTTTCGGAGCGGCCACAACTCCCGCAGCTAACTACTATTCAGGGGTGGCAAGTGAGATAGAACTCAAAAACATTTCCGGCCGTAGTTCTTCTATGACTTTTGACTTAGAGTTCACGGCGGTGCCGCCTGTTATCACGGAATTTGCTATCCCTTCAGGTTATGGTTCTCTTGAGGTGCCAATCAATACCTTTACGGCAAGCAGCACTAAGCCTGTCACTGGCTACCTGGTAACAGAGAGTTCCTCGCCGCCAACCATCTCTGACATCGGGTGGAGCAGTACGCCACCGGTAAGCTACAGATTTGCTTCTGCTGGATCCAAGGTTCTCTATGCCTGGGCCAAGGATCTGGAAAACAACATTTCTGCTTCCAGATCCGCGTCGGTTCAGGTGAGCATCGTTTCCACAGCAACAATTCAGAGTTCTACCACTCTGCAAGTAGCATACGATGGTGCTGACGCCATTGCCACGCTGCAGGCCGGAGCAAAAATTTTCACTGAGCATCTGGTGTTTAATCGCTCAATCGCTGTTACATTGGATGGGGGTTTTGATTCAAGTTACCAGAATAAGGAAGGATATACTACTCTCGCCGGCTCACTGACCATTGTCCAAGGATCTGCCGTAATCAGCGATTTGATCATAAAGTAAAACCAACTACTGCCCCCACAACTCCACATTGCTCATTGCTGCTTCGCGTTTCTCCTGTTCCTCAATGGCATGCAACCAACAGTTCCGATCGCGCATAGCAAGCCGCAAACTTCGGCCTTCACTTCTAATCTTGCGCATGTACACTGCATAATCACCCGATGAAAAATGAATGACTCTCCCCTCCCGGCCTCCCAGGTTCTCTGCAACAAGAGGAATCCCTTCGCAGGATAAAAATTCCCGGATAAACCTGCTGTTGACCTCTCCTACACACATAAAATTGCCATATTCGGGACGATTCATGACAATCGTACAGCCGCCGAAAACCTTTGCCTTGAAGAACCTTTTTTTTGCGCCTAGCCGGAGCATGCTGTTTATGAGCAACTCCATGGCATTGATCCCATAGCGGCCGGCATCAGTCTCAGACATCGGTAATGCTTTGGCATAACGGTGATTGCTCAATAAAAAATGGTTCATCCCTATTACCCTGTTTATCGGGTCATAGAGGCATGCCGATACACATGAACCAAGCAGTGTCGAGATGGTCACCGGGGAATCCGAGGCATAGAATTCTCCGGGGCCAAGAATGACCCGCAGGTGGTGCCTGATTTTTTCGGTTCGCATAAGATGCCTGCTTAGAGACAACTGTAAGTTTCAGGCTGCCTTGATTTACAATGCCCATCAACGAATACGTCTTCAATAGTGGCAACTATAACAGATTATCCGAAAACCTCTGCAGGATAATTTGCATATTTTCATATACCAAGTAAAGGGGGGACTTTGAAACAGTCAGGCACTAATAGGGACGAAGCTGTTTACCACAACCGATGTGCCAGTGCAGATGTTTGGAGGACTGATAATCCCCCAGGTTAGTGTAGACGCGGGCAGCACCGAAGCGAGCCATGAAATCCCCGGCGATACGTTTCGCCGTTCGCATCAATTCAAGCAACAGCTCATTATCAGCTTCTTCCAGGGTCAGAAGCGATTCGATATGCTTCTTCGGCAGCAATACGACATGGTTTTCCCATAGTGGATTGGTATGGTAAAAGGCAAATACGTGGTCATTCTCATAATAAACCGGCACGTCGATCACCCTTTTCAGGATCTGTTCACAATAGAAATCACATATTGAGGGGTTCATGGTTAGTATCCTCGTGCATGCCTAATGCAGTATGGTTAAGTACATCACTTGGAAGGCCCTATCAATAGAGAGCCCCGGCTCTGACCTCGATGGCTGTTTGATAGGTGGTAGCACCAACCGCAAGATACAGCATACCCTCGGTAATAGTTACAGACCAGTTGATGGCCCGGTCCAGTTGCTCGGCCAGAGTCATTATCAGCGCTTGGTCTACGGTCACTACGGTGAGGTTGGTGACCTTATCCAGTTTGGGTAGCTGCTGCTGGTTCCAGGTTGCCAGTGTCCGCCCCGATGCCAGCAGTGCAACCCTGCCGGCGTGACGACTCGCCTTGACGATCCGCTCGGCATCGGGAAGGCCGACTTCGACCCACAGCAAAACCCTGCCATCGCCACCTTTTACCCAGATATCAGGCTCTTCAGTAGCACTGAGCCCCCGGGTGAAGCTGAGTTCGGGTTCGGAGAAAATGGCCCAGGCCAGCAGCCTTGCCACCAGCCGCTCTCCGGTTTCAGACGGGTGCTGGGCAACGGTTGCCTGCAGATTCTCGTAGATACCGCGATCAACATTTGCGAGTTCGATGTTTGCTTTATAAACTGTCGATGGCAGCGCCATTCAAACCTGTTCCTCTCTGGATGCAGCGCTCTGAATCTCTCCCTTGGCAGCTTCGACGTCGCACCGCTCGACTACATCTCTGAGCCAAGCAATCTCGTCCGGCACAAACTGTTTCGAGTAATCAGTGCCAACATTCAATGCCCAGTGCAGTGGTGCCTGCGATGTGGCGGCAAGCACAAACCCGGGCATCTCAACACTTTCTACTTCGGCCTGAGCCCAGGCATACATCCGCTCTTTGCTGTCAAAGAGCATCAGATAATCGTTCCCCTCTGATTCGATAACCAGCGGCAATACCTCTCCCTCAGCTGCCACCATACCAATTTCGATCAACTCCTGATCCCCGAGGGTAGGCACAAAAAAGGTGGAATTGAGGAAAAGATCAAAATACTTTGATTGGCTCTTGGGGTCGCTCATATCCTTACGGAGCGTATCCAATGCCTGGTCCAGTTCTGTCATCTAACGGCCTTTCATTGCGTGATTTAAAAATTGAACAATACGTGGTAACGGCCAGGGATTTCAAGCATGAAAGCATAATGGTTGAGAAACATTTTAGGTGGGCGAGCATATCACTAGGATCAACAGGGCATAAATCCTATTACTATTGAATGAACATTGCGTGCAGAATACAAAATGCTACACTCAATTCTACCCTAACATCAAAATATCAAGATGGGTATTCAATGGCAAATCAAGAACTATTGCAAAAGGTTTTCAACAGGATGGGCTTCAAAGAGTTCCGCTGGATCGACCCTAAAGAGATAGTTGTTGCCCAGTGGGTGAGAATGAAATGCATGTTTGGCTGTGACAGCTACGGAAAGAACGCTTCCTGTCCTCCAAACACACCATCCATACCTGAGTGCAGGACTATATTTGACTCATATAAACTAGGCACTATTTTTCGGTTCTCAAAGAGACTCGACGACCCTGAAGAGAGGCATGAATGGACAAAAGGAGTAAATAAAGAACTCCACGAGTTAGAAAAGCAAGTTTTTAATGCCGGTCACTACAAAGCATTTATGCTCTTTGTCGACAACTGCAGGCTTTGTAGGGATTGCACCAGCTCCCGAGCATCGTGCCGGAATAAAAAAATGGCGCGCCCTAGTCCGGAAGCGATGGGTGTAGATGTTTTTGATACGGCAACAAAATTTGGACTCTCAATAAATGTTTTGCCCGATGAACATCAAGAAATGAATATGTACGCAATACTGTTAATTGAGTAGAAGTACTTAGAACATGAACATGCTAAGGAGAAATCAATATGGGGCTGCTCTCGGGTTTAATGGGAAAAGAAGGCGTTGTTTCAGTAAATAAACTGCAATCTGAATACGAGCAATTGCTGGTTGATGGAGAAACGGTTGAAGTAGGTTTTCAGGTTTCCCGTGACACTTTTCTCTTCACCAGTAAAAGGCTCATTGTAATCAATGTTCAAGGAGTTTCAGGTAAAAGAGTTGAATATCTTTCCGTACCTTATGGTAAAATCAATAAATTCAGTGTAGAAGCTATCGGCAGTTTTGATCTTGATGCTGAGCTGAGGATTTGGATTGGAAATGATTCTGCACCACTGACAAAGAAATTCAACAGTGAAGTCAGCATATATGATTTACAAAAAGTATTAGCAAAGCATTTAATAAAATAAATTTTTAGCTATCAAAATAAAGTATCAAACTAAAAAGCCTCAAGCGGTAGTAATGCTTGAGGCTTTTCACTCCAAGAGAAAACCTGACTTAAAAAAATCCCTATCTATAATCATTGTTTCTGAAAATACGATTCATAAATTTACGATGCGATTGGCTGTGCCTATTGCTTTCATTGGTGGTAAAAATGTATCTTAACTTGACCATCTGCTGATACATCCAGAGACTTCTTCTATCTGGACCGGAATAATCCCCTCCTCCTTGTCCCCGAAGCTGATCGAAATCAACTCGCACCCAGCCACTTGACCGGCGAAAGGAGACTATTTTCCTGGCTCTGATAAGCATGTCAAGCTCTTCATCATCAACCATTGCCCTTTGACCATTAACATAAAGAACCGGAATTTTCATCATGGCTGTTGTCCTCGCTGAATTGCTAATTGAGATCAGTAGCGAAAAATAGCTACAAATTCATTCAGCTTAAACTATGCCACTGATAACCAACTAAAATCATTACCAATAAGAAACAACAAACCAGAAAATGTGCAAACACTGAACTCCGGACTGATCAGACTTCCAACCTCCATTTGCAACTATTGCCGACTCAAATGCGTTGGCATTTTCATCCTCTTTTCTCGTGGGCTTTGATCCCATGTACCCGTTCATAGGCTTTGCAAAAAGGGCAGACATCGCGCTCGACATTCTTTACAAAGTCATTGACAATTCCCTTCTGGTGGTGACGAGCGTGAAGGCAAACCGGGCAAAACTCGCATATTTTCGACAGAGTTATATCCAGGGGAGAAGGTTTTAAGCTCATAACCATTCTTTCCCGACGGAAAACGCTTTACCGAGCAGAGGGCCAACAGCATGATACCCCTTGTGGGCAGTATCATAGACTAGCGGTTTTATTTTTAAGATGTCAGGAAGACCATCTTCGCCCAAAGCACTTTGATCTACCTTCACGTCAATGATCTCACCTATGAATTGAGTGTGGATACCTAATTCCAGAGTATGCAGCAGCCGACACTCCAGAACCATCGGGAATTCATGCGCATAAGGGGCATCCACAAGCTCGCTTTTAATCGGGGTTAATCCGGCAACTGCGAATTTGTCAACATCACGCCCGGAGACAATACCCACGTAGTCAGCTTCTTTCATTTTACCTTCGCAGGCAATTCCCACGGTAAATGCCTTACGCGCCACGATGCTGTCGTAGGAATATCTGGCCTTGCGCAGGGAAACTGTAACACAAGGAGGATCGGAGCAGCAGATGCCACCCCATGCCGCATTCATCAGGTTAGGCTTCCCTGCTTGATCGTAGGTCCCAACCATCAGTACCGGGGTCGGGAAAAGAAGAGTCTTTGCACCGAGTGATTTTTTCATGTCATATCCTTTTATAAGGTCCAGTGATTGTTTCTGATTTTATCTCGCTGAAGTTTATTGGCAGATACAGGAAGTTTCTTTTCAGCCGGATGTCCGATTCCCAGTATGCATTCCACTTTGACCTGTTCTGGCAGACCAAGCAGCTCCTGCACATAGGTTTCGGCAGTTTTATCTCCGGAATCATGCTGCCGGTTCCGTATCTGCGCCCAGCAGCTGCCGAGCCCTAATGATTGTGCTGTAAGCTGGATTATGATCGCTGCGATAGAGCAATCTTCCACCCACACATCAGATTTGCTGCTGTCGGCACAGACGACAATGGCTAAAGGAGCGTTTTTAAGAAACTCAGAACCATGTTGTTTGGCTTTAGCGAGGTGGGCTATAACCTGCGGGTCATCGACCAGGACAAACTCCCATGGATTGATTCCCCGTGATGATGGTGCTCTGAGAGCTGCTTCAAGAAGTAATTCAATGGCATCATGAGGTATTTTTTCTGAGGAAAATTTACGGATGCTGCGTCGTTTACGTAGTAGTTCGATCATAATCTCTCCGTTAGATCTTGAACTAACCTAGTCTTACTGAGGCCAATACCCCCACCCACTCGGTATAATAGCAGAAGCAGTTGGGAGACTCGGCGTAGACAATTTAATGCGGTCCGATTCTGAGACTGTGAGTGGCAACGAATATTTCTCTAAGGAAAATGATCAATCCTGCAATCAATAACAACATGGCAAAGATAAAAAGAAGCGCCACAGGTGTCTTGAGATCAAGATTTACAAATCTTTCAACAAAAAGAGTTGCAATAAGCGTGCAGACGAAAAGTGCTGCGGCAGTGCAAAGTGTTATCGCACTGCCTATCAGTTTCGCCCTCTTTGACAGCGTCGCTAGATGAGAGTTATGGTGGGCAATCTCATTTGGGGAGCTTTCCGTTTCAAGCTTTGCTTCCCAAACTCTTGCCCTATCAATAACCCGGTGCAACCGGTTAGTCATGACACTGAGTAACGTACCTATTGCTGTCAGGAGAAACACCGGCGCTATAGAAAGTTGGATAACCCGTGCGATACTGTCGGCGACTAATACTTCGTTCAAATTCCCCCCTAATTTAACAATAAATCTTTAAATTTGAGTAAATATCAAAAAAAAGATAACAGCTTTTATATAATAAAAAACTAGGGAAAGTCGCATTAGGCCTAAAAAGACCCCGATGTTAGGAGGGCCAACACCGGGGGAAATTGAAGGAAGCAAGAAAGGAATAACTAACTTCCTTCATATATATAATATCACGAATATGTGTTTAGTGGGTAGCTACATCCACCTCGGCTGAGAGATTTATCCCAAAAAAACGTTCTGGATTCCATGATACAGCCACATGTCTGCATAAAGAGAAAGCCTCGATTTCTCGAGGCTTTCTGTACATCTTTGGACTACCTTGGATTATCTTATGGTACCGGAGGCCGGACTCGAACCGGCATGAGGTTGCCCTCGGCAGATTTTGAGTCTGCTGTGTCTACCATTTCACCACTCCGGCAAAAACGAAGGGATTATAGCGACGCAATGTAGATGCGTCAAGGCATAAAAACATATTGACACGATCAATCGACTTTGTTATAAAACGGGTCTGTTTGGGGCTGTAGCTCACCTGGGAGAGCGCTTGAATGGCATTCAAGAGGTAGTCAGTTCGATCCTGATCAGCTCCACCAAACAAATTCAAGGACTTAGGCAATCGCCTGAGTCCTTTTTTTATTTCTCAACCGGCATTATCTACTTAATTGTTGCTGGTCAGTTCCCTGCTAGGCCCTCAACAAAGCAGGGCTTCTACGGTAAGTCTTAATATTGAACAGGCTTTGACCATAGTCTAAACAGGGATAATGGTTAGCCAAGCTCTATGCATGTATTTTCAGCAAGTTGCATTGGCACACATCTGGCTAACTCCCTATGTGAATCAAAGTTAAACTACCATATGGAGGGGTTATGTTAATTGCTATCGGAATGTTCGGATTACTTAGCATGACAATGATTGGCTTTGTATTAACAGCTGAAATCATGGCCTTTGTAACTGTTAAAGATAATCGGAAGAGGTGAGCCTAATGGAAAAATATCATCTCATTGATACAGGGGAAGTAGCTTCAACTCCACTTACACCTCTCATGTATGGCAGAATTACGGCCGATGTTCTGAGAGGCGGTAAAGTTGCATGCGACAATCACCTTTTTTGCCTGGATACAAATTCCCCTCCTGAACCGGGCGAAAAGCTGATAATTTGGCAAGAACATGATTATTTCTGCTGCAAGGTTTCCGAATATGAGAATACCTATCGCCATTAAATCCAGATGAATTAACTTTTATAGAGAATACATCAACAAAAAAGCTGCCCGGAGAAAATCCTGGCAGCTTTTTTTGTTGCGAATGCAAGAAATCAGATGATTATATAACTTTTGAGCTCAGTGATTTTATCTGTGAAGCGATAATGCCATCTAATGAAACCCCAAGCTCCTGCAAGCCAATTGCTGCAGATCCAAGTTCAAGCCGCTCCATCATCTCTGTTAATTCGAGCATCTTGCCATAAACCCCCTGACGAGTAACAAGAGCGCTCCTGACTTCATCAGAGAGATTCAAGTCTGCGACAATCTGTTCTATGGATACTTGGTAAATACTATCAAGCAAAGACAGAATACCAACCATAAATGCCTGGTCAGGTGCAGAATGAATCTTACTCAAAACTGGATGCTCCATGGCAATCTGCTCCATAAAACCGGCACGGGCTGTTGCCATTTCAACCAAAGGGCTTTCAATGTCCTGGGAGTTTTCAGTGGTAAACAACGCCAGCTGTATCCATCGTTTAATCTGCTGTCGTCCCAGTATCGTAAGGGCATGGCGAACATCTCTAATTTTTTCCCTTACCCCAACAGAAACCGAATTTACGAGCAAGAGCAACTTATAGGTCAAGGCCGGGCTATTGCGAAATACCTTTTCCATTTCGGTAAATGTTGCATCGGCAAGAATCAGTTTAAGGAGTTGCATCATGGCTGAACTATAGCCATCAATACGCTTCTTTTCGATTAGCGAAGGCCTTGCAAAAAAATACCCTTGAAAATAGTCAAAGCCAAGTTTTGCACAATTATTAAAAGCATCATTTGTATCCACTTTTTCAGCTAGAATTTTTGCAGGGTAACGCTTTAGTTCCTTTATTACCGTACTCAGCTTTTCTGCCGGTGTCTGCATGAGATCAACTTTAATAATGTCTACAAGACGATAGATCTCTTCAAGTTCCGGGGTATAATCACGATCATCTAGAGCTATGACAAAGCCCATTTCCTTCAGAAATCGACAACGATCGATAACGACATCGTTAAATAAGATATTGCCGACAAGTTCCAGACCAATCATCTCCTTTGGGAGGATCTCTATTGCATTATTCATAAGAATTTCAACATCTACATTTATGAAACCTTGCTTGTCCCCCAAGATCTCCTTTATTCCAAAACCGGAAAGCGTATTCATTATGACGCTGGCAGTTGCTTGAGAAGCACTCTTCATTGATGCTGCTGACTTCGATTCCGCAGACCTGAACAGCAGTTCATATGCCACAATCTGCTCTTGTCTGTTAAGAATCGGCTGCCTTCCGATCAGGTATTTAGGAGTTTCCATATGATTGATACCTTTCAGTTTTTGAAAACACCTCTCATACTAGCAACGAATCCTAAAGCCTTAGTTTCTCATAGGATGATTGAGGATTACCGACACTTGCTGCCTCAGCAATGGATCTAAAAAGTGCTGATTTCAACGATGCTTCTTTGGAGATAGTTACCTGATCCATTGACGATTCACTATTGTTCTTGCCGGTAACATCTGGGCTCACTTGTGATTTGGGTTGGTTAACCTTAGGAGCATCTTTAATCTCGTTTGATCCCTTTTTGCCTGATGCCTCTTCTGACAAAGAAAGCTCTAAAGACTTGGCAATCGCCTCTTGAGAGATGGTTAAAGTATCAGTCTTTATCTGCTCAACTGCTTTATTGTTCAGTTCTTTGATTCTGAGTGAAGGATTCTGGTAGGCTGGATGGGCGAGAGGGTTAACATCAGCAGCACTGAGCAATATACTATTGGGTGAAATTTGAACAGTTGCCATAACTCACCTCGTAACGCTTCTGATGTATGACCAGACTTTTCAGTACATTAGCGCAACTACCTTAGAAAAACCGCTTTGACATGCAGTATACTCTACATTAATCATGCCTTAACGTTGCGTGGCTGCAGTATAAATAACAACAAAAAAGCCCTGCAGCCTAAAAAGGCAAACAGGGCTTTTTCTATTATTGGTGGCAGTGCAGGGATTCGAACCCCGGACCTAGCGAATATGAGTCGCTTGCTCTAGCCAACTGAGCTACACTGCCAAACTATTTTGAACTACAGACACAAAAACCTCTCCGGTGGCCCAAAGAGGCAGACATCTGAATCAGATGACATGCAAGAAATGTCTATATACTTCATGTACCGTTGCCTGTCAAGCAAAACATTTCCGATAATCTACAACAAACTATTTATTATGGGCTATCTGTGATGAGCGGCAAAAACTCACCTCGTGAGTTGCCAGAGCGCTATTCGTGTGGTACTCAGAGTAGGTATCTGACGGAGGGGTGAATGGACCTGAAAATGATATTACGGCGCTTGCTGATAGGTATTTCAGTGACCAGCCTGTCCACCTTTCTGTTTTGGATTCAGTTCCCCCCTTTTGAAACCCTCGAATCCAAACTCCTTGACCTCCGCTTTAAGGTTCGAGGGGTAATAAAAGCGCCTGAAAAGGTGGTTATTGCGGCCATTGACGAGCAAAGCATCGAAAAGCTTGGGCGATGGCCGTGGGACCGAACTGTTCTTGCCAGCCTTGTCGATAAACTTGCGGCAGCCAATGCAGCGGTGATCGCCTTTGATGTCATTCTTTCGGAACAGGAACGTAACGACCCTGCCCTCGCCGCCTCCATCCAACAAGCCGGCAACGTCATACTTCCAATAGTTTTTGATTTCTCCGGCAAGAACGCTGCTGTTACAGATAGCACCCTCCAGTTGTCAGCATTCCAGCAGGTGCTCAAACAAGAGAAATTCAACAGATTCGCGCCAATTGAGGCTCGCAAAGTCCTTCTCCCTGTTCCGTCGCTCCGTTCAGCGGCAATGTCTTTGGCTCATATCAACATGTTTCCAGACAGTGACGGGACGCTCCGCTGGGAAACCCTGGCGATACTTTATGATTCTCTGCTTTACCCTTCCATCGGTCTGCAGGCCGCGGCAGCATACCTGGGAATACCGGCAGACCGCCTGGCAGTGTCTGCGACAGAATCGGTCAGCGTCGGAAAAACCTCCATTCCCACCGACCATTGGGGCCGAACTGTAATCAACTATTACGGCCCTGGCATGACCTTCCGCCACTTCTCGATTATCGATATTATTGATGGGAAAATCCCGTCTGATCAGCTTGAGGATTGTGTCGTCCTGATTGGCGCAACTGCAGTCGGCATCTACGACCTCAGAGTTACTCCGTTTGCAGCGGCAATGCCGGGAGTGGAAAAGCATGCCAGTGTCATTGCCTCGATCCTCGACAAGCGGTTTATCACTAAAACCGCTACCCCCTCTAATATTGCGATTCTCTGGCTGACCGGCCTGCTCTGCTCTTTCCTGGTTGCTCGCAGTAAGCTTGTCGGGGTTGTCTCTGTTACCATCATTGCCCCGATACTCATGACAGGGATCGGCTTGCTGCTTTTCAAGCAATGGGGCATCTGGTTCAACTTAGCGTATCCTCTTAACAACGTACTCTTCATAACAGCTGCGATCACTGCCTACAACTATGCGGTTGAGGAGCGCCATGCCCGCAAGATTCGGGCGATGTTCTCCAGCTACGTTACCCAGACCATTGTCAATGAATTGATAAAAAACCCGGATATGGCGAAACTTGGCGGAGAAAAGAGGGAGATAACGGTACTGTTCTCCGACATCAAGGATTTCACCTCTTTTTCGGAGCATCACACCCCGGAGGAAGTGGTAGGGCTGCTGAACGAATATCTCACAGCCATGACCGAGGTAATCCTGCAGCATGACGGGACACTTGACAAGTTTATCGGCGATGCCATTGTCGTCTTCTGGAACGCACCGGTGAAGACGGTTCGGCATGCCGAACTTGCAGTAAAGTGTGCCCTTGCAATGCAGAAAAGAGTCTGCGAGCTGCAGGACAAATGGCAGACAGAAGGTAAACCAATACTGGAATCGGGAATAGGCATCAATACCGGTGAGGTTGTGGTCGGCAATATCGGCGCCGAGGGGAAAAAGATGGAATACACGGTCATCGGCGACCAGGTCAATCTGGGTTCGCGGGTGGAGTCTCAGACCAGAAAGCTCGAGGTTCCGATCCTGATCACCGATGGCACCCTCCAGGCGCTCGCTCCTGCCATAGAGGCCGGGACAATGAACGGGGTGATGATCGAAGGACTGGCCAGTGTTATCGTCAAAGGGCGGGAGACCCCGGTCGAACTATACAGTGTCAACAATCTTCCCGAACCGGAGCTCCCAGCCATGATCATCCCCTGCCCGGAGATGGAGCCGGTACTTCTGACAGAAAAATAACTACTTTGCAGTCCCAACCGCAGTACCGCTCAAACCGCTCGATGAGTAACTCCCTGCCCCTTTGCCGAACATATTTACATTGGAATGCGCGCCAACACTGCCTATGCCGGCATTGTCCATAATAGATGCCCGCCATTTGTTGCCTGACCAGCTGTCAATAGTCAGTGTCGGGGCCAATCCGCTCACCGTAGCGCTGGAACCTGAGAGCGCCACCGTGTTGCCTGTCGTTGGAGTGCCGGTGAAGCTTCCTGATACGCTGCCGGTTGCCCAGATAGACGGCCGTCCCCCGGCAGTTGGGGCAAAAAACTTGACCCCTGCCAGAGTGACGTTGATAGTGCCGCCACTGACCGCGCCGGAACCGCTGAAATCAGTGCTGCCGATCTCGAAAGCCGGGATATTAAGCTGCTGGAGCTTGGCCTGACCGGCAGTCGTTGCTGCCATCTGCAGAAAGGTATTGGTCTCCATGAAAGCACCTACTGCCACCGCCTGCCAACGAGATGCAACCGGATCAAAGGTCCCGACAGTCTCGCCGATCAGGAGGCCAGTTTGCGGGACTGCTGGTGACATATCAATCCAGTTTCCAGCAACATCTCCCTTCAGCTTACCGATAGTTGAAACAGTGGAAGGTGGTGGTGGAGCGAGAGCTTCCCAGCGGTTCCCATTAATCTCGGCGTTCACGAAAAAACTGCTACTACCATCGTTGGCAGAGAGCTTGTAAAACCACTGATTGTAAGTCAAGCCGCTATACGTACCAGAAGTGTTCAAGTTCCAGACACCCCATTCCGGACTACCGGATATCCAACTGCGGTCAAAACTGTTGGCGGCAATGGAGGCAACGGTTGAGATGGCACCACCGCCGGCGCCAAGGAAATTACCGTTCTGGGCGACATTAAGCGGCAGGTTGGCTGTCTGCAGGCTCCAGGATGCAGGTGAGGCCGTGCCCAACGCCACCGGATACCAGCTACCGTGCGACTCCCAAACACCGTTGAAATCGAGATAACCGTTGAACTTGCCTGCAAGCACCCCAGCACTGCCGTCTGGCGCTGCGTAGAGGGCTGCAATCCTGCCATCGACCGGCTCTTCGGGATACATGGTGCCACGGGCCAGCGCTCCGGCCAGATACCCTTTATATGCACCGCCGTCAGCGGTTTTAGATGAGCCGGAAGGAACGTCAAAAGAATCGATGTTTGTACTGAAAACATAATCCTGATTGGCAAAGGCTGCTGGTGTATGCACCCCGGCGATCTCGAATTCCGACGGTACAGCCGGGGTTGCCCCCCACAGTGACATTCCTCCGAAAACACCATGAAGCGCGCCGTCATACTGGTAAACTGCTCCACCATTGTAGCGTCTGAGCAAATTGGTGCTGCCGAAGCTACTGTAATAGGTTATCGGATGGGTGATCCCTGCTGCTGTGCCGGAAAAACTAGTGCCACTCCAGGTCCCGGCAGCTATGCCGTTGAATGAAGCCCGGAACGGCCCGGTGGTCTCACCAAGGCCGTTGATCTCGGCCAGCCAGAGCTGGTTGCCGGTAGTAGCGCTCGCACCACTTCGTTCCAGGCGGAAACTCCCCCTGATCTGCGATCCGCCGTCATTAACCGCGATCTGCACGCCCTCCGGCATCACTGCACCGCTGAAGCTGCCGCTGACCGAATCAGTAGCCCAGAGCGAAAGGTGGTCACCAGCAGCATGGGCAAAGGTGCGGATGTTGGTGAGAGAGACCGAACTGCCCAAGGCGTTGCTGCCGCTGAGAGAGAACGAACTCCCCTGGATGCCGGGGAACCCTGCCTGCTGGCGCTCCGCAACCGTCAAGCCCAGGAAACGATAGACATCCAGCCAGGCACCGTTGGTCACGGCCCCGAATGTACCGAGCCCGGCGTCGTAACTGCCATTAACCACCCCGCTCAGAAGCCGGGCCGAGCCGGCCTCCCAATCTCCCCAGGCGCCATAGGCCTTGCCGGTGATAGCGCCATTGGCACCCCAGCCCCCGAGAGAGACAACATTGAACAGGTGGTCCGGCACCATCTTGCCGCCGACGTTCTGCGTAACCGAAGCATCAGTCACCAGCACTAGGTCGCTGTTGCTGCCAATGTATCTACCGAACGACTCCCGCTGCCAGACGCCGAAGGTGGGATCCGGCTTAAATAGGGTAAAGTTCAACACATCGCCGCGGTCACTGTGCCGAGAGCTTATGTTCATTGAGCTGTCCAGCAGGAACCCTTCGGCATTGTTAAAGTTCTTCTGGTTGCCGATAGTCGGCCCGGTTACCGGCGGCGGGTTGACAAAAACCGTGTTACTGGCCCACCATGTCGGATCGGTCGCCAATGTGGCGGATAAAGAGCTTGGAACCGCACTGTTAAGCTCGAGCCTATTCATAGTGCCGCTCGCATCCCAAATACCGCTGCCGAGAGCGCCATTGAAAGCGCCGTAGATGATCCCGGCACCAAACTGTCCGCCGCCTCTGGGCGCAACATAGATCGCAGCAAGATTACCGGAAGTCGTTCCAGCCGTATCGAGATTGGAGCCACCAATAAATCCGATGAATGAGGCGCCATCAGCGCTATCGACGCCGCCTGTGGCATAGTTGTGCGAGCCGATCTTCCCCTGCCAGTAATTGTTCTGTGTGCCAGGCCCCTGGTAGGTGCCGAGAATTGAGAACGGAGCAGAGGCAGTAGACCAGAGACCGCTGGGAGAGCCGAGCAGCGCTCCCATATTCCCTTGGCTGACAATGGTCAGCAGGTTACTGTTCGGATCAATGGTATTCAAGCGATGCATCGGGCTGGTCTTGATGTCGGCAACATACCCAAGTGGGGTTGAATACGCAGAGATCGCATTACCGGTAGCTGCGATGTTCCAGCCGGCAGTATTATAACTGCCAGAAACATTGCCAGTTGAGATATTAACGAGCCGGTCGATTCCCATGTAGGTATAAGTAAAACCACCTGAGATAGCTCCGGCACTGGCGGTCAGACTTGAAGCTCCTATCTGCCAGAAGCCGTCGAAGGTCGTGCCACCAAGGTTGCTCATTCCTCCAGCCTTCAGCTTTGTGGTCGGAGAACCGGTCCCGACAGCGCTAAATTGCCATGCTCCACCGCTCTTGTTGCCAAACTCCACCAACCGCCCGGTCAGTGGCGTCGAAACACTGGCAAACGATAAAGTGCCATTCATGGCAATATCTCGCGAACCTACGAAAATAGAACTACCTACCGGAGATGATATGTTGCCAGCGCTGTCTATGGCCTGAAATTCGACAAGATGCATCCCTTCTGTTGGCAATTTGACTGTTCCTGTGAACCCCTGCCATATGCCACTGTCTACCCGGTATTCAATTCTTGCATTTTCATTGGAATTAACATTGAACGGTGTCGCAACTGAAGTTAATGCTGCATATGGAGGTTTAGCAAGCGACAACACCGGCGCAACATTATCCAGATCCGTGAACGGCGGTTTAGGTTGCTCTGGTGGTTTTGGCAGATCCGGTGGTAATGGTGGTTCTGGAAACGGTAAAGTTAGTATGGGTCCATCCGATGCTGTTGCAGGCCCAGGTGCCGACTTCGGCGTGTCCCCGTTCCCTGATGCTTTTCCCTCTTTCTGCTCATTCTTCGGTTTTACGGCAGTCTCTTTTTCCGCACCCCGCTTCTCTGCCTCGGTCGCCGGTCGCGGCGGCTGCGGCGCCCCTTTTTCCGAAACTGTCGTTATCGTACCGGCCGGGACAGTCACCACATTTTGCGGCATCTTGGGATTGAAGGCGTAGACCGACCCTTCCTTGACCAGCACCCCGGTGACATTGCGATCATGGAAGACGAAGAAATCGGTCCCTCTAACTCCGGCAACGGCATTGGGGGTGCGGATCTCAAAGCGGCTTCCTTTGTTTTCGCCTGTGCCCCCTTTGGTGACCACTGCCTGGACCTTGCCACGCGGCAGGTTGAACTTCCTGCTGTCGCCACTGCCGGCAGAACGGTACTCGGCGACATCAACCCTGCTGCGCTGGGCTATCTTCAGGATATTACCGTCATTGAAAGTCACCTCGGCCCGGGCGTTGCTCTTGGTCCGGATAAAATCGCCGGTTTGGACCTGGTCGCCGGTCTTTACCGGCACGGCAGGAAGCGCCCCGCCCCGCATCAGATCGACACTACCTTCAATGATGCTGAATCTGCCGATACTTTCCGCAGCGTGTAACACGGCGCAGTTCAGTATCAGGCTAATGGCGATTATTAGAGAACTGATCAGGTTAAGAGAACGGCCCAGGTCGCTTTTCATGGCGTACTCCTCAGAAACCGGCTTCAATCCCGGTGGTAATGGTGTTGCGTCGGTAGTCGTACTGGTCGATATTGGAAACGGCTCGGGTATGGTTGTATTGAAAATTTAGGGATAAGTTCGGGGTAATATCCCAGGTAAGCCCGGCAACGGCCGTATAAACAGTATCTTCGCGCACCTTGTTGAACGACGAGTTCTGATGCAGGTATTCCTGGGCAAAGAGATCACCGTTGAGCTGCAGGGTCAGGCCATCGATTACCGGAAAATTGCCGCCCACATTCAGGCGGTGCCCCCGGTTGACCCAGTTCTGGCCGACGGCATTATCGTAAGAAAACTCGTACCGCAGGCTGGCCATCCCTTTCCCTTCTCCAAATGGCGCCACGTACCCCCCACCAGCACCGAAAATATCAGCATCGCGGTCCTCTTCCGGAAGGTACGGCTCCCGTAACATCTCACGCCTGGTGTAGGCAAGGTTGAGCTGGCCGATATGCCCGAAAGGCAGCAGCAGACTCTGGGTCGGCCTGACAGAAGCCAGCCCCATATATTTTTTATCAGCAAGCAGCACATGACTGTAGGAAATCGGCAGGCTTACAGCGCCGAACCTCTGGCTATAACTGGGAACAACGGCAACAGAGTTGACCATGGTATTCATAGTGTCAAGTTCGCCATAGGTGGTACTCTGCAAGTTGTACTGGGCAGTTACCCCCCATGGAGCATCAAGCAGCGGCGCATAGTCAATTCTGAAGGTACCGACAAAGGCGTTATCCTTGTCGGGCTGCGCCAGCCTGGTATCATTGGCCGGGTTGGAGATAACATTGTCATCGTACAGGTAATTGACACCGGCAATAACGCGCCACGGTCTGTGTCCTTCAATCAGCCTGGTGAAAGCGGTCTCATACTCCCTGGCCATTGATGCTGCCTCGGAAGCAGGATCCATGGCAATTAGCGCCTTCAGGCTCTTTCTGGCCTGTGTCACCTTGCGTTCCCGAGCCTGAAGAATGGCAATCTGGAATTCAGTCTGCTGAGACAGCGTCGGATCAAGCTTTGCGGCATTCCGGAATGAGTCTTCAGCGCCATCAGCGTCATTCTCCTTGGCCAGCACCAAACCCTTGAGAAATGCCACTGCTGATGGTCTGACCTTGCCTTGCTCGGCATCTGACAGGGCTTTTTTGGCTGCCGTGGTTTCCCCCAAAGTAAACAGCACTTCTGCCAATTCCAGCGAGGCATCCATGACAGGCGGGGTCAGGCGAAGCGCATCTCGAAACTGCTCAGCCGCCGCTTTATAATCACCGGCCTGTTTGCATGTCAGGCCAAGATAGAATGCTGCGACAGAGGATGCCGGGTCCTTGTCTCTGGCACCTTTGAGTGCAGCCATGGCCTCTTCGAAATTTTCGGCCCGGTATTCCCTCACCCCCTGATCAAGCAACGACTCTTCACAGAGGCAGACGGCAGGCACTAAAGCGGAGATTCCAAGCGATACCGACATGAGCAACGCGATAGAGAGATGGCGCATATTCCCCTCCAAGATAAACGCATTAACAATATTTTAAAGATCGGCAATCAAGCTGTTTTCTTAAGGGTAATTGAGCTGTTTGACAAACCGTGAGCTTAAGTTCATATTTATGGTTAACTTTTAGATAAAATGGAGCAGCCGATGAAAACCAGCATCGCCTTAATCGCCATCTCTATCGCACTATTGTCGGGTTGTGTCCATGTGATGGATAACAGCGACCCAACCTTACAAGTATCGCCAATAAGCTATGAAGAGCTCAGAGACAAACCTCTGGCCCAGCTGGGCAAGATCGTCATGTTCGGCGGGATCATTGCCAACGTTAGCAACTCGACGCAAGGTGGGGAAATCGAGGTACTGCAATACAAGCTTGACGACGATGGCTATCCCGATGACACCCAAGTTTCTTCGGGGCGGTTTCTCGCCACCTCGCCCACACTGCTTGACGCGAACAGCTACCCGAAAGGGGCGCAGGTAACAATTGTCGGAGAGGTTAAAGCCGAGAGGCAGGTTAAAACTAAATGGCAGACAACCCACTTGCCGGTCATTGCCATACGTCAGATCCACGCCTGGATTCCGGAAGAAGAAAAGAAAATGCCATTTCTCATCCCCGGCACCACTAGGGTCGATCCCTATTACTACGGCCATGACACCCCGCTCCCCAAACGCCCGCTGGGGATCAAGACCGATATCAGGTAACAGTCTTCATTGTCGGCATTCTTTACACCAACCAGAACGACACGCTCCCGCCTTGCCATTGGCGCCATTAGCCGCAAATTATTGCCAACTTACAAGCCTGGCACACTCTGTGTAGAACGAAAACCATTATCCAATTCTACAGTTGAGGTGCTTTAAATGAAATTACCGGTTCTCATTGCTACAGCAGTTATGGCAGTCAGCATGTCGTCGCTTGCTCAGGCAGAATATTACAGCACAGGTGGTTGTGGTGGCGGGAGCCACGACAAGCCCGAATGTGCCAACAAGACGACACTCATCGACATGACCTATTTCAACAAGTCATGGACGTCAGATACTGCAGGATCAACAACATCTAACGGAGACCTCCTGGCGCAACCACATGGTTACGGTGGGGGAAATGCCAACATTCTCGGCAAGACTGGTGATTTTGTTAACTGGACCCATCAGTTCGCCTTCAATCCGCAAGTAAAAAAAGATGGTATCATTGATGCTTGGATCACCCTCTCGCTGCGTGATTTCGAGACCGATCTGACCAAAAAGGATGATGACGATCATGAAGAGCACCATGATCACGAAAAAGACAACGATGGTCATGACCGAAACAAGAAAGACCGCAAAGAATATAAGGTTAATTTCAAGGGCAAGTTTGATGACTCACAATGCGGAACCGGATCAGATACGTCAAATGAATCAGCAAAACTGCTGCTGGAAGGTTCTAACTGGATCACCATCAACGATGTTGATACCGGCACCAAGAAGTTTGATGTCGTGTTAAAGGGGCTGTATGACGGCAAATTCGATGTCCAGCTGATCTCTACATTGAATGATTTCGAGATTGAGTGGTCTAAACTTGAAATCGACTACTGCCCGGAAACACAGCCTCAGTCTCCTGTTCCCGAACCCTCTACCATGGTGCTGCTCAGTGCTGGCCTGCTTGGCGTAGGCATGATCCGCAGAAGAATGAAAAAATAACCGTACTATTCAATAGCAACTAAAAAGGGGCGCCCAATCGGACGTCCATTTTTCGTTGCATCAACATTATTGTCGAAATAACTTACATCTAGAATTAACCCTGAAGTAGCATCTCCATTAACCTGAAACCTTCCTTCAACTCAAGGCTGGTAGCTTTTGCAGAATCCTCGTCGTACCCAGCTACAGCGGGGTTCTCCTGATTTTCGCCACTATACAGGACAAACGGCACAGGATCGGAGGTATGGGTCATCCTGGCAACCGGTGTGGGATGGTCCGGGGTGCAGAGGACCCGGTAGCTGTCGAATTTTTTTACACCCTCTAGAATTGGCCCGACGATCTGGGCATCGAAATCCTCAATCGCTTTCATCTTGTGCTCAAGGTTACCGGAATGAGAGGCCTCATCCGGGGCTTCAACGTGGAGATAAACAAAATCGTGGCGCTCAAGGGCATCAAGGGCAGCCTCGGCCTTACCCCGGTAATTGGTGTCAATGTAGCCGGTGGCGCCAGGCACCTTGATAATCTCCAGACCGGCGCAGACCCCGATCCCCCGGATCAGGTCAACAGCCGATATTACCGCGCCGGTAAGCCCGAATTTCTGGCGGAACGGTACCATGGTGGGCCTTTTACCCTGCCCCCACAACCAGATTGAGTTTGCCGGGACTTTGCCGGCATCAACCCTTTTCCGGTACTGGGGATGGTTGAAAAAAACCATCTGCGAGGTGTTCATCAGTTCGATCAACCGCTTGGCCCCTTCCCCCTGCGGCAGATGCGGGAGAATATCCTTGCCGGTAATGTCATGGGGAGGAACCGTGATTAAATCGACTTTGCCGCCGCGCCAGACAAGGAGATGCCGGTAGCCGACACCAGGATGAAACTGGAATTCATCTCCGGCAGTTTCTGCCTTTAGCGCCTCAATCAACTCTCCGCCTTCTTCGGTAGAGATATGCCCGGCAGAGTAGTCCTGCATGATCATGCGATTGCCGCGAGGCGACAGGTTGACCAGGTTGACCCGGAACGCCACATCGTCAGGGGCCAGTTCAACCCCCATGCTGGCTGCTTCCAAAGGGGATCTACCGGAATAACAGGTCTGGGGGTTATAGCCAAAAACCGAGAGATTGGCCACGTCACTCCCGGGAGAAAACCCGGGTGGTACGGTGCGGGCAGTACCAAGCTTCCCTCTGCGGGCCATGAAATCCATATTAGGGGTATTGGCAGCCTGCAAAGGGGTCTTGTTGCCAAGCTGAGGAAGCTTTTCGTCGGACATGCCGTCGCCGAGTAACACTATATGTTTCATGGGTTCTTGTCCTTATAGAGAAATTAGTTCAGAGGATACTGCAAAAAACTTAAAAAGTGAACCCCCGGTTGAGAGGTCACCCTCTTGGGTGATGCTCTGCATGCAGCCGCTTCAACCGTTCACGGGTAATGTGCGTGTAAATCTGCGTAGTGGAGAGGTCTGCATGGCCGAGCATCAGTTGCACGCTCCTCAAATCTGCACCGTTTTCCAATAGGTGCGTGGCAAATGAATGCCTTAAGGTATGGGGCGAAATACTCTTGTGGATGCCGGCCTCGATCGCCCGCTTTTTTATCAGGTTCCAGAACGCCTGACGGCTCATCCGGCCACCCAGCCTAGTGATAAACAGATACTGCGAGTCGCTGCTGCTAGCCAGAGATGTCCGGCAAGAAGCGAAATACAGCTCAATGCTCTTCCGGGCAGAATCCCCCATGGGAACTACTCGCTCCTTGCTCCCTTTACCCATGGTCATCAGATAACCAGCCTGAAGATTCAGGTTTTGCAGCTTGAGGGCAACCAGCTCGGAAACCCTTAACCCTGTTGCATAGAGCAGCTCCAGCATTGCCCTGTCGCGAAGATCAATTACCGAATCGGTCTTCGGCGCAGCCAGCAACGCTTCGACCTCGCGCATGGAGAGCACCTCTGGAAGCAGGCGGAGCGTCTTCGGGGCCTCGATAAGAGCAGCAGGGTTTACCTTGGCATACCCCTCGATCATAAGGAACTTATGAAACATCCTGACCGCCGAAAGAACGCGAGCCCTGCTCCGGGGGGCCAGCCCGGATGATTTGAGTTGTGCGAGAAACCCGGATACTTGCTGAGGCCTTATGTCGGCAGGTTCATTAATGCCGTTGCCAATAGCAAGAAAGTCGATATAGCCGCCAATGTCATGACTGTACGCCTCAAGGGTATTGCGGGACAGCCCCTTTTCCACAGATAGATACCCTAGAAACAGGTCGAGGTACTGGTTCATTACTGATCGATCGCCTTGAGCAAACGCTCTCTCATTTCCTCAATCTTCCGCTCACTCGTCACTTTGTGGCCGAAGATGTCCTTTACATAAAACACATCAAGAACCTGGTCAACCTTGGTGGATATTTTCGATATCCCGATATACAGCCCGAGCTCTGTCAGGGTGCTGGTAATGCTGTAAAGCAGTCCAACCTTGTCATGGGTGTAAATATCAATGACCGTATAGTCGGCAGACACTTCATTGTCGATCTCCACCCGAGTAGGAAAGCGCGGCTTTTGTTTTTCCGACAACTGTTTTACGCGTTGACGCTTCTCCACCATTTTGCGGACATTGACATGTCCCTCCAGCACCTGCTGCAGGTCTTCCCTGACACGGTTCCACCGGGTTTCTTCGGTAATTACGAATCCCTGGGGCGCATTGACCTGAAGGACATCCAACGCCTTGCCATTAGTGCTTGTGTGAATCTGCGCCCCCAGAATATTCATGCCATTGGCCGCCATGACCCCGGTTATCATCGAGAAAAGACCGGGAACATCGAGGGTGCAGACGGTGAAATTGGAGAATCCACCCTCCTGGTCATGGTCTACATTGGTTACGATCCCCTTACCTTCAAGGGCAAGCAGCACCTTGACATGGTTGGCCAGCGTCTTTGGCGAATTTGCCAGGAGATGCCTGGTTGCCATGGCATTAAGCTCTTCCCTGACAGCCGCCTGGGGATGATCGTCGCCAAGAAGCTCAATGACCTGGCGCTTCACCTTCTTGACCCGCTCGCTGCTCGCTTCGAGCCTGAAGTCTCCTCGCTCAAGAACCTGGAAAGCCTTTTCATAAAGCTCCTGGGTGAGTCGCGCCTTCCATTCGGTCCAAACATCGGGACCAACAGCCTTGATATCCGCGTAGGTCAGGAGATACAGCATCTTCAGGTTTTCGCTGGTCCCCATCTGGCGGGCAAACTGGACAACCATCTTCTCATCGTTCAGATCCCTTCGCTGCGATATATGCGCAAACAGGATATGCTGCAGGACAAGGAACTCCAACCGTTCACTGTCTTCCTTGGAAAGCCCCAGGCGTCGGGCTATGGTGGGAACCATTTCGGCACCGCGCTCGGCATGCCGTCCACCTTCTCCTTTGCCGATATCATGGAGCAGGATGGCCAGCATCAACAGCTCACGCTTGTCGATATCCCTGGCAACACTGGTCAGCAGGGGCAGATCCTCGGCATGCTCACCTTTCCAGAGCCGGATGATCTCTTCCACAGCAAACAACGAATGGATATCGACGGTATAGATGTGGTAGAGGTCATGCTGGACCTTGCAATATATCCGCTCGAACTCAGGAATGAAGCGGTTGAGGAACTGCAGATGGTGCATCAGCTGCAACGTCTCCGCGACCCCTTTTTCACTCCGCAGTATTTTGAAGAACGAGGCGTTTACCTCCCGGTTGCGGCGAAACTTGTCATTGACCAGGTCAAGGTTCTGCCTGATAAGCGACTTTACCTTGAGGCTCAGGCTAACCCCCTGCTTCTGGGCATACTCAAAAAGCTTCATGAGCCGGGCCGGATCTTTGCTGATGATCGCTTCATCAGGTACGACCAATTCCCCTTTGAGAACGTAAAACCCTTCACCGATCGGCCGCCGGATGAAGTAGCCCAGGAGTTTCAGTGGGCCGACATCCTTGATGACGCACTTTGAGACCATCAGGGAGGAAAAATGCTCGACGCGGGTGCCGTGCAGATAGTAGTCGCGCATGAACTCCTCGACCGCCAGCACTCTCCCGGCATCACGATACCCGAGAAATTCGGCAACCTGCATTTGTGCTTCAAATGTCAGCTGGTCATTCTTGCGGCCTGCCAAGTAATGAAGTTCGTTTCTGATTTGCCAGAGATAGGCAAGAGACTGATAATACCCGTGCAGCTCCTCTTCCGAAAGGATCCCTTTGACGATCAGCTCTTTCGGGCTGCTGACCTTATACTTGATCTTTGCCACCCAGATTGCCGAGTGCAGGTCCCTGAGACCGCCCTCGCCTTCCTTGAGGTTCGGTTCCAGGATATAGACCGACGAGCCGTATTTCTCCCGCCGTTTCCGCATTTCGGCCAGTTTTTCCTTTATGAAGGAGTCGCTGGCCTTTGCTACGATTTGCGAGTGAAGCACCTTCAGATATTCCTTGAAGAGCACTCTGCCGCCGACTAGATAACGGCTGTCAAGCAGCGCGGTCTTGACCGTCACATCGCTTGCCGCCATCTCTACGCAGTCTGGAATGGTCCTGACCGAATAGCCGACATCCAGCCGCATGTCCCAGAGGAAGTAGAGCAGTTTCTGGGCGATATCCTCGATCCGTTGCGGGTCCTTTCCCATATAGAGAAACATCAGGTCTATGTCGGAAAACGGGTTCAGTTCAGCCCGGCCATAGCCGCCGACTGCGACCAGCGTGAGCTGTTCGTCCCGTCGCTTTACCGGAGGCAGATCGGCAATGATGGATTTGAACAGCTTGACAATGAGAGTGTCAGTCATCCTGGTAATGGCGGCGACCGCTTCATCTCCGGGAGCACCGGCGCGATGCAGTTTCTTAATCGCTTCCCGGTAATGGGCGAGGAAATGCTTGCTGGCAGCCAGATAAAGCGGCCGCTTCTCCTCGAAGGAGGCACGGCCCGAATCACCCGAATGATGGGCCTCATCAGGGAAATACCTGTTAATATCGAATTCCATAAGCCCTCGTGTTATTTCAAGCCGGAAATGTAAGCCCTGACCCCATCCGCAATCCCGTCGGCAGTAGTTTCCTGGTAATGGCTGTCTTTAAGACGCTGCTCTTCCTTTTCATTGCTCAGAAAGGCGGTTTCAACAAGGATGCTCGGCATGCTGGCGCCAACCAGCACATAAAACGGTCCCTGCTTTACCCCCAGCGACTTTACCGGCCAACGGGCATCAACCTTTTTGTGAAGCTCCTTCTGGACCACCTCGGCAAGATGCGCTGAGTCATTGATCTTGTAATTGGCCATCAGGTCGAACAGCACAGCCTGGAGCATGCTTACCTTTTCCAGAGAGGTGCCGTTCTCCTTGGCCGCGAGCTGAGCAGCCTTTTCCGTCTTGGCCAGGCTCAGGTAATAGGTCTCGATGCCGGATGCCGACCTGTTGGGAGCGGCATTGGCATGAATCGAAATAAACAGGTCGGCGCCAACCTGGTTGGCGATGGCGGTCCGTTCCTGGAGCTCCAGAAAGACATCGGTCGTTCGAGTCATGACCACATCGAGCCCGATCTCGTCACGCAGCTTTTTTGCCAGCTTCAGGCCGATCGCCAGCACCACATCCTTTTCCCGCGTGCCGTCTGCTCCCAGAGCTCCGGGATCATGACCACCATGACCCGGATCGACCACAACGCGCCTTATCCGGGAAATTCCGGGGTGCAGGGGCTTCTTGTGCGGCTTTTCAGCCGGCTGGTCGATAATAGCTGCTGATGCCGGAGTAACCGGCTCGATAACCTGCTTCAGGGATGAAATCTCGGTCTTGCGATCCCCCCTGATATCGATCATGATCCGGAACGGATCGGAAAAGGTAAATATTTTGTAGTCCTTGATGCTTTCCAGATCCAGCACCACCCGCACCGTCTCCGGGCGGTACTGCGCGATGCGGGCGGTCTTTAGAAGGCCGTCGGCAACCGGGAGATCCTTAACATCAGAGTTCAGCTTGGCGCCGTTTATGTCCAGGTAGAGCCGACCAGGGAGTTTGGCCTCCTGATCCTGACCGATGCGGTGGTACTCAAAAGCCGCTTCCCGGTCAAGAGAGATGGCAATCCGCGTATAATCGGGGTTGGACCAGGACCGCAACTCCTTAACGCTAGCCATCGGTTTTGCCTCAGACGGCTTCACCACCTGAACCAGTTGCTGTTCACTCTTTGCTTTTGCCTTGGCATCAGTTTTCCGGGAAGAACCTTTTTTCCCTTTTTTCTTTGAGGCCGTCGCCTTTGCCGGTTTTCCAGAAGCGGCTTTCTTGGCAGTGGTTTTCTTGGTTTTAGCGCTGCCGCCTTCCTCTGCCGCCATGGCACTGCCAAGCATCAGCATCACCCCAAGAAAGGCCATCAATAATACCCGTACTATCCAGCATCTATACATCATACCATCCTTTGTAGTTCGCCTGAATCTTTAATGTTTTCATAACAATCTGCATTCATAGCATGTTTCATTTTGGCAGAAATAAGACAATTGCGTCTCAGCCAAAATCACAACAATTCCCGCTTGATACAGAGCCTTACGCTCTATACTACTTAAATCAATTGCTTTGATTGATGTCCTTGACAGCACAAATTCCAACATGATACTTTAGTTTTATTAAATCCAGAATCAGAGATAACTATCTTACCCATGTCCCGTTTAATCAAGACCTTATCCATTCTTGTCTCATTATCGTTCCTGTCAGGTTGCATTTCCCTGAGTAATGGGCCGAGACAGCAAGTTACTATAACTTCTGACCCTCCTGGGGCTTTGGCAGAAATACATAGTGAAAAATGTATAACTCCATGCACAATATTTCTCAAAAGAAGCAGCAATAGTACCACACTGTATTTGACTCCGGTTGGGCAACCGACATACTCACACACAGTAATACCCGAAATGAAAGACAAGTGGTGGCATGAACCAGTTGCACTACTAGAGGGCTACACAATTATTCTCGCACTTATCGAATTATCGCTTAATGATTTTTTGTATAACTGGCCCGCGGATATTAATGTGACCTATATGCCCGCAGCAAATACGAGTAACTTACTTACAGCTAAAGCTAAAATTTAATATTAATTTTTACAGTTCGGGGCATTAATGCGGTAACATCTCCCATGCCTTTGGCCTCTTTTTTGTCCTGCGTTTATACCATTATTCAGACCAATCTTTGCAACTCATCTATTAAATTCAGCGCCTCAAGCGGAGTAAGCCTGGCCACTTCAACGCTCTTCAAGCGATTGCGCAGATCATCGTCAGGCGGTGTAAAGAGGGAAAGTTGAGAGGAGTCAACGTCGATCCGGCGGCCTTTCTTGCCAGAAATTCTCGGCTCCCCGCCTTCCGTGAACTCGCCATGCTCCAGGTTCTTCAGGATCTCCCGTGCCCGCAGCACGACTTCCTGCGGCAGTCCGGCCAACCGCGCCACCTGGATGCCGTATGAATGAGAGGCCCCACCAGGAACGATCTGCCGCAGAAAGATGATCTGGTCATTCCATTCCCTGACGGCAATATTGAAGTTCTTTATCCCTTTCCGGGTAACGGACAGCTCGGTTAGTTCGTGGTAATGGGTGGCAAACAGGGTCCTGGCGGCATGATCCCGCGCGTCGTGCAGGAACTCCGCCACTGCCCAGGCAATGGAAACCCCATCGAAAGTCGAGGTGCCCCTGCCGATTTCGTCCAAAAGTACCAGGCTACTCGGGGTGGCATACTGCAGAATCGAGGCGGTCTCTGCCATTTCCACCATAAAGGTGGACTGTCCCTTCGACAGGTTGTCGGAAGCGCCGATTCGGGTAAATATCCGGTCGGCAATGCCGATGCGCGCCTTTGACGCCGGCACGAAGCTGCCGATCTGCGCCATCAGCACTATCAGGGCCACCTGCCGCATATATGTGGATTTACCGGCCATGTTCGGCCCGGTAATCATCAGGAGCTGGTTTTCGTTGTTGTCCAGCACAGTGTCATTCGGGACAAACCGTTCCGACACATGCATCGCCTCGACAACCGGGTGCCTGCCATCAATTATCTCGATAAGGTCGCCGGTGTCTATTTCCGGCCGACAATAATTCAAGCCGTGCGCCAATGAGGCAAGCGAGGCCAGCACGTCCAGAGTGGCGACACTCTCAGCAGTCCGGGCGATGCGCCCGGTTTGGCCGGCTACCTGGACCCGAATCTCCTGGAAAAGTGAGTATTCGAGTTCGGCGATCCGCTCCTCGGCACCCATGACCTTTTCTTCGTACTCTTTCAACTCCGGGGTGATAAAACGCTCGGCATTCACCAGGGTCTGCTTGCGGATATAGTCGTCCGGGATTCCGGCCAGGTTTGCCTTGGTAATTTCGATGTAATATCCAAACACCTTGTTATAGCGGATTTTCAGGGACGAAATCCCGGTTCGCCCCTTTTCCCTGGCCTCCAGCTGGGCGATGAAACCTTTCCCCTCCCTGCTTATTACCCTCAGTTCATCCAGTTCGGCATTGAACCCAGTGGCTATTATCCCGCCATCTCGCAGCAGAAACGGTGGATTTTCCACAATCCCCTGAGATATCAGCTCAACGACATCATGCAGCGGGTCGATGGCAGCGATGGTATCCTGCAGCAAAAGCGCTTGAAGTGGCTGGACGCACGACAACAACTTGGGCAACCTTGCCAGGGATTCCTTGAGGGCAACCAGATCCTTGGCCGAGGCCGAAGCGAGGCTGATTCGTCCGTTGAGCCGCTCGAGGTCTGCCACGCCATCCAGCAGCGCTACCAGTTCGTCACGGAGCAGTTGAGACGTGATCAGCTCCTCAATAGACTCATAGCGTTCTTTTATTTTATCAACTGATACCAGCGGATAATTGACCCATTGCTTGAGCTTTCTCCCCCCCATGGCTGTTACGGTTTTGTCCATCAACCAAAGCAGGGAGCCCTTTCTCTTCCCCTCCTGGATGGTGGCAGTCAGTTCAAGATTCCTGCGGGACATGTCATCAAGAACCAGGTGACTATTGACCATGTAGGAAACCACAGGACGCAAGTGAGCAGCAACGCCGCCAATCTGGGTTTCGCGGAGATAGTGAAGCAAAGCGCCGGCAGCCAGAGCCCCGCCTGACATCTCTTTACCGTCCGGAGCCGGTGGCAATGGCGCAGCAAAGACCGTCTGATGCAGTCTCTGGGCATAGTCGAGCTCAAAGACCCACTCGTCGATAAACGATACCGTCCGCTCGCTCAAAGGTCCATCCAGTGCCGACAGACCATCTCCATCCTTCAAAGAGGCAGGGAGCAGTACCTCGCGGGGATTAACACAGTAAAATTCGGAAATGAGGGCATTGATATCCGGGAAATCTGCCGCCTTGAATTCGCCGGTCGATATGTCAAGGCAGGCAAACCCCCAAATACCGCTCTTTGCAGGGACAATTGCGGCCAGATAGTTATTTTCGTTGGGCTTGAGCGACTCGGCATCGACAACGAGACCAGGCGTTACAACCTTGACCACTTCCCGTTTGACTATCCCTTTGACGCTCTTCGGGTCCTCCACCTGCTCGCAGATAGCAACCTTTTCTCCGGCCTCGACAAGCTTGGCAATATATGGCGCTGCCGAATGAAAAGGGATCCCGCAGAGCGGTACATCTCGACCGTCGCTGCTCTTGCCTCGCGAGGTTAGCGTAATATCCAGGATTTTAGAGGCCTTTACGGCATCATCCAGGAACATCTCGTAGAAATCGCCAAGGCGAAAAAATAGTATCGCATCCGGATATGAAGACTTGATCTCCAGATACTGTCTCATCATTGGCGTATGTTCGGTTTGCTGGGTCATAGGGGGTGTCTGAATGGAATGGTGAGCAATCCTAACAAAATCGAGGATTACTGTAAAACAAAACCTGAAGCCGGATGCAGAAGATTATTACGTGCGCGTCCGGAATCCCTAAAAAAACTCTCAATTTCGCACAATTGTGTTCGGGAAACGTTACTGGCGGGTCTTGGCAACAGAGAAAACCACGTTTCTGCCGCTTGCCTTGCCACGATACATGGCCTGGTCGGCAAGCTCGATCAACTGCATCTTGGATTTGGTGTCTTCAGGGTAACAGGCATAGCCAAGACTGGCGGTAATATGAATTTTCATGCCGTCACTGGCAAGAAAACGGTGACGCTCGATCGATCTCCGGATCCTCTCGGCAACGCCGGCAGCGGTCTCAAGACCGGTTTCCACAAGCAAAATGGTGTACTCATCACCGCCATAACGGATGACGGTATCAATCTCTCGAACCGAATTTTTAAGAAGTTTGCCGACTTCTTTCAATAACTTGCTGCCGACCAGATGACCATGGGTGTCGTTAATATCCTTGAACTGGTCGATATCAAGGAAGATGACCGAAAGGTTTGTGCCGTAGCGTTCAGCCCTTTTCACCTCACGCTCCATGGCAACTTCCAGATAGCGATAATTAAAGAGCCCGGTCAATTCATCAATGTTTACCAGGTTCCGTGCAGACACATATCTTGCAGCATTCTCATAGGCCAGCGATGACTGATCAAGGAGAAACGAAAGGTTTTTCTGGTTTATCGAGTTGTCCAGCCGCTTCCCTTCCTCGTTAAACATCATTATTACGCCCTGCACCACAGAATTAATCCGTACTAGCAGGATCAGCAGATCGTGCAGGTCGTGAATCTCGCCAAGATCCGGCTCGGCATCCATACAACCAGGCAAAAAGATCTGATTCACAGATTGTTCATCAGCTGGCTTGAACCGGCCGAACATTAATTCTCCCAGACGGGCGGCAGCCTCCTCGTTGAATCCTCTCAGTTCCCTGATTGCAAAAAGCGCCTCTTCTGAGAAATAGCCGATGCAACGATTCGTCCCAACCTCCTTGGCAAGGGAGTCGACAACCAGGGTGTAGAGACGGTCCAGTTCCAGGCAGTTTGCGATCGCCTGACTGACCTGATAGAGGTTGACCAGTTCCCGCAACTCCAGGTTCTCGTCTAGCAACCGCCTCTGCTTGATACACAGAGAGACCGCATGCTTGAATTCATCATGGTTGATCGGTTTTACCAGGTAGTCACGGGCACCATGCTTGAGTGCATAGATTGCCGTCTCCATGTTTGCATGGCCGGTAACAATGATGACTTCTATTGCCGTATCGAGCTGTTTGATCTTTTCCAGGACATCCAATCCACTGGCATCCTGCAACACCAGATCGATAACAGCGACATGAAATTGCTTAAGGCTCAACAAATCAAAGGCATCATCAGCTGATGACGCAGTATCGACTTCATAACCTTCATCTTTCAAAAGGTCTGAATAGATCTCGCGGAAAAACAGATCGTCTTCCACTATCAGGATGCGTTCCATCAAGCCCTCATATCGCTAAAAAATGCGCAAACAGCTGTCCTCTTACATTATCGGTCAAATTCAATAAGTGTCAATCCGAACAGGAGGATATTTCCGTGAGTTATAGCTGCCGGTCAACGGGTTTACCGTGAGCTCAAGGCTGCCGTCAAGATCGGTCCGGTGCACCTGCGACCCTTGTTTTTTGAGATCAGCAACTGTCTCAGAAGCAGGAAGATGAAAATTATTGCCATAACCTGACGAGATGACGGCAAGCTGTGGTGAGGCCGCCTTTAAAAACGGGAGAGAACTTGAATTGCGGCTGCCATGATGAGCTACCTTCAATACGGTGGACTGCAGCTTTTGTCGGCTGGTGAGCAGGTTCGCTTCAGATTCAAGGCCTGCGTCACCGGTCAACAGCAACGAGAAACGGCCAAGAACCAAGCGAAATACTAAGGACTCTTCGTTGACATCCAGGTCATGGTAAGCAATGGCTTTACCGCTAGCGGCGGGTCGAGGTGGGGCAAGTGGCTCTATAATAGCCCCACCAGTGATGAAGGGCGACACGCTGCCATTTATGGTCCTTTTAATCACGCCTCGTGAGTCCAATACCGCTCTTAATTGCAGATATGCCGGAGATTCGTAGGCATAGCCACTTTCCCAGAACTCGCTGACCCTGAAGTTTCTGGCTATGAACAGCAGTCCTTTGATATGGTCCGGATGAGGATGACTGAGGACCATTCTATCAATCCTGTCAACACCTAAGCTCCAGAGTGCAGGAGCAATTAGCCTTTCACCGGCATCAAAACCATCTTCATATAGAGAGCCTCCAGCGTCAACCAGCATGGTGGACCCGTCCGGGAACCTGATAAAGGTGCTGTCACCATGGCCGACGCTTAAAAACATTACCTTAAGCTTGTCTTTATCCGCAGCTGAATCGCCAAATCTCACCCACACGGCCAACGATACGAGCACCAAACAGGCAGTCAACCTGTTTCTTCCGGTCTTAATAAGGGTGAAAACTGCCAGAACGAGTACAGAAATGGCCACTTCCAATGCCGATGGGGTAAACCTTGGAAGTTGCGGAATACGATCGAGCCAGAACATTACCTGATTTGACAATGATACCAGTAGAGCGGCAAAAGCAAGCAGAGGTTGAGAAAATAACGGCATTAGAGGAGCGAGCAACAGTGCTGCGAAACCGGCAACAACAGCGCCGTAGCCGAGGAGCGGTACAGCAACAAAATTGCTCAATAGCCCGATCAACGAGACCCGATGAAAACTGTAGGCAACCGGCAACAGGGTTGCAGCTATTGCTGCAGCTGAGACTGCGCAGAACTGAAAGATCCGGAACCAAATGCCGGTCCGGACTCCGGGGTACCACCCCATCAAAAACGGAGCAATAACCAGGATTCCCCACAAGGCGAGAAATGATAGTTGAAATGAAATATCAAAGAGCGTTTCAGGATTAACAGCCAGAATGACAAGTGCGGCCAGAGCAAGCATATTCACGGAATCGGTCTCACGTTCAAGAAGAAGAGCGAGAAAACAGGCGGAAAACATCAATACTGACCTGACCGTTGCCGGCGCGCAACCAGAAATTAGCAGATAGGAGACAATGAACGGAACTGTTGCCAACATCAATTTCCAACGAATATTGTAGAGCAGCAATCTGTCGCTTTGCCCGGCAATCAGCGCTAGCAACTGATAGATGACAAAGGCCATAATCCCCAGATGAAACCCTGAGATCGAGAGGATATGATTGACACCGGTTCGGGAATATAACTCTTCGATCTCAGTTGATACATATCCCCGTTCTCCAACCAACAACGCTTTAAGCACTCCGGATTCAGGGGGCTGGACTGAAGAGTCGATGAAGCGGCACAGCCAACGCGCAGAGTCATCAATGCTACGTTGAAGCGGAAACCGTGCCTTCTCCTGCAGCAGTTCAAGACCAGCAGCATCAGCAAGATAACCGGTTACAAAGATCTCCTGCAAGGCGAGAAAACGACGGAAATCATACTCGCCCGGTATCCCGTAATTGCGGGGCTCGCGCAATCTCGTTGCCAATTTAATTCTGTCACCGGTCATGACCGACAGATCCCGCCCCACGACTGTTATCATGATACGGCCTGTTGTCTTAACACCATCAACGGACTCAGCTTCAAGAAAAATCCGGGTGGAGCGTTCTTTGAGTTGTGGTCTTTGGCAAATGACACCGACCACGACGACAGGAGACTCGGAAAGCTTTCGCGAGATATGGTCTGCTGGAAATTGCGGTTTGATATGGGGAGTTACCGCTACGCTTCCCCATAACAGCGAAAGCAGGGAGATGCCGATAAACAGAAGGGGTCTACGCCGGAAAAGAATCCCGGCCAGTAGAGATAAAACAGCAGGTAGAATAATCCAGTAGGAAAGCGTGCTGCCCAAATAACTGGTTGCACCGATGCCGAGCATCAGTGCAACCAGGGGTAGGAGCAGAGGCTTCTCCATATTGCTGAATCACAGTGTCACTTACGGCCAGCGAAACTTTTCTGAAATTGGGTAAGGAATCCTTGCATTTCGGCATAGGTCACAGCAGCTCTCGGGTCACCGGTTATGCCAGCCAAACTCATGTATGTCTCAGGTGATGACTTTTTGGCTTGGATTTCCAGGGCATCGATCCCGCCATATGCAGGGATCTTAACTCTAAGATTATGTTTACCGTCCGATAAACGCTGCAAACCCAGGTCAGCCCAATTCAAGGAAGAGGTAGCATCAATTTTTACCGGATTGCCATCAATGGTACCGGTAAACGGTTTCCCCATGCACCTGAGTTTGAGGTCGTAAACTCCGCTCTGAGGCAGGGTAAAGGGGATGTCAAGTTCAGCGCTCATGTTACCTGAACTTACCCAGTGTTTAGCGGAAAACTTGCCGTAATAGCGGATGTCAGATAATTTCAGGGATGTCGGCAACCCCTGCATTTCAGAGACAATGATCGAAATTGGCTTTACTTTATCGTCAGCAGGAAGTTTCTCTTCCAGCCCAAGAAGAGAAGCAGCCACAAATGCCACGGTTCCTTTGGTCAGAGGCTCACTGAATCGCCAGCCATCCAACGGTTCTAATGGCGTAAAATCAGGGGCTTTAAAAACAATGTAGTCAAGCCCACCTTCCGGTGGTAATGTTACTTCAAGTTCCAACTCCCCTGGTTGAAGCGTAATAGAGGCTATTTTTGTCAGGGTAAGCGCGCCACTGGAGTCGGCCTTATACTCCTTATCCCCGATTTTCCAGAGCTGTCCGTCACCTTTGGCCATCGCGCTGACCAGATAATCGCCTGCGAGTGGAATAAACACCTTAAGATTGACTTTAGCCGGGGTGGTCGTTCCTCCCAACCACGCCTCGCCGCTGTAAGCACCGAAAAGTTCATTTTTCCGAACAACTACTTTGTCAGTTTTCGAGTTGTAGCTTTTCTCAGCCTCAAACTTGAAGGTCCTGCGGCCATCAAGCACCTGCAGATAATCCCTGTCCTTCGGCTCCTTTGCGAGCCCGCCACCCCAACCAAAAAACTGTACCAACTCACGTGCAAAATCACCCTGTTTCATAACTTCATTAGGTGATGGCTTGGGGACCGGCACAGCAACTTTATCAGCCTGCTCCTTGGTTGCTTCATTCTTGTCTGCAGCCACGGCCAATGATGATAAAAAGACCACCAGAACAATAATTACGAAACTAAATCGCATATAGAACTCTCCTTATCCCGAAAAAACATGCTGAGCGTTTATATCATACCGTGATGATTGTAGCAATTTGAAGTCAAAAAAAACAGCGACCGCATTGTAGCCGCTGTTAAAAGATCAATTGAAATGATTCAAAAGGATTGGTGCGTTATGAGTCCGGGCTGCCGATTTTATACCGGTCAATCCTGTCTCGCAGAGTGTTACGGCTTATTCCCAGCAGCTTGGCGGCAACGACCTGGTTGTTACTGGTCTTCTGCATCGCCATATGAATAAGTGCTTTTTCAAGCCCCATATTTATATTTTCATAAATTGCGCCTTTGTTCTTGGCACAAAGCCCTTCAAAGACAGGTTCAAGCATGCTCCAGAAAACAGCATAATAGTCTTCACCGACCATATCCAGATCTATTTCCTTCATGCCTGATCGGGCTTCGAGCAAGGCGTCGAAGTCTGTAGGAAGCAGCACATCACCCTTACAGAGCACTGTCGCAGAGTTAATCACATTCTTTAGTTCGCGGATATTGCCTTCCCATGGGTGGCTGAGCAGCATTTCCTGCGCTTCAGGCGCTATTCCCTTAATTTTTTTACCGTATTTATGGGAAAACCTTCGAATAAAAAGATCGATCAAAAGAGGGATATCTTCCATTCTGTCCCGAAGCGCCGGCAGATAAAAGGACACAACCCGCAGTCGATAGAAAAGGTCGAGTCGAAAAGTCTTCTCTTTCACCAGTTGCAACAGTGATTTGTTGGTGGCGGCAATCACCCTCACGTCAACCTTTATCGTCTCATTGCCTCCAACCCGCTCAAATTCCTGGTTTTCAAGCACCCTGAGCAGCTTGCCCTGATTCGCCATACTCATTTCGCCGATTTCGTCGAGGAAAATTGTGCCGCCGTTGCATTGCTCGAATTTCCCGATCCGGCGGGTGTGCGCGTCGGTAAAGGCACCTTTTTCATGACCAAAAAGTTCACTCTCCAGAAGTGTTTCAGGCAAGGCAGCACAGTTTACAGCAAGAAACGGCCGATTTTTCCGTTTGGAGTAATTATAGACAGCGCGGGCCAGCAGTTCCTTACCAGTGCCGCTTTCTCCCTGGATCAGAGCGGTAGCATCGGAATCTGCCACCTTGCCGACCATCTTCCAAATCTCTATCATTTCCGGCGCTGATCCAATCATGATATCTTCGTCCAGCGCCTCTTTGTTGACCGGCTCTCTTTCCTTGGTAAAACGGACTTTTCTGTTTAGCAGATTGCACTCCAGTGCTTTCTGCACTGTGGTTTTCATCTTTCTGAAATCAAATGGCTTTGTTACATAATCGTAGGCGCCGTACTTCATCGCCTCAATGGCATTTTGGGTTGTATTATGAGCAGTTGCCATTATTACAGACAACCCCGGATCAATTTTCTTTATCTGCTGCAGCACTTCAAATCCGGATTTATTGGGTAGATTAATATCTATGATGGCAACGCTGGGATGTTCGGTCAGGATACATTTGATTGCCGACTCACTGTCTGTTTCGAGATATATATGAAGATCATCGCTCGCAAGATTGGTTTTAAGCATCTGTAAAATAGCTACATCGTCATCAAGAATAATTACGCCGTGCTTCATTTGTCCCCTCCAATATCATAAATAAATAGTTGTTGCGTATATCGGCTTTGCACTGTTCAACTTTAGGACAAAAAAAAGCTGCCTGAAATATCAGGCAGCCGGGTTAGTCACTGAGCATGAAACGTACTAGAGGTCATCATCTTCCTCACCATATTCATCAACACCATAGGATTCATCATAACCAAGGTCTCCGGCACCTTCAACATCATCGAGTTCCTCGGCAAAGAACTGTTCCGGTGTCCGATCATCACCTTCATGAATAGCCTCAAACTTAGCAAGAATATCCCCTTTGGTGCAATAACGACCGGTCCTGTGGCTGCATACGTCAAGATCACAAATATCGAATAGCTGAATTTCACTGCAAAGTCTCTGCGGTTTTTCCTGCTGATCCATGAACATCTCCATTTAAAATAGAACTATTTGACCTTATTATTCAGAAAATCCTTGGCTTTTTCAACGTCATCACGGCAACCGATATATACTGGAGCCCGGTGATCAAGGCTTTCAGGTTGAATGTCGAGGATATCTATTACCCCATTGCTGGCGGCACCACCAGCCTGCTCAATAAGATACGCCATGGGATTAAGCTCAAAAAGCAGGCGAAGTTTGCCTTTAGGAGATCCTTGAAGAGCTGGGTACATGAATATCCCTTTACCCTTCATTAACACCTGGTTTATATCCGGAACAAACCCACCGGAATACCTGAGTTTGCACCCTTTATCCTCAAGAAACCTGATGAACTTCTCGTTCTCGGGGGTATATTTATTGCGCAATCCACCAGGCGAGTAGATATCACCCGCAGGTTTCATGGTCACATTCTCACGAGTCAGCGTAAACTCCATCAACTGGTTCAGAGTAAACTCGTAAACCCCTTTGCCGACCGAATAAACCAGAGAAACTCTCGGCCCGTAAAGAACATACATTGCAGCAACCTGGTTTCTTCCGGGCTGCAGGAGGTCACTTCCTTTGTAAATTGATACGATGGTCCCGACCGCCAGATTCACGTCTACAAGAGATGAACCATCCAAGGGATCATAAGCCACTGAGTAAAGGCCATCTGCTGCTGCTTGCGCCTGATAGATCTCATCCATCTCCTCAGATGCGATATTGCAGACAACGCCGGTATGGATAAGTCGTTTTTTCAATATCCGGTCAGAAAGAACATCAAGGGCAAGCTGTTCTTCACCATAGAGGTTTGAGGTTCCTGCCACACCAAGGTCACCGGTGCGCACTGCATTAATCACATATTTACAGGCTTCGGCTATCTCGCAAATTACGTGTATAAGATTTTCACAAATATCCTGTTCGCGGAGATGCCTGCGGAGGTCGATCTGAAACTTGGTTTTTCCTGGTTCACTGTACATTTTAAACATCCCTCCAGAAAAGATTGATTCAAAAGAATTGGCAAAGATTAAAACATATCAAGTTGCATGGCAAGTGAAAAGTACCGCCCAAATGCGCCAATATCCGGCACTTCGACCCATTTGCAGAGATAGGACCAGAATCGAATGCTTGACAAAAAATCCTTTTCGGCTTGAAATGGTAAAATTATTTTTGGAGGGTCTCCTTTTTCATGAAAAAAAAGCTGTTAATCATCTTGTCTGCCATAGTAGTGATGGTGGTTATTTGTGTCGTGTTCCTCGGTTTTTATCTTGCTAAAAGTTCAGGTCATGCCACTGAGCAGGAAAACATCAGACTGATCAAAGAAGTCATATCGATTGTAAAGAAAGAGTATGTTGAGGAAGTTGAGACCAAGAAGCTTCTGCAGAGCGCAATTACCGGCATGCTCTCCTCTCTTGACCCTCATAGTGCCTACATGCCCTCCGACTCTTTTAAAGAGATGAAAGTCCAGATGTCGGGATCTTTTGGCGGTATCGGCATAGAAATATCTATTAAAGACAATAAACTAACCATTATAGCCCCAATAGAAGACACCCCGGGCTACAAAGCCGGTCTCAAGGCTAACGATCATATCTGGAAAATTAATGACAAATATACTAAAGGCATGTCAATCAATGACGCCGTAAGCATGATGCGTGGAGAAAAAGGAACAAAAGTTACCCTTACCATACTGAGAGATGGCAATGGCACTCCAGTCACCTACCCTATCATTAGAGATATCATTCAGACAAAAAGCCTTAAATCTCGTTCTATTGATACCGGCATAGGATATATCAGAATTGGCCATTTCCAGGAAACTACCGGGGCTGAGTTTGCAAAATCGCTTAAGACGTTGAAGGAACAGAATGGCGGTGCAATAAAGAGCCTTATCATTGATCTGCGTAATAACCCCGGCGGTCTCCTCAATCAGGCAGTTGAGGTGGCAAACTGCTTTATCGGTGAAGGATTCAGCAACGGTTTGGTCGTTTATACCGAGGGGAGAGAACCGTCCGCAAAGATGAAACTCTCCACTAAGATCGGCGATAAGGAACCGCACTATCCGATCGTGGTTTTGGTGAACGGAGGCAGCGCCAGCGCTTCGGAAATCCTGGCAGGGGCTCTGCAGGATCATAAACGAGCCATTATTCTGGGCACCCAAACATTCGGCAAAGGATCGGTGCAGTCTGTTATGCCACTGCGCGACAATGCCGGACTTAAACTTACCACAGCCAGGTATTTCACCCCGAGTGGGCGATCAATCCAGGCAAAAGGAATAACCCCGGATATCATTGTCAATCGCTTGGCTCCTCAGGGACAGAAACCTTCTCCGGAAAAAGACATAAAAGAGAACGACCTTAAAGGAAGACTCAATCCTTCTACCAATAAAAGTATTGAAGAGAAAAAGGCAGTTCCAGAAAAGCCCGCTGCCATTAAAACCGATGAAGAGCTTAAGAATGACCACCAGCTTGCAAGGGCCGTGGAACTGCTTAAAGGACTGGAAGTTATGAGTAGCAGGGTGACTCCTGCCAAGTAGTGTAGAGGTGGCAAGCAACTCGTCGATAACACGCAGTGAACAAGCCTGTTTAAATTTTGTACTGAATCAAACTGAGCTGACGTTCTCAACATTAGCTCAGTTGACCAATTAGTTCATATCATTCAACAACCTACCGTGACAGTCCCCCACCGACATATTTTGGCATTACTATTGAAAGTACATATATACAAAGAGCACGCTCTCAACAAACTCAATGATCAGCATGCGGCCAGCGGGCTCGCATGATTAATAGGGGAGAGTCCCCTCCTCTCTCCCCTATCTTTTTTGATATCATACGAAGAACCATCATATAATAGCAAAAGGCCGGCAGTGTAACTCCGGCCTTTTGCTATTCTTGCTCAACCCCATCATCTCACCACTTAAATTCAGATATTTCCACAGTTACTTGATAAATAAGAAGCATTGTGAAATAGTGTACTCTTATTAGACTTCAATAGCGGTGAGGGGATCAACTATCCCAATGTATTGCGACTTTTACGGGTTCAAGGAACAACCGTTTGCCATTACACCCAACCCTCGTTTCATCTTCCTGAGCAAGTACCACAGGGAAGCTTTTGCACATCTGCTCTACGGAATCGAAAGCCATGCCGGCTTTATCGAACTTACCGGAGAAGTAGGCTCCGGCAAGACAACGATTCTTCGCTCTCTACTCGGCCAGCTTGATGACTCAAAACACCGTACGGCACTAATTTTTAACCCAAAGCTCTCCGCCGATGAACTACTACGCACAATTAACCGTGAATTTGGCATTCTTGCGACCGGCACCATCGATGAACTGATGCATGCTCTCAACCAGTTCCTGCTCAATGAAAATGCCGCGGCGAGAACTGCTGTGCTCGTCATTGATGAAGCCCAAAATCTAGATCCTGCGGTTCTTGAGCAAATCAGGATGATCTCCAACCTGGAAACAGATACGGATAAACTCATCCAGATAGTACTTGCCGGGCAGCCGGAACTGGTTGACCTGCTGGAAAGCGATCATCTACGGCAACTCAACCAGCGCATCAAGGTCAGATTCCATCTCCCGCCGCTAGACCTCGAAGATATGGCATCATATATAGACCATCGCCTGGAAATTGCCGGGGGCTGGAAAGCCGCCACCTTTGCCCCCATGGCTTTAAAGAAAATTTTCAACTACTCCAACGGGCTGCCGCGTCTTGTTAATGTACTCTGTGACCGGGCTCTATTGATAGGTTTCACTGAAGAATCTCGCGAAATATCGCCCAAAATGATTGATCTTGCCATACGGGAGTTGCGCCGGGAAAACCTGCCTAAATCGTACGTACCTTTGCTCTGGCGTCTTGCTGCCGCAGCAGCCATTACCGTGGCGTTGGTATCAACTGGCTTTATCATCGGCCAATACATTGAATCCAGCAATTCGCAAAGCACTGCTGCCCAAGCCAGTCTATCCGCAGGCTCATCAGCAGCCGCGCCTCAGGTTACGGACGCAATAAAGTCAGACCTTGAGCAAATAAGCGAACTTGATTGTGCGACCCAAGGCTTCAATGAACTGGCAAGGCTTTGGAACATTAAGCCTGTCGTGGAGTACAATGGAAAAACCGTTCATCGCGGCCTGGAACTTGTTGCCGCCAGACGTGGGATGAGACTGCTAAACCTCAAGCAGATGCAAATCAGGGATATTGTCGCAACAAATGCACCTTGCCTGCTGGAACTCAGCATACCTGGCATAAAAGGGACTCGATATATTGCCCTCACACGAATAGGGTCAGGAGAATTTTTTCTACTATCACCCGTTTCAAAAATGACATGGGCGTTGCCTGAAAAAACTTTGGCAACCTACTGGACAGGCACCGCATATCTCCTCTGGCGCAACGTAAACAACCTCCCGGACTCAATCCAACCGGGAACAAGTTCAGTAGAGATTCGCAAACTCCAAACCATGCTTGCCAAGGCAGGCAGCTATTCAGGCAAGCAGAGCGGCACTTTTGACAATGCCACCCAAGAGGCTGTCAGGAAATTCCAGAAAGCCCATTTCATAACTCCGGACGGGGTGCCTGGTCCCAGAACCCTGTTAAACCTCTATCGAGCCTGCGGTGAAACCAAAGGACCAAATCTTAGCAATACTGGGAGAACTTAGGATATGAGCTCAATTCTCAAGGCTCTCCAAAAACTTGAACAGGATAAAGAAACCCGTAAGACTAAAGAACCGGACATCTCAACTGCGATCAAAATGTCCGGTCGGTCAAGAAAAGAGCATGCCAACAGGTGGCTCGTTCCAGCGCTTCTTGCAATGGTTGCAGCTATCTCAATCCTTGTTACCTACTCTGTCATGGGCGGGTTTTCCGCCACCAGACAGACAACCGGCCAACCAAGTCGGCTACAGGCAACTCAACAGGAAGCACAACCCGCTAAATCTCAAACTAGCCCACAAACGCCGGCGACTGAAGTAAGTCCCGCTGTATTGGCACCAAGAATTGGTGTCACAGAACCAACCGCAAAAGTCTTAGAAAACACCTCCAGACCGGCAAAGGCTCCGATATTGCCAGCTCCGTCAGTATCAACGTCGCAACCGGCAAAGCCTCAGGAATCAGTCACTTCTCAGCAACCAGCACCGGTTGCGCAAACAACGGAACCACCTGCAGATAAAGTTGCGCCAAAACCCAGATTGAGAGTCAGCGGCATAGCTTGGCAACAGGACAGCGCTTCCCGCATTGCGGTGATCAACGGCGCCGCAGTTTCAGAGGGAGGAAATGTGGACGGAGCAAAAGTGGAACAGATTTTCCCGGATAAAGTAAGGTTCTCGCAAGGAGGAAAATCCTTCGAAATCTCACTTGATCATGAAGGCCGGTAATATCAGCCGAGCAAAAATAGTTACCGCGCAAGAATGAGAACTAATGTACTGAAAATCGCCCAGCCAAGCACACCGACTGTCAGAACCACACAGGATAATGACAGAATGCGATGAAAAGCCGTTTCATTGCCATGGTCCTGATAACCGAGCATCATTCCGAGCAATATCCCACCTAACAGCCCTCCACCATGCCCCCAGTTGTTTATCCCTGGCATTATCAGACCAAACAGAATCAGGCCGATTACCCATCCGCTGACTTCACGATATACCATGGCGCCATAGGTTCCCCCCCGGCTCTTACCGAAATAAAGCAGAGACCCGATAAGACCGCAGACAGCAGCAGAAGCTCCGATGGTAAAGTGAACTCCAGCCAGCCAAGATACCCAGAAGCCTGCGACTCCTCCCAGGGTGTAGATGATAAACATCCTGTTTGGGCCATATTCCTGGCTGACCCATGGGGCGATTTGCCGCAAAGCCATAAGATTGAAGATCAGATGGAGAATCCCGCCATGAAGATAACTGGCAGAGATCAACGTCCAGTATCGGCCAAACTGGCCGATCGGCATAGTACCCGTCCCACCGAGTAAAAGGAGGCTTGTCTGGTCAGGAGCCATAAAACTTAAAGGATTCAGCCCGCCTCCACGATGAGAACTGACCATGAGGGACAAAATATAAAACCCTATGTTCAAAGTAATGATGGCCCTTATCAGCCAATCACCGTCAAGTGCTCCGCGAGTCCAGGCTGCTGAAGCCAGCAGGGACGAAGGGCGGGATGCGCCACACCAGGAACAGGTTACTTCGTTGCTGCCGATTATCTTCCGGCAGCGGGGACAGAGCATTGCTCTTTGAGTCATCATTAACCTCTTGGGATCATCTTAGTCGCAGATGATGAAAGTATGGCTTGATTTGATTGGTTCCTGCAGTTAGGTGATAGCATTAAGCTCCTATGGAATCAGTACACCAGAGGGATCAGCTTGCGAACACGCCTTTGGTAATTAGTGTATTCAGGGAACTTCTGCACCAGCCAGATCTCTTCCCGGCGCGATTTCAGATCAAAAAACCCAAACAAGAGCGCCGCATAAAACAGGGTAGGAATGCTGTGGATGGCGAAGGACCATCCAAAAGCCATCAATAGTATCCCGCTGTAGATAGGATGCCTCACCAAGCGATAGGCGCCAGACTGCACAAGAATGGCATCACGCTTCGGAGACGGCAAGGGGGTGAGATTGCGGCCTAGGTTGATGGTCCCGGCCAGTGCCAGAATGAACCCAGAAAGAAGCAAAGCAGCACCGGCGTAAGATGCCGACCGGCCGGGGGATGAAAACCAGCAAGGCATGCTATTAAATGACCGAGGTCCGAATATCACCAGAAGGATCAGGAAAAACTGGATGACTACATACCATTCTCCCCGTTCACCCCTCCACCAAACATCCCTTCCCTTTTTGACCTTGAACAGTGGTGTGCTCATTTCATACAAATCCCATCCTGCCCAAGTAGACAACCATTTGAAATCATGTAAATTTTACTTTGGCACACATATCGCAATAAACATAATCAAGGAAGAACAAACCCTTCCTTCCTTTCGCCTCGATGCTCCCCTCCTGCATCGAGGCTTTTTTTGTTCATCAAGCTCAGTTCAATCGACATACTCAGTATACTTTTTTGCGCTCCCCCGGACCTTTTCCGCCGGGTACTTCCGCTCATTGATCTCCAACTTGCGCTCAACCGCCTGGTAGAGATCCACATCAAGCTTGTCCGAAATCCGTACCAGATAAATCAGGATGTCGGCCAGTTCTTCTTCCACAGAGTGGCGCGTCTTTTCTTCAAGAAGGTGGCTTTGGCTCCCCTCAACCCACTGGAAATGCTCGACCAGTTCAGCCGCCTCACCAATAAGCGCCATGGAAAGATTCTTAGGAGTGTGGTACTGGTCCCAGTCACGCTCTTGAGAAAACTCCCGCAGTCGATCCCTGAGCGACGCCAGGGAGGTAATAGTGGCCTTGGTTTTCACGAGGCACCTTTCAGTTGCGCGCAACAACTTCCATTAATCTATTTAGTTGTATCCGGATTCCTAGCGTCGACAATGGTCAATCCGGTCTCTCTGGTCAATGTTTCCAGGAATTCCTGGGCCTTTTCCTGCTTGATCTGCTCTTTGATCTGGCCCTGCATATACTCTTTCGCTTCATCAAAAGTTGCTGTCCTCTGCTCCTTCCGTTCATCAATCTTGACGATATGATAACCAAAGGAGGTTTCTATCAACTGTGCCGGCTCACCAGCCTTCAGCGCAAAGATCGCTTTTTCAAACTCCGGGGAATTAGTCTTTCCGGCCGAGATATAACCGAGATCGCCACCCTTGGCCGCTGAATCGGCATCTTCAGACTGTTCTTTGGCGAGCTTGGCGAAATCATCGCCCTTGCTGATCTGCTGTAGAATCCCTTCTGCCTTGGCTTTGCCCTTTGCTTTCAAATCAGCGGCGGCATCTTTGGTTGATGCAATGAAGATATGGCGCACTTTTGCCGCTTCCGGAATGAGAAACTCCTTTTCGTGCTCGCTATAATATTTTTTCAGCTCTTCATCCGTAACGGTAATGTTTGCCGTAACTACCTTGCTCAGGTACTCCTGCGCCAGGTAGTTATCGATGACATTGCTGACCAGCTCCTTGAAGTCCGGCTTCCGGTCAAAACCGTCTTTCCTGGCTTTGGCAGCAGTCGCCTTTGTCAGGAGCAGCTGCTTGACAAAAGCTGTCCGCTGCTCCGGGTTGGATCTTACTGCCTTTTGCGTCTCTAACGAAAGATTGTCAAGCAGCCGATCCAGATCAGCCTCGCGCAGGACATAATCTCCTGCCTTGCCAACGACAGGGTTCAGGTCCTCGGCATGAACGATACCAGCCGACCAGACCCCAAAAGATGCTATCAACACTAACAATCTGACATTCATTTCCTACTCTCCATAAGTTGTATTTTACCGCTCATCATCCCAAGCTCAGCGGCATTGTAGCATACAGCTTTTATCATAACCACCTACGGTAAGTGTACCTCAAAAATCTCACTTCACCTCCACATTCCTGATCCCATCCGGCCGCCAAGCCGGACTGATGACATGACTCCCCTTGCTCTTCGGCTCCTCGCCGTCCAGCAGACTGCCAAAGGTCACGGTAAAATTGCCGTACTTATCGTTCAGTTCGTCCATGGCGTCTGCCAGGAACAGCTTTTTCCGCTTCTCCTCAAACAGCGGCAACTGGTTGCTCTCATAACGAAGATTGGACAACCTGACTCCCAGCAGCCTGACAGGCTGGGTCAAACTGATCGTGTCCAGAATAGCGGTAACTTCACGGTAAATATCGTCGCTCTGGTTGATGAAATGAGGCAAGGTCTCCTGCTTGCCCACCCAGCTGTCGAAATCGGCATAGCGGATCGACAGGGTAACCGTCTTCCCCCATACGCTGTAGCGCCTGGCTCGCCGCCCCACCATCTCGGAAAGCTGCAGCAGGTATTTCAAAATTTCCTGTCTCTCTTCGATATCCCGGTCCAGCGTCATACTGTGACTGACCGATTTGACTTCCTCCGACTCATCGGCAGGAATCACCGGTGAAGCATCGATCCCCCGCCCCATCCGGCTTAATTTATCGCCGACAATGCCGAATTTCTTCCTGAGGACCGCCACGGGAAACCGCCCCAGCTCTCCGCAGGTACGGATGCCCAGCAGCTCCAGATGCCGTTCCATCTTTCTGCCGACACCACACAGCTCCTTGATCGGCAGCCGCTCCAGCACCCGCTGCACCCGGTCAGGCTCGATAATGGTCAAACCGTCAGGTTTCTTCATCTCCGAAGCGAGCTTGGCCAACATCTTGTTAGGAGCAATGCCGATGGAGCAGGTGATGCCGAACTGCTCCCTGATCCGCTCCTTGAGCAAGTGGGCAATCCTTTCGGCAGAGCCGAAGATCGTCAGGGAATGAGTGACATCAAGAAACGCCTCGTCGATGGAGAACACCTCCACCAATGGGGTGTAGTCCCGCATCATACTGATGATCCGGGTCGAGGTGTAGGTGTACTTCTGGTTATCCCCGATGACGAAGATGAGCTGGGGGCATGCCTGCCGTGCCTGCCAGGTGTTCATGCCGGTCTTGACGCCACAAGCCCGGGCCTCGTAGGAAGCGGTGGTAACAACCGTCCGTCCCCGGCCGATGACGGCAATAGGCTTGCCGCGCAGTTCCGGGTTCCCCTGCTGCTCCACCGAGGCAAAGAACGCATTCATGTCGACATGCATTATGATGTTGTGCGTGCCTGCGTTACTCATGATTGATCGGCATCCACACTTTCCAGAAGCCAAAGCTGCTCGGTTGCGTTGTACACCAGCTCGTAGAGCGCCGTTCCGTCGGTAACGGCATAATGGAGCATCAGGTCGCTACCGGCCCAATGCCGCCAGTGGTAGGTGACTTCCAGGATGATGTGTTTCCGGCGCTTCCAGTCAAACCAGACCGGGCTGAGCTTGCTGCCCGGCCCATGAATGACCGCCACCCGGATATATTCCCTGATCCGCTGTAGCATATGGCCCCATTACTCAATGTTGCGGATGATTTTGACCGCCTTGCCGATGATTGCCAGTTCCTCGCCAGCAGGGATAATGATGGCAGCCATGTTTGGATTCCGCGGTTGCAGCCTGATATGATCGCGCTCCCGGTAAAACCGCTTCAGGGTCGCCTCTCCGTCAATCATGGCCACAACAATATCGCCATTATCCGCGGTCTGTTGCGGCCGGATCAACACCAGGTCACCATCAACAATGGCATCATTGACCATGGAATCCCCTTTGACCCGAAGAAAAAAGGTCCCGCCCCGCAGCTGCACCTTTTCCAGGGGATAGTACCCTTCAATATCCTCAACAGCCAAGGTCAGGTCGCCAGCGCGAACCAAACCGGCTATGGGAACAGACACCATTTCCGGCAGAGGTTCCCGAACAAGCATGATCCCTCTGGAACTCCCTGATTCCCTGAGGAGATACCCTTTTTTCTCCAGGGCTTTCAAATGATTGAGAACACTTATATTGCCGCTCGTGCCAAGGTGGCCAGCGATTTCCCGGAGGGTCGGCGGCAGGCCCTTGCCGTCAATGCGGCTGGCAATGAAATCCAGAACCTGTTGTTGCCGTAATGTGAGTTTTTCCATGGCTTCCTCATTATAGTACCAAATGGTAAATATACCATTTGATATACCATCCGAATACAGCGAAGTCAAGAAGGTGGCTTGCCCGCTGAACCCGCCGCCGATATTCTCCAATACGCTTTCCACACCTCTGCAGTTGACAACCACCCTCACTCCGGGCAATAATCCGGTCAGCCTTGCCATCATGCAATGCCTTCCTTTTTCAGCCGCCATCTCCCGTAAATACTATTTAAAGACACACTGGAGTCACCATGATTCATCTCTCGAATATTGCCAAACAGCACGGCACCCAGCTCCTCTTCCGCGATGCGAGCTTTCAGATACTCCCCGGCAGCCGAACCGGGCTGGTCGGGCCAAACGGCGCCGGCAAGACCTCCATATTCCGGATCATTACCGGAGAGGAGGAAGTGGACAGCGGCGAAATCACCTGCGCCAAGCGGACCACCATTGGCTACTTCTCCCAGGATGTAGGCGAGATGCTTGGCCGGACCGCCCTGGAAGAGGTTATGGCCGGTTCTGCTGCTACCGTCAAGCTGGCGGCGCAACTGAAAGAGATGGAAGCAGCAATGTGCGAGCCGCAGTCGGACGACGAGATGGCCACCCTGCTGGAGCGTTACGGCGAGGCAATGGAAGAGTTCGAGCACCGCGACGGCTATGACCTGGACACCCGGGCCCAAACCGTGCTCACCGGACTAGGTATCGGTCCCGACCGGTTCAACCACCCGGTGGAATCGTTCAGCGGCGGCTGGAAAATGCGCATTGCCCTGGCCAAGATCCTGACCCTGCAACCTGATGTCCTGCTGATGGACGAACCGACCAACCACCTCGACGTCGAGTCGATCATCTGGCTGGAAGAGTGGCTGGCTGCAGAGTTCAAGGGGGCGCTCCTGATGACCAGCCACGACCGCGACTTCATGAACCGGATCGTCACCCGGATCATCGAAGTGGCAAACAAGACCGTCACCACCTACGGTGGCAACTACGATTTCTACGAAAAAGAGCGGGACATCCGTAAAGATCAGCTGCTTGCCAGCCATAAGCGGCAGCAGGAGATGCTTGCCAAGGAAGAGGAGTTTATCGCCCGCTTTGCTGCGCGCGCCTCCCATGCGGCCCAAGTGCAGTCACGGGTAAAGAAGCTGGAAAAGATCGACCGGATCGAAATCCCTCCGGAAGAGCGGATCGTCCGTTTTGAGTTCAATGCCCCTCCGCGCAGCGGTGATGACGTGGTCAGCTTCAGCGATCTTGCTAAGAGCTGGCAGCTGCCGGATGGTGCCGAGAAGTCGGTCTTCAGCGGGGTTTCGGGTGTTGTCCGCAGGCAGAACAAGATTGCGGTGGTTGGGGTAAACGGCGCTGGCAAATCCACTTTCCTCAAGGTGCTGGCAGGCCAGACCGATCCGACCTGCGGCAATGTGACTGTGGGGGCAAACGTCTCAATCGGTTATTTCAGCCAGCACGCCATGGATCTGCTCTCTCCGAAAAAGACCGTGTTCGAGACGGTGCAAGATGCCATGCCGCTGGCAAATATCGGCGTCATCCGCAATCTGCTCGGCGCATTCCTCTTTTCCGGCGATGCCGTGGACAAGCGGATTGAAAATCTCTCAGGCGGCGAAAAAAGCCGGGTGGTGCTGGCTACGCTCCTGGCAAGGCCGATCAACTTCCTGGTCCTTGACGAACCGACCAATCATCTTGATATCCGCTCACGGGAGATTCTGCTTGATGCCCTGCAGAACTTTACCGGCACTGTGGTAATTGTCAGCCATGACCGTCATTTCCTCAGATCACTGGTTGACAGGGTATTCGAGATCGATCATGGAGAGATGAGAATTTACGAGGGGACCTACTGCTACTACCTGGAAAAAGCGCACGGTGTAGCCGGCGTGGCTGCATAAGCCTCTACAGCCTCTTTTACAGCAGATAGCCTTATTTATTGTTGTGTACCGGAACTTCACTGTTTTTGTGAAAGATGGCAATACCGATGAAGAGTAACCAACTGCACGCCAGGGTCAAAAGAAGGATCGTTGCCATGAATGGCCTCCTTGATGGAGATGGACAGCGATCTATCTTTAGCCAAATGAATGCCAAGCGTAACTACATGATTTAGTTAAGATACAACCAGCGACACCTGAACTGAACCTGAACATCAAGCACCATACTTAAACAGCAACTAATGTGTTCACATTAAAATTGCAGCCACCTGCAAACAATGAACCCCAGGCTATGTGTCGGTCGGCCGGTTGTCAAACTGGGCTGTTCTGCACCATTCTTAATAACTCAAGCTGCGCTTTCACCCCGGTCACAGGCTCCAGTCCGGCCATGGCCAAAAGCTCCGGGACCGCCTCTTCAGGCCCGCACCGGAGTAAAGTCTCAGAGAAATGATGGATCAGCTTCATGGTCCTCAGGGCATCAAACCATTCATGAAATGCCGCCAGCAACGCCTCATTGGTCTTTTTCCCCCGACAAATCCGTTCCCATGATCCCATAAACCCCTCCCGCTCAAGATACTGGGCCAGCATCGGCGAAATGCTCTTGGCAGCAGTAATTATCGTCTCACCAGGCGCCTCCAGGCAGCCTGTTGCCAGCGAGAGCCACTCCCGGAGCAGGGCAAAGCATTCGGCCCGGTAAAAGGTAATAGAGTCGTGATCGCCTGCCAGGGCCTTTGAAACGGAGCGGCCGGTGCCGAACGGAACCCGGTGGGACGGTCGCGGTGAGGGATAAACCGTTGTGCCGCAGACCATAGCAATACCAACGGTCTTTTTCAGCTGCTGCAGAAAGTAGAAGTCTTCTCCGGCGCGGCGGCTGTTCATCCCGCCACAGCGGAGATAAGCGCTCGCCGTGCAGGCCATGGCGCTCCCGACTGTATGAAAGGCATAGGGTGAGCCGGCATAAGACTGGCCAAGCACATAGCAGCGAAGAAACAGTTCATACCGGTCAATGATATCCTGCCCGGCAGCAGTCGGGGCGTTCTGGTGGCAAAACGGGATGACGGCGCCGCCAGCGGACGACCTCCTGAAATGCCCGGCAATGGCCGTCAGGTAATCTTCACCCACCAGAGTATCGGCATCCAGGGCCACCAGCACTGGCCCGGCTCCATTCCAGGCAAGCAACGGCAAGGCAAGATCAAAACCGATCTTCCGCGCCATCCCCACCCCACCATCACGCACCGGCAGTTCCAGGCCGGGCGAGGCAGCATCGACCCACGCCAGATGCAACGGCAGTCTCTCTGCCAAAGCCGGGAGCATCTCCAGGGTTGCCACATTGTCGGCCTTGTCCTGGGGATCGGCATCCTCGCGATGGTTAACCACCACCACGACGAGAAACTGCCGGAGCAACTCAGGATCGGTATGCACAAGGGAGTCAAGGGTCAGAGAGAGGTTGTCGCTTTCGGCAAGGGATGGGATGACCACCGCACCGGAGAAACCGGCAGCATCAATCCCGGAAAGAGACCAGGGAGACCGGATGGCCCGCCGCTCAAGATAGGTTGCCAGCCTCAGTCTATCCGGCATCAGTAACCAGGAGAGATTCCTCACCGATTTGCAGCATCTGGTCGGTGATCTCGGTGAAAGCCACGTCATGACTGACCAGGAACAGCTGGTCGTACCAGTGCTCGGTCACCTCTTCCCGGCCAACGTCGATGGCGCGGAAGGCGTGGGCCAGATTTTCCCGACGCGAGGCATCAAGGTTCGAGGTCGGCTCATCGAAAAACGCGATGCGCGCGCCGATGGTCTGGAGCAGGGCCAGCCGCAAGGCAACGACGGCGCTCATGGTCTGGCCGCCGGAAAGCTGGTCGTCGCTCCGCTCGCGCAGCACGCCATCAGCCAGGTCGCGCAACATGATCTGGTAGTGCTCTCCCCAGATCAGCTCCTCGTCGGTTTCGCTAATGGTCCGGTAGATCCGGTCCGCCCTCAGGGTGATCTCCTCGCGAAACCGCTCGGACAGCTGCGCCGACACATTCTTAAAAACCTGGTTGCGCAGAAACTTGACTAGCTTCTCTTTCTCCTCGTAGTTCCTGATCTTGGCCTGTTTGGCATTGATCTCCTCCTGGAGGCGTTTCAGGCTGGCCACTTCTTCTGTCAGCCGCTGCCGGTTTCTCTCCAGTTCAGCCAGCTGTTGCCGGCAGGTTGCCACCTCGGTCAGGAAACGATCCTTTGCCCCTCTCAGCTCCTGGTGTCTCTCAGAATGGTATGCCGCGCGGCACCGCTCCAGCTCAGCCTGCTTGCCGGACCTGGCCGTGTGCAGCTCCTCCAGGGCTGTTTGCCATTTGGCCAGAGTCTGGCTCCGGTTTTCAAGATCATCGGCATCCTTCAGGTGCGCGTTAAAGGTGTCACGCGCCGCCTGGAAGCTTATGCGCTCCTGTTCACAACTTTTGATCAACTCGTCCAGACCGGAAAAGACCTGCAGCTCGGTTTTACGGGCACTGACAAGCGACACGGCTGTTGTCTGCTGCTCCTTCAGCACCGCCAGTTTATCGGAGCGCTCGCGATTTTTCCGGAGTCGCGCCTCCAAGGCAAGCGCCTGCTTGTCAAGCTCCTGCAAGCGCACCTTGCGGCCATGCAGCTCTTTTCCTCCCTGTTCCGCTTCTGAAACCTTGTGGGCCGCCGCTGTAATCTGCTGATCCAGGGTGGCCATTGCGCGATCAAGGTCGTCAATCCGTTCGCTAAAGAGATCCTTGGACGACTTGTCGGCGACATAAAGACACTGCTCCTGAAAAAACGGGCAGCTCCCTGCAGCCAGCTTCTCTTTCCCCTCCACAAGACCGGCGCGCCGCCCTTCCAGTAGAGCGCGCTCTCCCTTAAGCTGGTCCAGCTGACTGCGCAACTCCGGAAGCGCGGCAGCGGTCTGTCGCAACGTGTCATCGACCTGCAAGTCAGTTCTGGCCTTTACCAGGCCGGCATCTTCCTCTGCCAGCTGTTTGCCGATCTGCGCTATCTCGACCTTCTCATGGCCAACAGCCTGGGACAAGCGGAGCGCCTCCTTTTCCAGAGAAGCAATTTCATGCTCTATTGCCCTGCGCTGCTGCTCCCTGGCCCGAAGCTCTGCCAGACGCAACTCGGCCTGGTCGTAGGACTCCTTCCCCTTGCGGGACTGCTCGACCACAGTCCTGGCTTTCCTAGCCTCATCCACCCGCAGTTTCTGGGTGGCGATCTTTTCGCCGCCATCTTTGACACGGCCTTCAAGCAGTTGAACCTCGGCTGTAATAGCAGTTATCGCCTTTTCCCGTGCATCCAGGTCCGACAGGGCTGCCTCCAGCTCCTTGAGCGCTCCCCCCTTCTCTGCCAGTTGCTGCTCCACCTGTCCCGCTGTCTCCCTGTTACCGGCCAGCTCCAGCTCTTTCTGCGGCAGCACCGCGACCTGTTCCTGCTTTACTGCAACCTCGGCGGCAAGCACCTTCATCTTTTCCTGCAACGCCGAGAGTAAGGAGCTGGTTCCTTTATAGGTCTTGCGCCAGGCATCAATGCCAAGGATCTCGTCAAACGCCTCCTGCCTTTTGGTGGGCTGTTTGATGACAAACGGCCCGAGAAAATCGTTCTGGAACGGTCCGATCACCAGCTTGAACTGCTCAGCCAACGGTCTGCCATTATTGAGGCCAAGTAGTTCAGCAATCCTCGCCTCGGTCTCCTCGATCCGGGCGTGCTCCTCCACCTCAAAGGCTCCGTCGCGCTCCTTGGCCAGTAGCCATTTGGACGGGGTGCCGACCGTACGGCTCACCTGCCAGGTCGTGTCATCGTCAGTGCGGAAGGTAACTACTATTTCTCCACGCTTGGCGCCGATGGAGAGAAAGCGATCGACGTTGGAGACGAAATCGCGGGCATCCACCCCGAACAAGGCATAGCCGATTGCCTCGAAGATGGTGCTCTTGCCTGCGCCGTTGGGGCCGGAGAGGACGTTGATCCCTGCCGAGAAGCAGAGTTGCGTGTCGCGATGGGACTTAATGTTCTTCAGCTGGATCGAGAGTATCTGCATCAGGCTGGCTCCCTCAGCAGCAGACCAAGCAGCTCTTCGCCGTCAGTCTCACCCTTGAGGACCTGATCACGGATGGCCAGCGAAAGCCGAACCAGCTCCTCTTCGTGCCCCTTGTAGTCGCTCTTGGCCGAGACCAACTCCCGGAGAACGTCCCGCTCAATCTCAGACAGGCTCCGCTTGGCCACTGCCTCCTCTTCGCCACTACGGGTCACCAGTGAAAGATGGTTCTTGATCTCCACATGCAGCGGATTGCAAAGCTCGGTCAGTATCAGCTTCAGCCGCTCGCGCCCTAGTTCGAACGGGTGAAACGCCACCCTGCCGCTGAGCCTCAGCTCCAGCAGAGGCCTCCGGTTATCAGCAGTGCTGCCAAGCTTCTCGTTAACCTGGCAACGCAAGCGCTCCAGGGCATCAGCCGCGTGTTCTGCCCCGTCAAGGTTGATGGCCATAACCAACATCGGGCGGGGATTGCTACGGCGAAACTGGTGGTGATACCCTCCTGACTCAACGGTAACCAGGTAATACCCCTTGTCGTACTTCTCCTCGCCAAAATTAACGCACTCCGGAGCGCCGGGGTTGAAGGCGTAACTGCGGCCTTCAGGGGTTTCTATGGTGTAAGGTTTGTGGCCATGTCCGAGGGCAACGTAATCAAAGACCTCTGCCAGCGGTAGCGCCTCTTCCGGCTTCATATTGCCTATCTCTACCGGCGAATAGTTCCAAACCCCGACATGAAACAGCAGGAGATTGCTCCTGGTGGTTACGGCCTCGCAGATTCGCGCCACATGGGCTCCGGCCTGAGTGCCGATGTAACCGAGGCCGTAGATATTGAGGCCGTTGATTTCAATGTGCCCCCCCATGCCGGTCTCGGGATCGAACGGGTCAAAGTGATAACCGCCGCTTTCGGTGCGTGAGGGGCGCAGCAGGCGGATGTATCCCATTTGGGATAGCGCCTCCATCCATGAGATGCTGTCGCGACGGTGGATCCAGTCGTGGTTACCCTCAACCGCGATGCAGGGGATCCCGGCGTCCTTGAGCGGCTGCAGGGTCTCGATGGTGCGGGCAAAGGTACGCGGCAGGATCTGGCCGGTGTGGAACAGGTCGCCACTGATCAGTACGAACGTCACCTGCTCGACAACGGCGTCAGCAACAATAGCTTCAAGCATGTGGAAGAAGTCTTCGTAACGCTCGGCCGCACCGCTAGAGGTGCGGTAGGTCTTGCCAAGGTGAATATCGGCGGTATGGAGGAATCTGATGGTCATAGAATTATGGTTTCTGTCCACAGGGCGGACGCTGGTAATATCAAGAACGTTGCAGAAGCAGCTCAATCACCGGCAGATCTGCCTCAGCCCAGTCAGGGGTGAGTAGCTCTTCCGGTGCCAGCCAGGCAATGGCGGCGTGTTCATGGAGCACGATCTCGCCGGACTCGATTGTACAGACAAAAGGGAACAGTGTCACCGTAAAGGTCTGATAATTATGGGTAGTAGAGGGGAGAGCCTCTCCCACACGCACCTGTACCCCCATCTCTTCAACCAGTTCACGCCGGAGACATTGCTCCGCAGTTTCACCCGGCTCGAGTTTGCCACCAGGAAACTCCCATTTGAGCGGCAGGCTCATGCCGGCGCTGCGTTGAGCAGCAAGGACCAGGCCGTCACGCTCGATGATGGCGCAGGCCACCTTGATATGGTTATTGACAACATGGCTCAAAGCAAACCGTCCGGAGAGATCTCATTTACGCGGCCTTGCCGCCGCTTCTGTATATAGGCCTTACACTTTATGGAAATAGATGTCAATCCACTCCATGGCAAGGGGCAGACAATCAGATAATCCATGGAACAGCTTGATTAATTGTGCTAATAATAACAATACACGTTGCTGATCACCTCAACTCCGGATAACAGGCTCGCGTCAATGAGAATGATCGCTGGTTGCTGCCTCGCTATAATACTCTTTTATGCCTCTGCCGCCAAAGCTGAAGATCTCTGTTTCGACGAGGCAGGGATGCAGTATGGGATCAATCCCCAAATACTCAGAGCGATAGCAAAGGTCGAATCAGGGTTCAACCCTAGAGCTGTCAACAGGAACACCAATGGCAGTTACGATTTCGGGGTGATGCAGATCAACTCTCTCTGGGGGCGTACCTACGGCGAGGAATGGTGGAGCACCCTGGGGGACCCCTGCACCAACATCAAGGCCGGGGCCATGATATTGGCTTCATGCATGAAGAAATACGGCTATTCCTGGGAAGCCATTGGCTGCTACAACAGCCAGACACCGGGAAAGCGCAACAAATACGCGATTACGGTATTCAAGCAGTTGCAACGCATCGAACGCGACGAACGTCTGGCTTCAGCCAAATCCATCAAGGATAATCCCAAGGATACCAGCGCGGTACCGGTCACCAAGCCGCTAGCAGCCCAGCAACAGAGCGTCCCTGAAGAGGAAAAGCTTGCGCTGCAAAACCAATCCCCGGCCGAAACAGAACCGGAACAGTCAATCGCTCTCTCCGGAGAATAGCAGCAGCCCGGATTGCGAGGTATGGCTTGTTTTTGTTTAATTACTCCCCGTTCCTGGTGCTCTACCCGGTCGCAACGGTTCAAAAAGATATTCCAGCCCATTGGCCTTGATATCATAAACCGCTTGTAGCATCCGCCCCAGCTTTCCCTCGGGAAACCCCTTTTTAGCAAACCAAACAACATAGGGCTCAGGCAGGTCTATTAACAACTGGCCCTGGTATTTTCCGAACGGCATACGCATTTCAGCCAGCTCAATCAGGTCGTCGGGGTTGCCGGACGCTTCAGTACACGGGCGCAAGGTATCCATGCTCATCATAATGTGCCTTTTTTACCTTATTTGAGGATGACAAACAGATCCATTGAATGAATCACTTGCCCAGCTTATCCTCAAGCCTTTTGATAACCTCGGCAACGGTGCCCTCTATATCGTCGCCGCGAACGGTAAAGTAGAGAAATTGCCCCGTGTAATGCGACCAGTAGATGTCTTCAACCGGAAGCGGCTCAAGCAGGGAATCAATCTTCTCGTAAGAGATGAACGGATCACCGTCAGGCCATTTCTTGTCGAGCTTGGCCTGCTGGCTATCAGTCAGAGGGATCCTGTAAGTAATCGCATAGATTTCGGCCTTCATTACGGTTTGATATAGGCGTTCAGGCCGATAGTAACCGGCTTGCCGTCAACCATGACTGAGGTGACAGTATTCCCCCTGGTGCTGGCAACGACCAGGGTCTTGCCGGATGCCGATGGAGTGGGCTTCTCCAGATCGATCTCAATGCAGAGCTTGTTGTCTTTGATGTCAACGGTCATGGACATGTTCTGTTCCTTTCTAGATCTGCCATGTGTTTAGCCACTCTTGCGAAGCTTGTCTGGGAAATGCCTTTTACAGAAATTGCAAAGCGCCTTGGGATATCAGACGTAGCCATAAGAAAGCGTTGTAAGAAACTCGGTATTGAAACCCCTCCTCAAGGCTATTGGTTGAAATCAGAGGTACGAGTTTTTAAATAGATTAGCAACATTAGTTAAGAGGTTTTGTGGTTAATGGATACCCACATAAATTGTGTGGACATTTATTGATTTGCTTAACACGGACAAGGTAACAACTAGTTTTACCTTTAACTTCCCAACGTTGAAAGGTTGAATCTCCTTGAAGTTAGACAATAAGTGTAACGTCCCTTGAAATACCAAGACTGGCTCAACTGACAAGATTCAGAAGAAATTTCTTCAGTGACTCAGCTTCCGAGCAAGAATAAGCTCAAGATTCCTCTGCGTATCCAAATCTTTGGGATTTATCGTAAGGGCAACTTGGTATTCCCTGATTGCTGCATCCAAATTTCCTTTCTTTGCAAGTGCATTCCCCAGGTTATTGTGGGCCTGAGCGTGATCAGGGTTTAGAGTAAGTGCCACCTGGTATTCCTTAATCGCTGAATCCAACTCACCTTTACGAGCAAGAGCAACTCCCAGGTTGTTATGGGCCTGTGCGTAATTGGGATTCAACGTAATAGCCATTCTGAATTCCATTATAGCGGCATCAATAATTTCTTTCTTAGCAAGAGCCAATCCAAGATTGTAATGAACCTCTGAATCCCTAGGGTCTATTCGCAGGGCTTTCAGATACTCATTGATCGCTCCATCCAAATTACCTTTGTCGGCAAAAGCAGCACCCATAGCAAAGTGAATAAAAGAACTTTCCGGAGATTTTTGTAGTGTGTCAGAAAATAGACTTATCTCGTCGCGCCAAACCGTATTTCTGTTTATTGTCCCAATAGAATATACCACTACGACAAGCAGTAAGAGGGCAGAAAGAGTTTTTCTTCGATAATCATTATTTATTATTTTCATAGTGGATAATAATCCTAACATCAGAGCAAAGCCAATGGATGGGAAGTAAGCATATCTTTCAGCAAAAGTATTTTCCCCAAGCTTCCTGATATACAGAACTGGTAACAATGGCATTGTTATTATTATTAATCCGAAAAAAGCAGACTTACATTTTTTAAACAACACATATCCCAAAACAATAAATGCGACAACTATGACAAGTGAATATAACCATACAATATCTGTAATAGAATGTACCGGATGTAGAACATAGAAAGCATTCAGATTAACCGGCAAGATAAGTTTCTCGAGGTACTGACTAAAAAGCGGCACAGTATTGATTATTACTTCAAATGTGCTGAGTTCCTGATACCTGTTGGATGGAGCCATGCCACTTAAAGCATTAAACCTTAAGATCAAATATATTCCGATAATTACAATAAATGACAGATATCTCATGATACTACTGCGTATATTGAATTTTTCCTTACCGTAAATGCTGTCATATATGGCTAATATAGGCAGCAGAGCGATAGTCGTCTCCTTGCACAGCATTGAGATACCAAAAAAAATCAGAGAATAAACATGGCCTTTATCAAAAATAACTGTGGATTTCATATGAGAATAAAGGGAGAGCAGGCAAAATAAAGTGAATGAAAGCTCTGGCACACAAGCTATCCAAGCAATCACTTCTGTGTGAATAGGGTGGACAGCAAAGACCAGCGCAGAAACAAGAGGAACAGATAAAAATGTATTTTCAGTGGTTAATTTATCATTACGAACAAGTAAGGCAGCAACCCAAAAGACAAGTATTGTCACAGCAACGTGAAGAATAATATTTACAAGATGAAATCCCCACGCCTTAAGTCCAGCGAATACATGATAATTAATAAGGTATATAACATTCATCATGGGGCGATAATAGTTTGATATCCCCTTAGTTTCGGCATGAGTAGCATCATTCCAAAATATATCCGGGATATATTTTGTGTCAGTGATCCATGGATTATTTACTATTTGAGCAATATCATCATAAACAAAATCATTATATAAAGTATTAGCGTTGACTATTATTGCACAAAGCACAATTACTAATAATTGAATTTTAGTTACATCCAACTTATACCTTATTTTAAATGCTACCATAGAACCCTCTTAAATAATTTAAACGCACTTTCAACACATCGGTAAACATTAGCCAAGAGTCTCTAAACAGTTTAACTTTAGTAATTGGTATATCCGTCCAGTTTACTGAAACCTCTTCAATTTTGTATCCTTTTATTTGACTAATAAAAAGCAATTCAACATCGAATCCAAAACCATTAATCTGCTGAAGCGGAAAAATTGTTTTTGCTGCCTCTTCTGTAAAAAGCTTAAACCCGCATTGCGTATCATGTATGCCTTTAACCGTCAGTAACCGTGCAATAAAATTAAATATTGAGCCAATAATTTTCCTATGCAAATGCGCTCTTATAGTACAGGAATTGTCCTTTAAAGCACGAGAAGCAATCACCACAGCAGCACCGGAATCAATATATTTTTTTAGTCGATCTAGCTCATTTATTGGTGTTGCACCATCAGCATCGGCAAATAATCGAAGTTTACCTTTAGCCAGCAACATGCCAGTCTTAACAGCATATCCTTTCCCACAGTTATGCGATAATCTGATGAGTTTAATATTGGGGTTGTTCTCAGAATAACTCTTTACAATAGCTGACGTGGAATCGGTACTCCCATCATCTACGACAATGATCTCATAACTAATGTTATTCTGGGATATGTACGCCAAGATACTATTGAGATATCCGGGAAGGCGACTTTCTTCGTTATACGCTGGAATTGTTATTGATATAGCAGGAAAGTGATTTTCCATAAAATCCAAATACCGAAAATACTGGAATTAGCATCGTTCATTATTCAATCTACGATATTTTGCAGCATTAGGGCAAAAGAGGCGATGGCAAGAGATACACTTCATTATGTCTTTGTCCTGTTTTCAGCGACACTAGCAGGAAGCAGGCGGAGTAAGAATTTACCCTCTTACTCCGAGCTCTGCAAGCTCATAATCTAGTATAGAACCTACAGGTGTTAATCAGATTCCAATTAAACCCGTCAGTGCGGTCATAAAGAGTGTCATACAAAAGCATCAAGGGGTTACGGCAAATACCGTAACCCCTTGATTTTAATGTGCGACACCACTTTAACTGACGCTTTAACTATTTGATTCATATAACTAATCTCCAGTTGTATTTTCACAGATATACCAAAACATATACTTAAACATAATTCTTTGGTGTACAATCTTGGTTTATCCGCCAAGGGATTAAATTTTTTCCGTAAAATAGCTTATATTGATTTTTCATGCCACTCTTAATACTGAGAGCCACAACTCCGCCTTACGATTTAATATTCATCTGGAAACAACACTGTCGTTACAGACCGGTCCCATTCCGTTATTACCCATATCGTCGGCAACCCCTCTTTCTTGTATACCGAGAAGAGTCGCTCACCTTCCTGTAGTGCCAACTCATTGCTACCCCTATCTTCATCGCAGACATCGCCCCAGTCACCGGCCATGTGCCGATTCAGCGACAGCATGACTTGTTTGGCAAACTCCTCGTTGATAGCTATCAAATCATTAACGCCCCTGGTTACAACCAGTTGCCCAGGATTGAATTTCATGATCGCCACTCCTTCCCGTATTCTGTGTTGTGCATTTCTCATAACAGCCCCAAACTTACGAACGAGGCATAGCTGTCACCGATTATGATGTGGTCAAGTACCCGCACACCGATGACATCCCCCGTTTCTCTCAACCGACGCGTTATTTCTATGTCTTCCCGGCTCGGTGTCGGATCACCGGTCGGGTGATTATGCACAAGGATGATCGCCGCCGCCGATGACAGCAGAGCCGTCTTGAATACCTCCCTAGGATGAACAATGCTCTGGTTCAGAGAGCCGACCGATACCTCATCTACGCAACAAATTCGGTTCTTGCCGTCCAGGTGAATGGCCAGAAAATATTCTTTTGTCTCCTGTCGCAAATAGCCGAATGTAGTGAATACCTGCTCCGGGCTGTTGTACCGGGTAAACGGCGGCAAGTACCGGTTAAGCTCTTCCTTTATGGTCAACGTTTCATAGACCGCCCTGATTTGTTTAAGTTTGATCGTTCGTGTTTTGGCCGGAACCTGTTCCTGGCCGAATAATGTTTCGACGGTCATGGTGTCATCCTCCTCAGTCGGTTGGTGTCTATGTCGATGGTGTAGCCGTTGGTTTCCAGGATGGCCCAGAGGTCAGTCAATGCCGAACTGAGCAGTTCGGCGTCATCCTTACCGATCTCATATTCTTCAATGGCACCTGATACCCTCTCGATGCTTTTGATCGCTGCCGCAACAGCCTGCAATACCGTGCGGTTGATATGCCCTTGCGGTGACAATTGTAGGCTCATGACGCTTTCTCCTTTCAAATAAGCTGGTTACGCAATACTCCTTTGCGGACGCACGTCAGCCCGAAAGGAAACCTCTGGCGGTTCCTCGGGTTGATCTTTACTGAGTTTGTGGTCAAGGGATGGTTGTTAAGGGCTGATGCGGTTTAGCAGAAAGCATTCCCGGTTATCGGTACTGCCAAAGATATATTTGTTGTTGTGATGATTCCTGGCTCCAGTAAAATCTCGGTCCAGCCAGTCGCACCGAATGAGTAAGTTTGCTTCCTGGTGGCCGGAGTTAAGATCAAACTGTACGGCATCGTTATTAAGATACCTTCTGGTACGTGGCGACGGGTCGAAACAATGCAACCAGCCGTCTTCATGGTAGAACGCCAGGATGTAATGCCAGAAGTTATTACTTGAGTGAACACAGAGAAGTGCCGCGCCGCCATCTTCGATACAGCCGATGATTTTACTTTTTTTACGTAAATGGACCTGTGTGCCGTAGATTAGTTTGGCTTCGACGGCAAAGCTTTTGTACCGGGGGTCCCGGTAGCTGTTGAGCAGATAGGCCATCTCCCTTGTTGCCCGTTCCGATGTTCCCCGAGAGGCGTCGCCATCTAGGCAATCTTTGTAAACTCTGTAGACGATGAACGGTGGCACCTCATGTCGGTGGAACAGGTAACTCAGTCCATTAATGATGCATGAGGGCGTGCAATCATAATTTGAGACCTGTTGTCGAAAGTTTGATTTCATAACCTCCTCATTTCTTCAAAAGTTCATTACACTTCGGTATCGGTATGTTGCTGCTCTACGACATTACCTCCTTATGCAAATTATTTGGCGGGCAAAAATAAGAAATGCCGACACTGTCTGGGGGTAAGTGTCGGCAATCCTTATATCTTGTTAAAACAATAGGTATGCAGGGGCTTTAATCAGGTCAAGTTATGATGAGCAACAAAGATGGAAAGATGAAATCCCTTGCTAATAAAACCACTATGCTTAATTCAACCAGCTGTTACATAATATCAACAATTACCTCTTAAATCAAGCACTTATGCAGTTATTTGTGCTATTATTGACAAAAAAGTAAATAAAATAACGCTAAATACAAGAAAAGAGTCACACAGGTCCGAAAAACGCCTGTTAGTAGCCGTTTTGACTCTTTTACCTCCACATTCCTTAGCCATCAGTAGCCATATTAAGAGATAACGTCCTTTTCCTTCCTGATTCTGCCAGTTTGCCCTTTTTTTGTCATGACCGAAGTATTCCTATTTATTTTCCCGAATAAACAACACCATTCATCTTGTGATTTGCATAGGTCGAATTCGTAAAGTCGGCAAATATCTGTTGGAGGATATCTTCAGGTTTTTTACTTGTGCTGTAGTTAGCAACGATAGTTTTAGCGACATGCTTCAGCAGTTCTTTGCTATCTATGTGCTTCAGCTTCCGCCCATCAAGCACATGTTCCAACAGAACTGGCTTTGGGTCAAATGATTCCATTTTTTCACGCAACATATCCAGCCGTGATTTCATCTCATCAGAGATTCCATGTACGGCAACTTTTTCCAGGTTCGACAACGACAAACGAGAGTTCTCTATGGCTTGATGATAATGTTCTTCATCTATGTACGTCAGAGGGTCATTAATCAGTTTTTCTAGTTGTTCAAGAGAGCCCTGAATTCTTGCACTGGCTATTCTAACGTTAGAAGACTTGCGACACGCGCTACTAAGATGACGACCTAGAGCATGTGCTTGCTCCAGGAATCTCTCAAAGTTGGGAGTGTGTTCAAATCCGTCTCTGCGTGCGTTAGGCTTAAGGGAATTATCAACTACATGAATCTCACCAAATTGCCAGCCGGAGAACCGAGGCTCTGAGAACTTGTCATCTAGGCAATGTTCGCCACCTACCTCAATATTCCCTTGCCGGATTCGGATTCCTTTCACGTTCAGAGTGTTTGGCAATGTAGCCAGAAACTGAGTCCTGGCGTACCAACCAAGAGCAATGGTTTGTCCTTCTGTGCCTTTGAATTGGAAATATTCTATTCCTTGGATGAAGTCAGAACTATTAGTTGAGAGCTTAACTTCATCAGCATACGGGCGGAAGACCTCACGGCCATTGACGAGAATCCGATAACAGCGGTAATCGCTTACTTCAGATAAATATTCGTGAATTGCTGGGGCATGCAAGAAAACTTCATGGTTATACGAAACTGGGGCGCTGTGAGCTAAGTAGTCATTTACCGACTTAAAGTTCATCAACATATCTGAGTGGAACCGGTGAACATTACGAATGGTCACACGGAAAAAGTGGTCTGGGGTCTCTTCAACAACATCATCATATTCCAGCGTAGCGACTGACTGAATCATTTCAGAGAGCGTAATATTGCGCTGGGTATCTGCCGCAATAGAGTCAAACTCTTTTCGGTTCCAGCGAACAACCGAAACCAACTCGTCTCCCTTGGAACGGGTTTCAAAAATCAATTCATCGCAGTACGCAAGCCCACCAAGTCTGCCTATGCCACGAAAACCTCTTTGATTCGTCCCTTCTTTCGGGCTACAACCTATATTGGTAAGTACGCTATGAGCAATGTCATTATCAAGTCCTTGGCCGTTGTCTTCGATTGTAATTGACCGGTCGTGGCCACTAAGTGTGATGGAAATATGGGCGGACGTTTGATCGATAAGCCCGCTTTCTACTGCAAGATCAATAGAATCAACTGAGTTCTGAATATACTCCCGATATATCATCAGAGGGTTATCGTACATTCCTGATGTCACGATATCGAATAACTGCCTACCGATAACCGGTTTCTTTTCTATTTCAGATACCACTCTAGCCATTTCTTGACCTCTTCATTTTTGACCGTATTAAAAGCCTGCTTGATTGCCTCTTTCGAACAAGGAGACACGGCATCGTGAAATTCGAAAAAAACTTCGTCCTGCGAGCTTAGGAGCCGCAGAATGAATTCGCGAAACGCCTCTACGTTCCCGGTTCCTGGCTTTCTGTCCGGATTGTTTGGGTAAATTCTTGCTTCATACTTGTCGCGATATCTAATTAGTTCTTCCGGCATGTAGAGATTAGCTATATATTCCTCATACGTTTCCCCGATTGCCCGCAAAGCAAGTGTCGGCGTGGGTGAAATGGCTCCGTGGGAAGCTCCCTTGATGATTTCAATGTTGCGAGTAAAGCGTTTTGTCCAGCGTGCATCATGCAGGTAATCGATATTCCTGTCAGGCTTGGGGGATACGTAATCACGGGCTCTGTTCAAGTGTTGAGGAGAATTGTCCTTAATCGGTGCAAATCGCATCGGGTAGCTGTAAATCGCCGCTGCCGCCTTGCCATCCGCATGACGCCATGACTGGTTGATGTCAATGTTGATCTTCAAACGTTCGTATAGGTCACGCGGAGTGTCCTTTTCGTTGTAAAGCATGTAGTTCGAAAACTCTTTAAAACCGTGCCTCTGTGCAACATTGACGGCATTAATGTAACGGTCTCTGTAGCTTAATCGGTCGAAAGCTATCCGCATCGGCTTGATGTGCAACTGCTCAAGCAGCGTAATGTTCTCTTCATTAATATGTGTCGCCTCAAGGCCCTGGTTAAAATCTATGACGCGACTGCGGGGTGGTACAGTACCTTGTGTTTTTTCGCCTCTTCCGTAACCTAATTCGACAAGATCTTCGACGATTCTGTTCAGACTTGGAGATGCCAGCACGTTGTTGTCCATCAACTTCAGGCGGGATTTATCGCCGTATAATCTACGCATTTCACGAATCATTGGCTTGATGTCTATATAGTCGCAATACGTTGGTTCGATCTCCGGAACACCGCACCACTGACATTTATGGGTACAGCCACGTGTAGCGTAAGCATAGTAAGTATCGTTGACGGCGTATAAATTTTGAGGGAGAACATCGTATGCAGGGGGGAGAGAATCTATGTTCGTGTCGTCATCAAATCCGATTTTTCGAGCGGTATCGAGGATGCCAACGAAAGGCTGAATTCCAGTCTCTTCAAAGATGTCATTCGGCATGATAGAGGCCATAATGCCACCGACAAATATCTTGTGGACGGAACCACCCACCGCTTTCTTATAAAAGTTGATGGTTTCAATAACGTTCTTCCAATCGAACGTAAAGAGAGTGGTGATGTAGATCCGATCCCACAGGAGCTCGTGAGAAAAGAGGTCTTGCTCTTTGACAACAGACTTGTCGCAACCATTGACGAAAACTATAGTGTCGCCACGTCGTTTGTGGAAGGTCGCCAGCTTTAGTAACCCAATAGGCGGATACCAGAGGCTTTCGTCGTCACGCTTCTTTGCGCTCCCAGATTCTGCAGCCTTTCTAAAACTCACAGAACCATGCCGATAGTCAGGCTCAACCAGAAGGACTCTCAAAGTGACACCTCGTTCTTGAGAGCCTGATAAACATCTTGCGCACCTTTCTTTCCGCCTACATAGGCGAACCTACCTTGTGACGACCAGTCGATGCTTGACTTTAGAGGTAAAAGCATGGACATGAAGTAATCAATTGAAAAATCAGCTTTTGGATTACTCTTTACAATGTCCCCAAGTAATTGCATCAGGGCGTAAAGCCCGACACCCTTAGTGATTAGATTGCTGCGATGGTCTTTCCAAGCATCCGAAAAGATTGTTTGCACTGCTTTCCAGAAGCACAGGACAACCTGGTATTTCCCTTCAATGGATATATCGAGTATTGTTCTGGTCTGGGCAAGAAAAGTCTGAACAGTCTTCTGCATCATACGGAAAGAAGTACGTCGTTTGAGACCTGAAGTGGTTTCACCGCCATAGCGAATGAGTTGATACCAGGGAGAAGCTGGGTCCTCATTTAAGCGACGGGAAATAAAGAGGTGTGGAGCATCCTTGGTAAGGTCAGACAGCAGCTTGCTTTCGTGATAATCAGTAAGTGAACTAGAGAGTCCTTTCGCCTTACTGTTGATAACATTAAAAATAGCCATCTCTTGACGAAGGTCTAAACCAAGATAAATCATGAAGGCAAGGGGTAAATCTACTCCTCCCAATTCACCAAGCCGATGCTGACAATCAACTTGCGCTAAACAACGGACTCCATCTTCCAGTGTAAGGAACGCTGAATTGCCAGACCCTTTTTGTATTGACCAGGACCGGCATAATTCATTGCGTAGGTTAAAAATTAGAGGAGGTGTTGAGCTTGCATGACGAAGTATATAATTTCTAAAATCAAGGCTATGGTTTCTGTTATATGGGCGTTGATACCCTTCCCCAGTATCTTCGTTTAGGATGTCAGAAAAAGAGTTTTTGCAAAGAAATGAAGCTGTTGCAAACCCTAGAAAAACCTCTAAGCCCCCAGCTACACCGACAATACCAGGGATAGTCGTCGCAGTATTTTTCTTCATTTTGAAGAAATTAACTGCAAAACAATGACGTGTCAACCTTTATCCGCATTCACTTATTTTGGATAAGATTCTTTACTTTTGTGACACCTGACTCCGAGCTTAATCCTGAAAACAATTGTCCAGCCATCCAATCATCAGATTTCAAGCTACTAGAGTCTATAATGTTCTCAAATCTCTCTAAAGCAGCGTCGCTAAAACCATTCAGCTTTACCACCTCACCCAAAATCCCATTAATTGCCTTTGCACCCAAGGTTTTTTGAATATAGCAACTCTTGTTGTATCTAGTTTCGTGCAATTGTTGCTCTTCGTCGTAATTGAATTCAGTTGAAAAGCATTTTTGCCACTTTTTAGCAACGATCTCCCAAGCAGATTTTATTATTGCAGATATTTCTTTAGAAGCTGTTTCGGTGAATACTATCAATTCATGGGGCTCACAACCTATATTGTATCCTGAAATACCTATATATTTATCAACAATAGCCTCAATTGAATCACTAAATGTGTTTACACCTACAACACCTAACACTACATCGGAATGAATATCGAATTTAATTGCTTTATACCAGACACTATTAGAATCTTCTTTTAGTTCATATGCAACTTTAATGGCAATGTGCTTACTTACTTTTGTTATGCGTTTTTCGAGAATTTCATAATTGTGATTTGCAAGCTCAGCTAAATCTGTACGTATTCGCTTAGCTTTAGAGTTAATGTCTGTAAAAACATTTACCTCCGAAGATCTGTTTTCGTTGCTTATTAATAGGATTATAACATTAAAAATGTAGTCATTCAGACAGGGATCCTTCTCAGCAGCAACACGTACTCCTTCAATTCTGTGTTGACCATCCACTATTCTGAATATGTTTGATTTATCGATATTATCAAAATCTATTTCTTTTGTTCCATCCTTTGTGACAACATGTTTTTTTATTGTTTCTTTATCGGCACCAAGAATAATAGATGTCGGCAAAATCTTGGCTTTTTCTGGATCAAGCATGTACTTAACTATTTTTCTATAATGTTGTGGCTCAGGTTTCCTTTGATATCCGTAGTCAGATTCACCGTATACCATAACGTGGCTGTATGCTGTAATTATCCGCAACGGTAAAGCGAGGCTAATATATTCTTGATTGAACTGTTTGTATGACAATACAGTGAATTTGTTGTTCATGCTATTCTCCTCGGTTCATATGAATCAAAATGTTGTCAATACCATGTTCAAGCTTAATCACCAGCTTTTTATCTATAGCATCATTTTCTTTCATGTTTTTAATACATTCCTTAATCATCATTGGGACAGATGATTCAAATTGTCCATCGTTCACATCTTCAATAAACATTTTATAATCACCATCAAATGCCTGAATAATGTAAGCAGATAATATTAAATTGCGGTCGTCAACATTACGATCTTCATCCCAATAATCATTGATATAATTAATTTGCTTAATTAAATCTACATGACAAGTGGTTGACAAATATATCTTAGCCGATGGAATGTACTTTATATACTCAGTAGTGCAAATTACTATATAGTCATTTACTTTACCAATATCAAAATTTGGATTATTTTGAATTATTTGTTCAACTAAATATTTATTTAATTGCTTGATGTATTCAGTGAATGCTGGCCTGTAATTCACAATGGACACTTCATCATTATTTTTTTGAGAAAACCACGACATGAATGCGGATTCAAGAATCATTAACTTATAATCGCGATTTCTTATATTAACATAGTGCTTAACATCATCATCATCAGATCTTATCTCCAATGATTTAAAGTTTATCTCAGGAATAGTATTATCAATTGTCACACCGATGGCCTTGCAGAAATGTATAAGTTGCGGAGATATGTCAGTAATATCATAATCTACTTTGAGCTTTTCACAAATAAGTGGTGAGAGCCTTTTTTGCAACAAGTCACACTCGGTAATGAAATTTGACCTTTCATTATATTCTTTATCAGATTCACGTATATCATGTAAAAAATGTTCTAATTCACTTAACAACATGCCAATTCTATTCATAGAAACTTGAACTGTGCTTTTTATAGGACTTACTTTGTAGTCTTTGTAAAAGATAGTGTGGTCAAGATCACCCCAGGCAGAATCAATTTTGCTCTTAATTTGAAGCTCAAAATTACATTCATTTTGATAGGCTGCTTTTATATTGTAAATTGAAAGACCGTTCTTCATTGATAATGGCTGGTCTTTGATGTCTATGAACTTAATATGCTTTTTTTCTAAATTTGATAAATTGTTCATAATTAAGTCGTATACTTTATGACAATCAGTTTTTAGTTCTGTAATTATCTTAATACCAATGATATCGCCAAGCAATTTAACCTGTCTTTTTATAACCTCAGGCTTATGCATTACATCATCACAACTTGCCAAAGCTGAATCTACAATAAATTTCAACCCATCACTTTTCCTTATAAATTTTTCACTTAGGCTGACTGGATCTTTTATCCTGTAAACAATGCTGTATAATTTTTTAGTTGCGACTGAATTGCTTATTATCAAATCGAATTTTGAGGCATTATCGTCAAGTATGCTGGCCAAGTCGGTTTTTATATTGTTGGCAATAGTATCTAATTCATTTTTTATGGCTCCAGTCTTATAATAAGATATAACCTGTTCAAGTATTGATACGCTATTATCAATAATATCCGGCATATTACTACCTCTTGATTAAAATTAACCATCTATAACAACTAATCTAATTTAACTTTTCTATCAATTTCTCTATTCTTTTATGGATTCTATTAATTTCAAAAATGCATTTGTCCCTGATTTCTTTTGAGAGAGACAATAAATCTTCCTCTGTTTCATGTTCAACTATCCAACTTCGGAATTTATGCAATGTCTTATAGCAGCCATCACTGTGCCCTTGGTCAACTGCGGCATCATAGGACTGTTTAAAGTCCTTTTCACCTGAAAGAAATTTGTTAATGGTCCTAGGTTTTGCTGCAAGTATAACCTTTAGCTTATCACGAACATCTGCTGCTCTAGGAATCTCACCAGTTTTAACCTTAGTGATAAAAACACAATCAAGCTGCTCATAATCTTCCTGTAATTGTCTGATGTTTTTTATTTTCAGATATTCTTCATAGTAGCTCCAGCGATTGAGGTCAGTATCACTGGCTGATTTCATGAACTCGTAGGTATTAATAAGTTTGTTGACAGCATTGGTAGTCATGCTCAGTTCTCTGGCGATCTCTTGCGTCGGAATCCCTATAACCTTATGACGTCTATATAGATAGCCAGCTTGCTCATAGGGCGCCCAATCTTTCTTTCCGATTATGTGATATTCGCCCAGCAGGGCGAAGACCAAGTCATCACTGATGTCGCCGGGCAGGACTTTGCACTTTATACGGCCCCATTTTACAGGGTCCTTCTCAGACAAAAGGCGGTACGCAGCCAGTCGGCTGTTCCCTTCAAGCACCAGATTCCCGCGTACAATGATGGGCTCGTGAAGCCCGCCATTATTCTTAATGGATTGCACCAGCAGCTTAACGTGCTCCATGTCCTTGAGGGCTTCAAATATCTCATTCTGTGTAGGTTCTTCTGACGCCATCCCTACAATTGTGTAAATACGAGGGTTTTCAGGGAAAAATATCAAATCATTATGAGATACATAGCCAACCTGTACGGCAATTTCATCGCCGCGTAGCGTCAATGTCCCGTGCTCTACGTTCGACAAAGCGACCTCAGTCATTATTCACTCCTGCATTCAGAATTTCACGGAGAATCCTGCCAAACTCATACGACATTATTCGGCGATACTCTTCCAGGTCTATGTCGTTTTGAACAAGTTGTGCTGCCGCATGTTTGGCGGATAAGAGAACATCCACCCATTCATCAATAGAATCCTGCATGATAAGGTTATAGACATAACAAGTCTTTTGTTGTGAAATACGGTGAATTCGGTCTTGAGCTTGTAAGTAGTCGTCCAAGCTGAAACAACGGTCATAAAAAATGGCGTTATTGGCAACAGTAAGAGTTAGCCCCTCTTTGGCTGAACCAGGTGTGGCTATGAGAACTCGTGCAGCAGGGTCGGTCTTGAAACGTTTGATATGCTCGTTACGATCTTTGATCGGCAGTTTCCCGTATACTGTGCATGGAGAATGTTCAATTAGTTCCTTCGCAAGCCAGACTGCATTCTCGTTGAATGATGTCCAAATAATAGTCTTCTCACCTTTAGAAGTGCTTTCGCTGAGGAGTTCCCGAAGAGTATCCATTTTACCTGGCGTGGTACTGTATCCACCATCAATTAGCCTGGGGTTAGATGCGACCTGAACCAACCGCAGCAGCAGCTTAAGAGTAGAATCGGAAATGTCCTCGACAGGCTTGCCGTTTTTGAGAATCACGAGGCGGAGCTCGTTAATTAGCTGTAGATAAATTTCCAGTTGGCGAGATTCCCAAGAGCATTGGACCGATTGAATAACTTTGTCTGGTAACTCAATAACACCGGACGTTTTGGTTTCACGAACCGCAAATGATGCAATTCGAGAAAAGATTCCCGAGAGCTTTTTTTCAAGGTCTATCTGCCGTCCTATATCATCGTACAGATCATTATCAAGATTGGTCTCTCGCTTAAACTCGGAAAAATTGGTGCCGAGACTCTTACCTTGATCCAAGAAGTAAATTTGAGCCCAGATGTCGTAGGGTCTGTTTGCCGCAGGTGTTCCTGTCATAATTACCCGACGTTTGAAGAAGGGAATCAGTTCAAAGAATGTCTGAGTAATCTCTGAATCCGGTGTTTTGATCTTAGCAGCTTCGTCGAGGATAACCCCCACGTCGCGGGTCTTGGAAAAAAGTTTAATTCTGTCCTTCTCGCTTTTTATCGTTTCGTAGTTTGCAACCACGAGCCTTACCGGGCTGTTTAATACATAGAAGTTTTCTTGTCTGTTCGCACTCAGAAACCGAGGTTTTATGAAGCAATGGGTAGTAAGCTCATCTGACCAGTTTTGGATTAGAGACTTCTTGACAACCAGGATAACTGTATCAACGGCCTTTTGCTGAAGCCAGTTTAGCAACAGATCTATTGCTATCTTAGTCTTACCAAGCCCCTGTTCATGGAATATCGCACCATATTCGAGATTACAGAGGGCCATGACAGCATCATGCTGGTACGGGAAACTCTGATGCTTCGTACTTAGGTCCGGCTCTTTTCTTAATAAGATTTTTGACATAGCCTCTCAGCTTATGAAACAGTGCAATATTTCAACTGATTCCTTAGGCAACATCATCTGTGTTTTCAGTCTGTTCAGGAGGTTATGAACAAACGACCGCATGTCCCATGGAACCGCTAGGACAAGGCGAGTCCCTGGATTCGTGCTACAGTGGGAGAGGTATGCTCTCAATTGGCTCATAGTGTGCTCGTTCTCCAGGTCTTTCCCTGTCTTGGCTTCTCCGATAATTGTTTGCCGCAACATATCGATTCGAGCATATACATCTGGCACATGACCACCAATCTTGGGTGGTCGGTCTTTTGCAGCATAAATGCTAGTATCTGCTAAAATCACTGCTTGTGGGTCTAGGCTTGATACTCTTTCGATGATGGCTTTTACCAGGCGAACGTGGTTGAGCGACTCACCCATTTCAACCTTCTTTTATGATGTCATTACAGATGTCTGTTAGCTCATCTTTCAGATCAAGGAGAATGCGAACTTTTTCGGATTCAGGGTTTCGACGCATTTCCTTGATTTCGTCATACGTCAGTTGCGTTATCTTGTTGTAAAGAACCTTAGCTAACTGCTCAATGGTGTAAGCGTTCAAGTCTGGAGCAGGACTTGTGTCAAGAAGCTTAAGCGCTTCCTTAGCTCCACGTTGTAAGAAGACTTCCTTGGCCTTGGTATGACCCAATATTGACTTAAGACTTCTGACAGTATTCAAAGGCGAAAGCAGCCCTTTGTGAACCCAAGCTGAGAAATCTGACAGCGTAAATCCTGAGGCAATAACAGCATCTTTTACTGGCTTCTGTTGTAACTCAACAAATGCACTGAACCGAGAAATATCAAACTGGTCGTCTGAGCCTAAAATCGGACGATAGTACGTTTCCATGTCATTATATGCATCGATATACTTAAGGACATCCTGTTTCTTGCCGCCGCAAAAGTCGATAATTTCACTTAAGGTCAAATGTTCGCAGTTACGGAGATAATTGAGATATTTTGCCTTGGAATACGCATCCCAGTCTCTTGGCCCCACGAGATGCGCCTGTAGCCTAATGGCCTCGATATTCTTTTCGCCGAGAGAGTCGTAAACTATGGAAGGGATTCGGCTCCAATCTCCCTCTACGTTTTGCTTCTTGAAATCCTGGTATATAGATAAACGTGTATTACCTTCGATCACCAAATATCGTTCACTGTCTTTGCGCAACAAAATGATTGGGTTTATGATTCCCTTCTGAGTCCGAATAGATTCTCTCAAACTTACAAATGTTGAACTGTTGCTCGAAGTTGAACCGTCGCCGGCAGAAGTATGCTGAAGAGCTAATTTAATGGCATCATTCGTTACGTCCTCATAGAACTCAACGAATTGGGCTATACGAGGATTGTTAACATCAAGATCTATCTTTTCGATTTCAATGTGCTCCAGTCTGCTCATAACACCTCCTCAGAGTAAAATCTGGAAAAGCATCTACCCGCAGCATTCCCTCCCGCTGCATACCGATGCTAAAAAGCTCCTATAATCTTGATGTTTCATCAATATAATTCAGAAGTTGAGTAAATTGTAAGGCTGGATACTCATATCAGAATTTCAGCCAAATATCCACTTGAAACACTTTTCATAAAAAACTTCTATGACATAGGCCACGACGACGTAATTCGTTTTGAATATTCCTTTGGGGGGCAATGCACGGCCGCTTGTCACTATTTTTGTTATGCTGACCGTAGAGGGCTGGCGGGATAAGCAGAGCTGAAGTAATCGAGTGGGTAAAAAAAAAAGGGGGGTACAGAATAGTGATTATCACGCAGAACTAAGGCAACCTCGCAATCAGTTACGCTCCATTTTTGCTATCTATTTTGCCCTCATATACCGTTTTGCCGTGGCAATAGCAACCTCAGCAAATTCCTGCCGTAAACTCTTCGGCCCAAGCACTTCCGCCCTCTCGCCATACCCCCGCAGCCACCAGCGCAATTGATACGAGTCGCTAATTGTTGCTTGAAGCTGCCAGCCTTCATTCCTCTCGACAATTTTCTGATCTACGGCAATCGGTGTTTCTCGGAGACGTTTGATATCTGTTTCATCGTAAAAAAGCGCCTTCAGCTTGATATTGTCACCGACCGGAAAGCTCAACTCACGTGAAGTGTATTCATTCAAATCGAAACCGTCAGGCACTGTGGCCGGAATCTCGGTAAGGGTAACAGCCAGAAAGCGGTGCAGGAGTAGCAACCTCGGATTATCATGTTCGTTCAATGTGGCGATTAGATACGTCAACCCGTCTACAAAGGCCATTCCTAGCGGATTTACTGTGTGTTCTTTAACTCTGACGTTCACGTTGCGGTACTGTGCCTTGAACCTGCGTTCTTCCAAAACCGCCGTATAAACCTTGTCCATGATATCGTTCGCAATACGGGGATAAATCATCGGCAGGTTGCGTGATGCAACCTTAATCTTATCCGGCCAGCGTGAAAAACTGGACTCTGAGGTGAGCTTACTTTTCTCGTTCGCGGCTCTGAAATATGGTTCAAGTCCCGCCATCGCTCCGAGAGGAAACATTCGTCCCAGGTGCTCCTCAGCAAGCTTGAAGGTCAATACAGACACCGGGTCCATATTCGATATGCCAAAAGCGGGGGCATCTTTGCGCCAACTCCAGCCAGCGGGATTTTCACCGTCACAGTCGAGAGGAAATTTGTTCAGTTCCAGTGATACCAGATCACGCTGGATAGTCCGTAACGATGCTTCTATCCCATATTCATTGATTAACCGGTTCAGTATGGTGGTGGTCGATATTTTCCCGCGGGGTGGAAACATCTTCAGAATCAGCCATTGCCTGTAGAGTGCGCTCATATTCATGCTCCATAAGTATTATATTGCGCGACATAAATTGACGCGCACTGATTATATAATACACTACACAGTTGAATATACAAGCTACAACTACCCATAAACACAGCTGTTTTAGTTAATTGTGACGAAAGCTATCTATAACGTTAATGGGTACTGCAAGCAGGATACCCTGGCAATAGTGAAGCTGTTGAAGGTAATAACTGAGAAGGAGAAGGCAAAGTCTGAATAAGTGGAGGTGATAGGTGGCAATACGCATATTTAACGATAAGCACGGCATTTCAGTCCAAAATTTCCTTGAACGGGCTATTGATGTTCAGTTCAAAGAGCAGCAAAAGCATGAGTTCTGGATACTTACAACCGCTATAGATGTCACCTTAATCGAGCCGGTTATTAAAAGTTTGCAAGAGTCAATTCCGCTCACGGATATTTATTTGGCATTCGATATTTCTCAAATCCCAGAGGCGGTTCAAGCCTATAGCAACGAGGCGTTGTGGGTGATTAAAAGCAACCTGCAAAATTCAGGTATTAATTTTGAGTTTACTTCGCTTAAGCACCATAAACATGCGATGAACGGCAAAGGGTATGCAATCATCCAACGATGTCATAACAAGATCACTGAAGGCTTGGTAGTCATCACATCGGCAGATTTCACGAAGGCAGGTTTTTGCGGTAAGAATGTTGAACTTGGACATCATTCAACGACGAAAAAGGATTTGAGGGCGTTTGAAGATCTCTACAAGTATCTGGTGAAAAAATTAGGCTGCGAAGTCACTACGTCTGCTAAAGAACCCCAGTTGCAGGCTCCAAGTTAATGTGGAGGCAGGAGAAGTAGGCGCCGGCTTACTTGGATGAAACGTTAACAACGATTTCCAGGATATTTTCCTGAAGCTTTTTGCTGGTAATAGCCCGGTAGGAATCGAGAAGAAGCTTCTCCGAGGCACCTACCGGCATTTCATCGGTAGGCTCCGAGAAGAGAGCCTGAACAGGTATTGAAAGCGCCTGAGCTACAAGCTGGAGCTTTTCAGCATTCATCATGTTTTTTCCAGATTCATACTTCTGGAGTTGTTGTGGCGATACGCCGATTTTTTCTGACAGCCGGTCCTGACTCCACCCGGCTTGTTGCCGTAGCATACGTAACCTGAAGCCTATTTCTTCGCTGCTGAGTATTCTTGTCACGTTGCACCCCGTTTAGGGGGAAGAATACCCTCAGAAGCTCGCGCAAAGAATAAACCGGAGAATGATATATTTTAAACCCCAGGTTGAGTAAATTGTGCGTTATGCTACCCTGTACTTGCTGCTATCAAACTATGGAGGCAAGGACACCGATGGAAACTATTGCTAACTACGTCATCAAAAATAATAAAAAAATGGGCCATTGGAGCGCTTTGCTTGAAGAATGGATATTATCAATAGAGCGGTTTAGCAGGATTGCAAAAGGGGATGTGCCATATTGGTATAACGAACGCGCTAATGTTGGAGTTCTTGCAGCAGCCGCGTGGAGATGTGGAAGAATTGCACTCGAAGAATTTCAACACGAAAAAGCGATTGACGTTTCATCTGATAAAGAATCTGACCGTACTACTGGGAAATCAAAGAACGGTCGCTGTGACCTCTGGATTTGCGATGACCGTTCAGAGGAAATTATAGAGGCAAAATTCAAGTGGCTAAACATGTGCTCTGAAAAAATGGATGACTTTGCTAAGAGCTGCTTAGATGCAGCGGTTGATGACGCTATAAAAACCTATAAAGCTAGAAACGACAATACTACTAAGGCAGTTGGTGTGTCTTTCTTGCCGGTATATGCTAAGGCAGACAAAATTGGAGATATTGAGGCACTAGATGAAATCATAACAAAAACAATTAAAAGCGCCTGCAAAGCGCCTGCTGACTTGGTAGCTTGGAGCTTTCCAAACCGCTTGCGCAAATATATTAGTGAGAGCTCCAACTATCTTCCAGGAGTAATTTTGCTCGCAAAAACGGTCTAATAGATCAGATGTATTGGCTAATTGACAATACTTGAAATAGGATAGCGGTGTGACTGGAGGTTATAACGACAAAAGCAACATCTGATAAAAAAAGGAGAAAGGGGGCAATACGGATTATTTCCAAAAAATACGAGTCTGCTGACCTCCCCGATTCAGCCGTTGTCTTCCATAAACGATCTTTTCCGCTGGAATGCCGGAATACGGCGTAATGTCTCATCCCACATCATCACCCAGTTTTCAGAACTGCACAACAGCATCGCAGTGCTATCACGGCTATCATAGGCCAACAATTCTGATGCCTTAATCGTAATAAGCATTACATCCTCTCCTAACCCTTCATTTACTACGACACCGCTCGTAATCGGTATGTCGATGAAAATCGAGGATCTCAGGTAGCGGAGTGCGCTGTCAATATCCTCGGTTGACATGTCGGCTGACCCGGTAATTCGGCATAGCATGTCTTTAATATTGGCAGTCATTACGCCCTGTCGTCTCAGGCAGGAAAGCGCTTTCTTCGCAGCCGCTACCCCCTTGTCAGGCCCTGTACTGACCCCCATACCAATGATACGCATGATTCTTGTCTTGTCATCAGTCTCCGTCATGGGTGGCCCCGTATTGTTAATGTTGATGTAAAAGAAGTTAAGGCTGGTTTCAGAGGCGAATAAAACTGGCTGGGCTGGGAGTGAAATGGGAAATAACGGCTGCGGAGGTTATTCCATTATTTCCCATTGTGAAATAGCCGTTAGACAGTCTCATCACCACTACCGATCTCCTGATCTCCATCGTCCGGTTCTATTTCCTCGTTGGATACCGCTAAATAGGCTTCCACTAGTCGCGCTGGCAGCTTCCTGGTCCGGCGAAAATTGGATTCCATCCCCACCATCAGGAAGTCATCGAACGGCACAAGAACATAGCCAGAGTCCAGCATGTTCTTGCCGATACTGCCGATAATCTCGTCTGTAAGCCGCTCAACACCGGCTATACCCCGCAGTTGATCCCACCCGATCCGGTACGGTTCGCTTTCTTCACCATTGAAGTCTTCGTCGTAGATTTCTTGAAGGATTCTTGCCGTTTCTACCACTGAACGTGCCATGACGTGCCTCCTTACGTGTGAGTTGTAGCTGCACTGTTACAGGAGCTTTGCCTTGTATTCATCACTCAGCATCCAGGAACATGTTCTGCTCTCCAGATAGACTTCTGCCGCCTGATTACCTCGCACATCATCTTTCAGCACCACCAGGCCTCGGTGATACCCCTGTGCCAGCCATTTGTAGAGGCGGCATTCATGGCCGTAGACAGTGATATCGTGAACTCCATCGGCGATAGTCTTCGCGACATCAACGTACACGTGCATCATGTTGCCGAGATCGATACCAAACCGCTCCTTGCCGATGGTTATGATGATCTCCTTAAACAAGCCGGAAAACCAGACACCGTAAATATCGTGGAATCCTATTTTTGGGACAACACCGCCACCTTTTTCAGCCGCTTTCACCGCAGCCTCGTATGCCCTGACACGGGAATAGAAATCCGCTTTGCATAGGCTTCCACGTGACTTCCTTTCGACAGGGATTGAAGTCAGTATGGCATAGGCACACGACAATCCGTGACGCGTGCGTGGTGGGATAATTCAGAATAAGTTTTCGCCTACATCATTGCCCAGCCACTCCGACATCAGTATGAGGTCGTATGAGCGTTCTGCGTCAAGTAATGAGCGAACTTCCGTAAGTAATGCCTGCTTCTGCTCGACGGAAAAACCGCAAACCTGGTCGATATAGAAGAAGTGCCCGTAACGAAATTTCGAGAGATGTTCGATAAAAGCGTCAAACCCCTCGATAGAATAGAGCTTGTGAGTAGCTATACGTTGCAGCCAAACGTCATCGCCATCAATCACCGGAGTACCTGCCGGGCACTTGCAAGCGATGGCGGACATGATCTTCCTTCCGGCGGAAATGCGACCCACCAGAAGGGTACTGAAAAAGATGGCGCGGAATAACAATGCAAACCTGAAGTACTCCTCATTGGTCACAGAATACTCATCCACCATTTGCAGGCCGTTCCCATCCAACCACCAGGAAATGTAATGCCTTAAGAGGTCCAGGCAAGAAGGTATTGCCGTCGAGAGGGTTTGAAGTTTCTTGACGCGGCCTTCCCAGAAATATGTCTCGGCATCATACAGCATTCCCAGGTGCCCACAAGTGAGCCCTTGGGTAGCCGATTCAAATGCTTCCCGCATTTCGCCGGAACAAAGGGTAGATATCGCATCCCGGTAGAGTGACATCTTGAGCAGTCGCTGGTATGGCGCAGAATCAAATCCGCCTTTCAGTAAGACCTCCAAACCTCGGCAGAGTACAATCTTGTGCGGAATCTCAGAATAGAAGGGCACTCGCTTAAGTGCCAGGGATCGTCTGAGGCGGTCCAATGCGGAGACGAAATCCGGTGATTCGCGAAGGAAATAATATCGGTGGAGATTGGTACTCAGATTCTTCATTTGCAGGTTCCCCCGCACTTCATTACTCAAGATATCGAGCGCAATCTCCTCCGCGCAGTAACCGCACATAATGCCCCCTGTAATAAGATGGGTTTGCCGACCTATGGAGTGCCAACGCTAACCGATTATCTCATAGGTGAGCGACAAATAATGTCGTGCACTGGGACAGGCTATTGAGAACAATTTAAATTAGGTGGCGACATGGATTGTATTGACAAGCATATAAGATTATAATAAACATATCTGCTAATCAGCATATTAGTTGTAGGGGGGGAACAGATGTCTAAAAATGTGAGTTTTGGATCGTTTATCGCCGAAACACGCAAATCGAAGAACCAAAGTCAAAAAGAGCTTGCCACACAAATTAATATCTCTCCCCAGTATCTTAACGACATTGAGCACGACAAGCGTTTCCCTAGTTCCCCCCAGTTGATCGAACAAATCGCCGCAGCACTTGAAATCGGTCCTGATTATCTGTCATACCTTGCAGGTCGAATTCCTGAAGAAGTCAAAGATCAAAAATTGGATCAGGCAACTTTTCAAAAAGCAATGCTGGCATTCCGCAAGGCAACAGGTAAATAGCGATGCCTAAAATCATCCGTGATTCTACCGGGAAATTCAGACAGCGCCCTCACTATGAGCAAGGCGAACTCGACATGGAGTGCGAAAAAATCGTCTGCGAATTCTTGCGGTCCCTTTACGGAAAAATTGAATTTCCAATTGCGACGGATGACATAACCAAGCTCATCGAAAAGCACACCTCGGATTTTGACCAGTACGCAGACTTATCGGAGTATGGGGAGAGCGTTGAGGGACTTACGGAATTCTTTCCAAAGGGCAAGCCCAAGGTTTCAATTTCAGCAAAGCTTTCTGAAGCATCGAATTACGAGAACCGTTTTCGCACAACAATGACGCATGAACTGGGTCATGTAATTTTTCACGACTATCTATACAAAATGGAACTGATTGAATCCGGTGCTGCGTCTATCCAGATTTGCAAACGGGATGACATTATCTCGAAATCTAAATATGCGGGAGCGAGAGATTGGATGGAATGGCAAGCTGGGTATGCTTGTGGTGCGTTTCTGATGCCTGCTTCACACCTGAAAAAGACCGTCGATAATTTCTTGGCTACGAAAGGCGCGGATACTGATGGTCTTATCGATGCCGTTGTGACAAGATTTCAAGTGTCAAAGGACGCTGCTCGTGTCCGTTTGTCAGTAACTAATCATCTGAAATAACAGACGCTTGCAAGGACAATAAAAAATCCCTTGCTTTTTTATTGTCCATTAGCTACGCTAATCTGCGTATCTGCTGATACAATAATTTTGCAGCACAAGGAGTATACCCATGGACAGTGGCAAGAAAGAACATCAAGACAACGGCAAGGAAAATGTGGCGATCATCATCAACAGCAACGAGTATACGGTTCACCGGGGCCACCATACCGTTGCAGAGCTGAAGGCGCTTGACCAGATCCCTCCCGCGTACGAACTCAACCTCATTCTCGACAGCGGCTTCAACCCTTTACCGGATGACGGCGGAGTGACAATCAAGGGTGGCGAAAAGTTCATCAGCAACCCTAGAGACGGCGTATCGTCTTGAGGAGGGTTCGCCATGAATTTCCCTCAAGATCAGATCGACGAACTCAAACAGATGTTCCCCGGAGTTAGCTACGCCACCGAAGGTGGGTTTGACTACTTCTTGTTGCCAAGCGTCAAACTGCCCGGCTCATGCCAACCAGGACAGACGGAAATATTGCTCTGCCCAAACGTCCGGGACGGTTACAACTCGCGACTGTATTTCCCCAATAGAATCCAGTGCGGGAAGTCGCCAAACTGGAACGGTAGTACGTTTATCTTCGATAAACAGTGGTATGCGTTTTCCTGGCGACTCTCACAAGGGTTGCGATTGCTTCAAATGGTAGTTTCACATCTGAAAGGACTTCAGTGATGATCCACGTCAAGCTGACAAAACTGTTATTCGATACTATGCGGGCGGACTTGCTACGCCCGCATCCATTCGCGCATGAGCGTGTAGGGTTCATTCTGGCAAAAAAAGAGCAAACTGACGACGCTCTCACTATTTTTGCAACCAGCTACCAACCTATCCCCGATGGTCAGTACGTGAATGACCCCAATGTAGGCGCAAAAATCGGCGCAGAGGCACTACGCGGGATAATGCAGAAAGCATATCAATCGAAGGATTGCATTCTGCACGTCCACCTTCATGAGCACTCGGGACCACCACGATTCAGCAAAACGGACCTTTTCGGCTACAACCAGATGATACCTGCATTCCATAATATCGGCGGAGCCGCAGTCCATGGAGGAATGGTATTCAGTTTCGATAGCGCCATCGGACTTATCTGGACTTCAAAAGACGGCGAACCAGTGCCAGTCAACAAGCTCTCAATAGTTGGCTACCCGCTTCAAATTCAGAAAACAGGAGTAGGCGGCTATGTGTGATGATCGCTACGACCGACAGTCATTTTTAGGCGACAACTCTCAAGACAAAATCCGAGCCTGCACAGTCGGAATCATCGGATTAGGCGGTGGCGGGTCGCATATCTCGCAGCAGCTGGCGCATATTGGGTTTCAGAAATACGTGCTTTATGACCCAGACATCCCAGAGGAGACCAATCTGAACCGTCTCGTCGGAGCTACCGCTAAAGACGTTGAGGATGGCACCCCGAAAGTCATCATTGCCGAACGCCTCATACGCGGACTTGATCGCGATGCAGACATTTATCTGATTCAGGAAAACTGGCAGGACAATCACGAGCGACTGAAAACATGCGACATTATCTTCGGCTGCGTCGATGGGTACAAAGGCCGAATGGAGCTTGAAACATTCTGTCGCAGACGGATGATTCCGTACATTGATATTGGGATTGACGTCCATCAGGTTGAGAATGCTCCCCCGAACTTGAGCGGCCAAGTAATTATTTCCATGCCTGGTGGCCCCTGCATGCAGTGTCTGCAATTTATCACCGAGGGGAAAATGGGGAAAGAAGCTGCAAAGTACGGTGCTGCCGGTCATAACCCGCAGGTAATCTGGGCCAATGGAGTAGTCGCCTCGACCGCGGTCGGATTCGCAGTAGACATCATCACCGGTTGGACAAATGAGATGCCCTGTATTCACATGTGCTACGAAGGGAATCTCGGAAGAATGATTCCGCACCCCCTATTGAAATATAAGCCCCAGACATGCATCCATTATCCGCCGGATCAAGTGGGTAAAGCTATGTTTTGTTTGCTGTAATATACTGTGTCTATTTATATCTTAAATTATATATGAAGCTTAAAACGGAAGAGGTTAATATGAATAAAAAATCCATTGAGTTTGCGCTAGTTGTCATAATGGCTGTACTACTTGTTTTTATGTGGTTTTCTAAAGCAATAGGAGCAGACTTCACTACAACGAGCACAGCAGTAATCAATAGCTTCCTTTTGTTGGGAGCCGCAGTAGCGGCATGGTTTGTTTTCAAATTTAGATTAGGCTGGGTGGTTCTCGCACCGTTACCCCTTATTTGGCCCAAATGGTGGCCGGTTCTTGTTAGTATTGCCAATGATGGTAAAAGTCCGGCGTCACCAGAGGTTATTAATATTATAGAGTCACCATGGTATAGTGCTCCTTGGTATATCACTTCTTACTGGAAGTGGGGCGTTGAGATATGTTTTGTTATCTTATGGATAATTTACTGGAAGCTTGAGGATTAAGCCCATGTGTGGTCGATTTTGTTACAGCCATCCCCTATGATACCTGTAGATTATCCGAAAGCCCATTCAAACCTATTGGTTTGATGTTTGTAATATTTTTCTCCCGAATACTCTTCAAAGAGTATCCTATCGCACCATCGTTCGCCACAGCTCTGAGATCTATATATTTGCTATTAAACACCCTCTTGTTTTTACTATTCAGCACCTTACTTGCGGAGTCCATAAGTATACCTTGATGATCTGTGATGCTTTTTCTGTAATATCTTTCATCTGACTTGAACAGCATATGAATATGATACTTGCCATCTTTTTCAATATTACGTCCTTGTTCAAAGAATGCGAAACCAGTAACGCTTTTTTGGGTTTTCAAATAATTCCTTCTAAAAAGTTTCTGGTTATAATAATGCAATAATTTATTGGTAAATTGGCATCTTTCCTCAAATGCTACATGTGGCCTAAAGGTTAATGTTATAAAAAAATAGTATGGTCCAAGGTCAATTATAAATTTGAGATATTCATCAACCAAAGTATTTCTATGTCTTGGCTTAATTTCACCGTCTAACAATATATCACGGTAAATCTTCAATGAATCCGATGATCTAAATAAGATATTTCGAGCTATTGATGTAATGCTATTATTGTTCATAATAATCTCATAGTATAACTGTAGTTATTGTTGTTAAGCATGCATGCATTAATTTACCGCAACATGATATGCTATTGTTCTATAATCAAGAAGCTCATTATACAGCCTCACTCTTTATCAGTGTTATCAGGAAGTGGTCCAATAAGTGCCAAGCATCAAATCAAACCATATTTCCCTATTTGAACTTTTATTTACAGAACTAACTTTTATGCCTTTAGAATCATTTTGGGTATCTAACGTATTGTTTTTTTATTTCACTTCTATACAGAAATTATGTTTTACAAATTTATTCAAAAATTATCCAAAGTGATTTTGTTGATTTTTATAAAAATGTTCATATTTATTTTGCAAATATATTTCCCGCAACAAACAAATTTGTTGCGGGAAATAGTTGCTACTGGCACTATTAAATAAGTGATTCAAACATATCCCTTGAATAACCTTTCAATATCCTATCATCAAATCTAATATCACGGCTTTCGATACCATACAGTTCTAAAATGCTAGCAAGTTGTTTAGGGTGAATAGGCTTACCGTTATTATAATCTGACCATATCTTATCCTTATTGCTCAGATTTAATATTAAAGCCTCAGTACTAATTCTTTTCTCTGTTATTTCAAAAATATCAGAAATATCCTTCATCAGTTTGGGTCCCTGTACGCTTATCGCAAGTAAAAGCCGTCGTAATTTCGCAACCCTTTTATCTAGTGTCATCAGTCGAATCGACAATTTCGTAGCCTCCTGCTTTCTGACACGGTCATAATCAAAGGGAGATAGAGCCGCTAGATTGATGATCGCTTTACGGTCTCCCTCGTCTAATCCTTCAAATACACTGTGCTCACTGGGTATTGATGATGATAGTTCATCTTGCCTTGGCTTCTGGGCATCAAGCAAAGCTTGTTGAAGCCGCTTTTTCATGTCCCCGATCTTTATAACAAGTTTGGCCTGAGTAGCCTCACCTAAGGCTTTCACAGACCACTTCTTGATACTATCCTTATCTCCCAAAACGCCGAAAACACCTGCCGAGGGCTTCTCTGGGCAAAAGATATAACAAGCCTGTTCTTGGTCAGATTCGCACATAACATAAAAATAATGCGGCTCACCATCAGCTAAAATTTCATCTGGACAGGGCAATCCGTGACTTGCCATACGGTTTTTGAATTTGTCGATATTAGACCTCATTGCCATCCCTCCCCTTTCGCAATTTTCATGATTATTGACAGTCTCCACGCAGCAATTCTTGGCCCTAAGTTACGAACCGGAGCTGGAAAACGACCAGATTTTACCCCCGCCCACCAGGTTGACCGCGAGACAGGAATACGTTCTAGCACCTCGTTCAATCGAATCAACCTATCAGTAGTGCTATCGCTCTGGCCGCATAGGTTACCCATTCCAGGTGGTTTGGCATTCCCGCTACCAGATATTTCATCGCCTGGTTCAAACAGCTGCACTCTTAAAATGTCCCTCAACTCCCTACCCAACTCACGGAACCGACTCTCGATCAACCCCTCTACATCCAACTGCTCCACGACTTTCTTTACCGCCATGCGTTCCTCCCTGGGCAACAAAAAAACCTGTGCTAGTACACCATGACCAATAGGTCATAATGTCCAGCACAGGTTCGCGAGGAGTCCGACAGACTGATATTCAGCGAAATGCTACCGGGGTCGTTCCTGTTGCTAATTTTTTCAAGCCGTCATTGGCACATACATAATCGTGGTGACGACTTTTTATTGGGGTCAGTATACCATTTCCGCTTCTAAAAGCAAGTCCTCTCGATAATACAACATTAAATGGAAAGTTGGACCGCAATCCGGTGCAAAATTCATGATTGCAGGATACACTTCAATCTCGAATATTGTTTTATGGTGTTCTGAAGTATGTTTATTCCTAATTCCCCCCAGGTTGATTGCCAAGTCTACTGGACCAGAATAGACAGATTTTTTATTCGAGAGTGTTGATAAGCCGACCGATTCTAAGCGCCACCAGGGATCAGTACAGCCAACCTTCCCAGTATTGAAACTGCCAAAACCACTTTTTCGTTCGAGGACAGGCTTTAGATCAGTTGGGCCGATTTTGATTTTCATGTACTATATCTACCTTCCTAATTTTAGGTTTTCCAGATAATCTGCCCAAGCCTGCATCATCTTCTTACGCTCCGCCAGATGTGCAGTTCTGTTGTAGGCCCTGCCGTTGGGGTCTTTAACCGCATGCGCAAGTTGGTGTTCGATGTAATCAGGTCTGACATGAAGGACTTCATCGAGTATCGTACGGGCCATGGCCCTGAAACCGTGGCCACTCATCTCGTCCTTTTCAAATCCCATGCGTCTCAATGCTGAAAGAATTGCATTATCACTCATGGGGTAAAGCGGTGAACGGGGGGATGGAAAAAGATACTTTGAATGACCTGTCAATGGATAAAGTTCTTTTAGTATATCTACAGACTGAGAAGCCAGCGGAACGATATGAGCAATCTTCATCTTCATTTTATCAGCTGGAATCCGCCACTCAGCTGCTTCAAGGTCAATCTCTGACCATTCAGACTTGCGAAGTTCACCCGGCCGGACAAATAACAGCGGAGCAAGCTTCAACGCACATTTCACCGGAAATGTTCCTTGATAGCCATCAATTGCTCTCAGAAGCGGTGCAACATCTTTCGGATCGGTAAGTGCTGCTCGATGCCCTTTCTTGTACGGTGGCAATGCACCAATTAAATCAGAAGCACAATCCCTCTCAGCCCTGCCTGTGGCAACAGCATACCGCAACACCTGACTACAAGCTGAACGTGTCCTGTGTGCCGTTTCCAGTGCCCCACGACCTTCAATACGACGTAAAACCGAAAGTAGTTCTGGAGCCTTCAATTCATTTACGGCAATCTTTCCCATCCACGGGAAAACGTCACGCTCAAAAATTGCCAGCATCTTGTCACGGTAACTGTCAGACTTGTTCAAGAGAAACTTACCGTGCCATTCGCGGGCAATTACCTCAAAGCTGTTTTCATCGCTTTCTTCAATCGACGCTTTTTTAGCCTTCTTTACTTCACCTGGGTCAATTCCATTGGCAACCAGTTTACGAGCTTCCTCACGCCGCTGACGGGCATCAGCAAGAGAAATCTCGGGGTAGGCCCCAAGAGCAAGTAACTTTTCCTTGCCCTGCAGACTATATTTCAATCTCCAGAGCTTTCCGCCAGTAGGAGTTATTAGTAGATAAAGTCCTCCACCGTCAAAAAGAGTGACCTGCTTTGCTTGCGGCTTCGCATTGCGAACCTGCAACTCCGAAAGCGGCGCAATCCTTTTAGGCATGCGATTCCCCCCTTTTTCGGTATACGGGTTTCGGTATCGGTATATTTACACTTACAGTATATACCGAAAGTCTTTGGATTTGAGTATACTTGGATGGATTATATAGGACAACTGGAAAAGAAAAAGCCTCGGATTTCCGAGGCTTTTGCACTTGTCCGGACTGTGCCGGACTTTGAAATGGTCGGTGCGACAAGATTCGAACTTGCGACCACTAGACCCCCAGTCTAGTGCGCTACCAGGCTGCGCTACGCACCGATAAACATTCAGCTTACTAATATCTTACTGCAAATCTGCAGTTCTTCCCTGATCTCGTGAAGCAGGGTTTTAATCTCTTCAGAAGGCTCCCCGCATTCCTCAGGTGGTGTCAGCGGTGGGGCCGCCAGACCGGTTATCACCCTGCGGGCGCCTTCTATGGTAAGTTTATCTTTATAGAGCAGTTTTCTTATTGTAACCAGCAGATCCAGATCATTTCTGGAATATAAACGCTGTCCAGTTGAGCTTTTCCTCGGATTAAGCTGGCTGAATTCGGTTTCCCAGAACCTCAAAACTGAAGGGTTAAGGGAAAGAGCCTTCGAAATTTCGCCTATCTTGTAATAAAGCTTATCAGGGAGAGGAAGGTCCATCTCCAGACAATTATTCAGCGTTCAAAGAAGCCTTGAGAACCTGGCTCGGCTTGAAGGTAAGGATCTTTCTGGCAGTAATGGTGATCTCTTCGCCAGTCTGGGGGTTTCTGCCACGGCGATCAGCCTTGTCTTTTACTACAAAGTTGCCGAAACCGGCAATCTTGATTTTGTCACCGGTCTCAAGTGTTCCTTTGATAATATCGAACACGAGTTCTACCAATTCTGCCGAATCCTTCTTGGAGAAACCAACCTTTTCATAAATTTTTTCTACTATGTCAGCTTTGGTCATATCTACCTCAAAATATCTAAATTTGTTGACTTAGTTCCTTTACTGAAGGCCGGAAGGTATATAGCATAGGGGGAAATTATAATCAACCCCTTTTTACCGGATGGAAGCGCCAATATTATTCACAAGAGCATTGACTACACGTTGATGGAGGGCGCTCACTTCCTCGTCAGTCAAAGTCCTGTCAGGAAGCCGATACCTTACCCTGATGGCAATACTCTTATGCCCTTCAGGGATATGCTCTCCCTTGTAAAGGTCGAACAGGGAGACTTCTTCGATTTCCTTGATTTTTAAGGTACTGATACAGTCGTTTATGGAGTCTGCCGAGACAGCATCGGGGAGCAGCATGGCAATGTCCCGTGACGCATCAGGGAACCGGGAAGGCGCCGTAATAGCGGTAGTCTCGCGAACCAATAGAATGAGACGACCCATTTCCAGCTCAAAGTAATAAACCGGTTTTTCGATGGCATAGTTTTCCTGAACAGTCGGGTGAATCTCCCCGATGGAACCGATCCGTTCTCCGGCAGCAAAGATGGTGCAGGCCTTGCCTGGGTGATAGAACGGCTCGATGTCCCGCGGCTCGAATTTCACAGCCGGCACCTTCAGCGCATCAAGGATGTTTTCGACAACACCCTTGGCATCGAAGAAATCTGCCTCACCCTTGCCCTGATTCCACCCTTCCGGGTTTCTGAGTCCGGAGATCAGGCCGCCAAGCACCAGCGGTTCGCATGGAGAGTCGTGTTCCGGCTTGACCAGGTACACCCTGCGCAATTCAAAGATGCGCTGGTTGAAAACCCTGAAGTTCGCATTGCGGGCCGATGTCTCAAGCAAGCCAGGGAGCAGTGTGGTGCGCATGACCGAGTGTTCGTCGATCAATGGATTGAGGAGTTTGACATGGGTCGCACGGTGGTCGTCCCCGGCTAACAGCATCCGTTCCGGCACGTCCAGCGGGCTGAAGCTGAAATTGACAACTTCATTGAAACCGTAACTTACCAGCAGATCCCTCACCTTGCGCTCGATACGCTGGTGAAGCGGTGGGCGATCAGAAACCACACGTGCATATGGCATGGTGACTGGGATATTGTCGTAACCGTACATCCTGGCCAGCTCTTCGATCAAATCTATCTCCCGCTCCAGGTCAACCCGGTAGGAAGGCACCGTAACCTGCAGCGTTGCACTATCAACAGCTGTGACAGCGCATTCCAGGCTCTCAAGAATCGACTGCGCCACGTCCGGGGCGATGAAGACACCAAGCAGTCCTTCGACTCTCCGATGCCTGAGAGTTATGATCCGATTGGAAAGTGGTACCGGATACACATCGATCATTCCGGCTGCAATGGAGCCACCGGCGAGCTGACAGATCAAGGATGCCGCCCGATCAAGGGCCCTGGGAACAGCTTCTATATCAGCGCCACGCTCGAAACGATGGGATGATTCGGAATGAATCCCCAACCGCTTGCTGGTGCGGCGAATTGCCGAAGGGTTAAACCAGGCGCTTTCAAGCAGAATATTGGTGGTTGTATCGGAGATCTCTGAATTTTGCCCGCCCATGATCCCAGCAAGAGCAACTGCCCGGGCGCCGTCCCTGATCGTAAGATCATCGGCCGTCAGGGTTCGCTCCTGGCCGTCAAGGGTAATGAACTGCTCGCCTGCTGCTGCCCTTCTGACAACGATCCGGCCCTCAACAAGCTGATCGTGATCAAAGGCATGGAGCGGGTGACCATACTCCATCAGCACATAGTTGGTCACGTCCACGACGTTGTTGATGGAGCGCATCCCCACCGCATTTAGCCGGCCGACAAGCCAGGCAGGAGACGGCCCAATTTTGCACCCTTTGATGTAACGGGCAGCGTATCTGGGGCAGAGATCTGCGTCCTCGGTAACAACCGAGGCGAACTCCAGTGCCGACCTGCTCTCTTCAACGATTTGAATCTCCGGCTGAGTGATCTTTTTGCCGAGCTTTGCCGCAACTTCACGGGCAATGCCGATGACGCTAAGGCAGTCAGAGCGGTTCGGCGTCAGACCAATTTCAAAAATCACGTCTTTCATTCCCAGGGCGTCGAAAACCGGGGTGCCCAGCACCAAATCGGCAGGCAGGATCATGATTCCGGCAGATTCATCGGCAATGCCGAGTTCTTTCTCGGAGCAGAGCATGCCCAACGACTCTTCGCCACGAATCTTGGAGCGTTTGATCTTGAAATCGCCGGGAAGAACCGTGCCGATCTGGGCCAGGGCAACCTTGTCGCCAGCCTTGAAATTCTGTGCGCCGCAAACAATGTCCAGAATCTCGCTGCCGTTGTTCACCTTGCAAACCGAGAGCTTGTCCGCATTAGGGTGCTGCGCCTTTTCCTGGACCTGGGCGACGACAACACTGTCCATTCCGGTGAAACGCTCTTCAACCCGTTCCACCTCAAGACCAAGCATGGTAAGCATGGCCGAGAGATCAGCAGGGGAGAGATCGACTTCGACGAATTCCTTGAGCCAGTTATAGCTAATTATCATATGAATGAACTTTCAAGTATCCACTTAAAGGTAATAAGGCAACTATCAGAATTGTCTCAGAAACCTGAGATCATTTTCAAACAGCAGTCTCATGTCGTTAATCCCGTACTTGAGCATGGCAATCCGCTCGATCCCCATGCCGAAAGCAAAGCCGGTAACCGATTCAGGGTCGTACTGCACATGCTTGAACACTTCAGGATCTACCATGCCTGCACCGAGTATCTCAAGCCATCCCGACTGCTTGCAAACCCGACACCCCTTCCCTTTACAGATAACACAGGCGATATCAACCTCTGCAGACGGTTCAGTGAATGGGAAAAAACTCGGGCGGAGCCTGACGCCGATATCCTTGCCAAAGTACTGAGTAACAAAGATGGTCAAAATCCCTTTCAAGTCGGCAAAGGTAATCCCTTTGTCCACCATGAACCCTTCAATCTGGTGAAACATCGGTGAATGGGTAGCATCATAGTCGCAGCGATATACGGTGCCCGGAGCAATAACCCGGACCGGCGGCGCATGATTGAGCATAGTCCTGATCTGGACCGGTGAGGTATGGGTTCTCAGCAACAGGTTGTTCTCAACGAAAAAGGTATCCTGCATATCACGCGCAGGGTGATCCTTGGGAAAATTCAGTGCCTCGAAGTTGTAGTAATCGAGCTCGATCTCAGGTCCTTCGGCAATCTGGAACCCCAGTCCGGCAAAGATATCGCTGACCTCTTCAATAACCATCGAGACCGGATGCTTGGACCCTTTGGCAAGCTGGCGACCCGGCAGAGTAACATCGATTCGCTCACTGCTGAGCTTTTCGGCCCTGGCTCGCTTCCGGGTAAGTTCCAGAACCGATTCGATCCGCTCTTCCAACAGGTCCCTGACGGTGTTTACCACCTGGCCAAGCTTCGGTCTCTCTTCAGGAGTAAGAGCGCCGATCCCCTTCATTACGGAAGTCAGTTCGCCTTTTTTGCCAAGATATTTAACCCGCAAATTCTGGAGTTCTTCTTCGCTGGCAATTGAGTCGATCTCTTGAAGTGCCCTGGATTTGAGCTGTTCAAGTTGTTCATTCATGGACATATATTTTGGCCTTTTGATAAAAAAAGGGAAATGAGAGTAGCTCCCATTTCCCTTTTATCGGATCGCAAACTTTAGACGCTGGCTTTAGCCGTGGCTGCGATTGCAGTGAACCCGGCAGGGTCTGATACTGCGATGTCAGCCATAACCTTGCGGTCAATGGCAACATTTGCCACTTTGAGCCCATGAATCAGCTTGCTGTAGGTAAGCCCGTTGAGACGTGCTGCTGCGTTGATGCGGGTAATCCAGAGTGCACGGAAATCCCTCTTCTTGACACGACGGTCGCGGAACGCGTAATTAAGTGCGCGATCCACTGCCTCTGTGGCACTCCTGAAAAGTTTACTCCTGGCACCGCGGTAGCCTTTTGCGAGCTTTAATACCTTGTTTCTTCTCTGTCTCGCTTTAAATCCTCGTTTTGCGCGTGGCATGTTCTACTCCTCTTTTTCTCTGTATTTCACCTGATCCGCAAGGGGAGACGTTTCCTCACGGTTCTCGGCAACTGGTAAAACGTGAACAGTGACACTGATCACGTTTCTTATTACATGTACGGAATCAGCCTGGCAATATTCTTGTGGTCAACAGCAGCCACAATTGCACCCTTACGCAGGTTGCGCTTGTTCTTGGTGGTTTTGGAAGTCAGAATATGGCTGGTAAAGGCATGGCTTCTCTTGATCTTGCCGGTGCCGGTCTTTTTGAAGCGCTTCGCTGCGCCACGGTTGGTCTTGATTTTTGGCATTTCAATCTCCTTGCTTTATCTATTTTTTAGGGGCGACAATCATGTACATGCTGCGCCCTTCCATTTTTGGTCTTACTTCGATTACTGCAATCTCCTGAAGCTCTTCAGAAATTTTTTCGAGGATTTCCAGGCCAAGGTTGGTATGAGTTATCTCTCTGCCGCGGAACACCATGGTGATCTTGGCCTTATTACCCTCTTCCAGAAACCGCTTGACATGCTTGACTTTAAAGTCAAGGTCATGGTCATCGGTTTTTGGTCTGAGCTTCACCTCTTTGAGTTGAACCTGAACCTGCTTTTTCTTAGCTTCCTGAAGCTTCTTGCTCTGCTGATACTTGAATTTCCCGAAATCCATTATTCGACAAACAGGGGGCACCGCTGTGGGCGAAACCTCCACAAGATCCAGTTCCTTTTCTGCCGCCATAGCCAAAGCGTCACCAAGTGAGAGAATGCCTATCTGTTCGCTCTCCGGGCCGATAACCCTTACTTCACGTGCCCTGATGGCCTGATTGATGTTTACGGTCGGTTTAGCTATGGTACCACCTCCTGAAAAAAAGAATTTGTGCTGACTCCATCTGCTGCATTGCGTTCGCTCTTCGTCGCTGCCGCGTACCCTTATAAAGGGTATGCCTCACTCCCCAGAACTCGCAAGCCTTGCATATGAAGCTATAACAAATTCTTTGGGTCGACGTTTATTTATGGTCTGCGGATGCCTTTAAAATGAACTCGGCAAAGGCATCTGCCGTCATTGGTTCAAGGTTGCTACCATCACGGAAGCGTGGAGTCACGGTTGCGGTTTCCACTTCGCGGTCGCCGATGACCAACATGTATGGCACTTTCTGCAACTGCGCTTCCCTGATCTTGAATCCGAGCTTTTCGTTCCGGAAATCTTTCTGGACACGAATACCGGCAGCGCGCAATGTCTGATAAACCTGCTGCGCATATGGCTGCTGGTTGTCGGTGACTGTCATGACCATTGCCTGCACAGGGGACAGCCACACCGGGAAGTTGCCGGCAAAGTGTTCGATCAGGACGCCGATGAAACGTTCAATCGACCCGAGGATTACCCTATGCACCATCACAGGTCGCTTACGGTCGCCGTTTGCATCAACGTAGGTCAGGTCAAACCGCTCTGGGAGCGTAAAATCGCACTGGATTGTAGCACACTGCCACCTTCTGTCAAGACAATCACGCAACTTGATGTCTATCTTCGGCCCGTAGAATGCGCCGTCACCCTCATTAATCTCGAACTCGCGACCACTGTCCTTCAAAGCGCCGAGCAAGGCACCGGTGGCGCGCTCCCAGTCCTCATCGGAACCGATAGACTTGTCAGGCCTGGTGGAGAGTTCCATCTCGTACTCAAAACCGAAGATCCCCATCACGTCATTGACAAAGGATATGACCCCTTTGATCTCGGCATCCAGTTGCTCCGGGGTGCAGAGGATATGGGCATCGTCCTGGGTAAAGCAACGCACTCGCAGCAGGCCGTGCAGAACTCCGGCGCGCTCATGGCGATGAACCGTGCCAAGCTCGAAAAAACGGAGCGGCAGGTCGCGATAGCTCCTGAGGTGAGACTTGTAAATCATCATGTGCGACAGGCAGTTCATCGGCTTGATGCCGAACCCTTGCTCATCAACCTCGGTGAAATACATGTTCTCGCGGTAGTTCTCGTAATGGCCGGACCGCTGCCAGAGTTCGGTCTTGAGTATCTGTGGCCCTAAAACAATATCGTAATCTCTTTTAAGGTGCTCTTTGCGCTCAAAGTCTTCGATAATAGTCCGAAGCAGCGCCCCCTTCGGATGCCAGATAGCAAATCCGGCCCCAACCTCGTCGGAAAAAGAGAAGAGATCAAGTTCCCGCCCGAGCTTGCGATGGTCGCGGCGCTTCGCCTCTTCCAGCCGCTCCAGATAGGCATCCAGCTCCTTCTTGTCGCTAAAGGCAGTACCGTAAACTCGTTGCAGCATCCGGTTGTTTTCATTGCCACGCCAATAAGCGCCTGCAATCGAAGTGATCTTGAAAGCCTTGCACCATGAGGTTGAAGGCAAATGTGGACCACGACAAAGATCAACAAAATCACCCTGACGGTAAAGCGATACCGTCTCAACATCAAGATCGCTGATGATCTCGACCTTGTATCCTTCACCCATCTCGGCAAACAATTTTATTGCATCGGCCTTGGAAAGCTGTTCACGCCTGATCGGAATATCGGCCTTGGCCAGTTCCCGCATCTTCTCCTCGATCCGCTCAAGATCTTCGGTAGTGAATGGCTGCTCGACATCAAAGTCATAGTAAAAACCGGTCTCGATGGAGGGACCGATGGTAACCTTGGCCGCCGGGAACAGGGCTTTGACCGCCTGGGCCATGAGATGTGAAGTCGAATGCCTGATAATGTCAAGGGCTTCCGGGCTCTTGTCAGTAACAATGGCAACAGCGGCGGCATCCTGTAACGGAGCGTAAACATCAACAAGCTCGTCATTGACCTTACCGGCAATGGCTGCCTTGGCAAGTCCGGCGCCAATCGAAGCAGCAAGGTCACGTACTGTTGCCCCGGCAGACAAAGTCCTGGTGGAACCATCCGGCAATGTTACGGTAATATCGCTCATTACTGGCCTTTTAACAGAAAGAGGCATCGAACTTCGATGCCCCGTATCCGATGTTGGTGCAGATGAATTGCATGGTAGGCGCGGGCGGTTTCGAACCGCCGACCCCTAGCGTGTCGAGCTAGTGCTCTACCCCTGAGCTACGCGCCTATAAGCAAAACGAAGGTGATTATTATCAATGCCTGCCCGCGATGTCAAGCAAATAGTTAGGCAGTTGAGGCGTTTTAAGATTCAACAGCGAAACTGTTGCGGTAAAAACCTCGTCAGGGAGAATTTCTGCCATGCAGCGCGCATTAATAGGGCAGCGCGGCGTATACCCGAATTGAGTACAGGGAGAGCAGTTGAGATGCCGGTCTATGACAATATGATCAGCTCCTCGGGGCGCCCATTTCCTGGCGATACCTGACCCAAAAAGGGAAACCGTGGGCCGTCCCAAGCCAACCCCGATATGCAAAATGCCGGAATCACCGCTCACCAGAACAGCACAGCGGTCTACCACCGCAGCCGATTCCAGCAGGGAGGTCTTGGCTGCTAAATTGAGTGCTGCCGGCAGCCCCCGGACAATCGCTTCTCCCTCCCTGGCATCTTCCATCCCCCCAATCACAACTACCGGGACTCCCTCATCGGTCAGACGTTGCGCCAAGGTCCTGAACCGGTCCACTCCCCAGCGCCGCTCCGGGATGCTGGCACCAGGGAAAATGGCTACAAACTTACCACTATTAAGAGGCCTAAGCAGTTCTGTGGCCCTGGCTGCGGCTGCAGAAGGCACTTCAAGCCAGGCGGTCTCAATATGCTGGGGGGAGTTGATACCGAGAGGCTCCAAAAGTCTTAAAAAACTTACTACTTCGTAATCGTCGTGCGAGTAGGGAATCGGAAAGCTTAACAGCCTGCTTCTTTCATTAGTGGCAAAGCCTATCAGTGTTGCAGCCTTAGTCAGTCTTGCCACCACAGCCGAAAGCCGGTGCCACTGCTCGGTATCGATGACGACGTCATACTCTTTCCGGAATACCGAAAGAAACTCATGCGGAACGTCATAATTCATAACTGATCGTAAAAGCGGCGAAAGCGCAAATATGGAAGAATTACGCCGCTCGGCGAGGATATCTATCGCAATATTGGGGAACCGCTTCTTGAGCAGTTGTACGGCCGGCAAGAGATGAACAGCGTCCCCAATTCCACCGGGACGAATGATCAGAATCGACGAGACGACCCCGTGATCGGATTGCACGGGGGAGAAGATACTAAGAATTCGTACGGCCAAACAGCCGAAGATCATATCAATGATCTTGAGCATTCGGATAATTTTCACAATGCAGTTCCAATATACGGAATATCATCGCCCCAGGCACGTTGTACGGCGACTAGTTATAAACGTCGGTAATCCGGCAATAGAGAGAATAGTTTACAGGGAGAGACATCAAACATGGGATTGACTCGCTCGCCGGTGAAATCGAGTCCTACGGTGAGCCCTGAATGCACTCAAACACCTCATTCGGCAACTGCCTTATTTTGTTCGGCTTACATGACACCCAGTCGTTAAACTCAAGAATCTGCCAGTCAGTATGGCTGAGCTTTGAGAAATGGTAGGCAGCACCCAGACCGCTGGGACCGGCGCCGATGATTATAATTTTGTTATGCATAGATCACCCTTTATTTGCTTAATTCGTTTTCTGTTGGTAACAAGCTACTGCTTTCCGCCATTCATCGAGTTGGCACTTCATAGCTATCCAGAGAGCATACTTTTTTGAAATAGCCACAAGTAATGGAAAAATCATAGCATGCCCTAATCCGTGCCCATGTAAGGCTGAGGCCTTAACAACGGCACCAGGATAGCCAATAAGGGCCAGAATCGAAGAACATATCTTCTGCAGGGGTATATACTCATAATTTAACCGTAACGCCTTAAACGGGTATAATCTTCTGTTTTTTCTGCAGAGGTATTCCCCACCCACATAATTCGCCAGAGTCTTGAAGTAAGCGGCAAGAGTTGCTCTACACACATGCCTGACAACAAGTGAAGTGTCAAACTCGAAACGTCCTCCGAGAGCTAGCAATCGAAAGCAGATGTCAGGATCTTCGCCGCCAGGGCGACGAAAAACTTCATCAAACCCCTTGACTTCAATTAACATCCGCTTTCTAAACAGAGCATTTGATGTTCTAAGGTAAGGGACTACGTCCTTGACAGTAAGGTTTTTCACATGAACCGGGCGAATCCGGAATCTCCCAAGTGTCGGAATATGATTGAATTCATCGATATATTTTACAAACTCCGCTGCGAATCTAGAGCCCTCTTCCACTATGCTGTCCAAAGGACCGCCAATCCCGATTACATCCGAGGAGAGATGCTCGATATGCCCGATACACTGTGAAATCCAAGAAGCTGGCAGGCGACAATCGTCGTCCGTAAAAAGGATGAACTCCCCACGAGAAAGGCTGATACCGACATTTCTGGAATATGAAACGCCTCTGTTTTCGTGATGAGCTGTGCGAAAATTGATTGAACAGCGATTGGCAAAACTTTTTAAAACCTCATCTGTGTTATCAGTGGAACCGTCGTTAACAACAATTACCTCAAAGCTGTCCCTGTCACATGACTGAAGATCAAGTGTTACAAGGCATTTTTCAAGGTGTTCTGCGCGATTGAAGGTGGCAATAACAACGCTGATAAACAACGGAGACTTTGTCATTTCGGATTTAGTGGTTCTCACTTATGGCTCTTCTTATCAAACCTGCCGATTATTCGTTTAATTGCTATGGCAACGTACTCAGAAAAACGTCTTTCCTGCCGCAAGGCATGCATCAGTTTTTCATATATCATATTCAACTGGATCAAGTCGAGGTGAGCTGGATTTGCAACGATTTTCAGGAGAATATCAGCAGCCTCTCCAAAGTCTCCGACCTCACAAAGCAGCAGTCCTTTTTCGTATAATGGCCAAAAACTTCTCGGTGCAAGGTGGATAGCATTGTCAAAACAATCCATAGCATGAGCAGTTTTACCCAAATCACGCAACAATAGCCCGGCCCGATGGTAAAACAGGGAATCGATATGTGGCCAAAGAGGGTGGGACCCTAAGACATCCAAACCTTTACAAACCAAATCAAGTGCATCTTCTTGCCTCCCGAGCTGAAGGGAGATAGCAGCCCGCTCAATGAGCAGTTCAGGCATATGTTCAGATACGCCTTTTCTATCAAATGACCTGGCCTCCGCCATAGATTCAACAGCCATACCCATGTTTCGCAATGCGGTTGTTTTTACTATTGCCATTGGGATTTCATGCCATAGGTAGTGGAACGGAGGATGGAGCCTGATGGCATCTTCCGCATGACTTAAAGCAATTGCCCAGTTACCGATTGCCAGATTGGCATGGGCAAGTTCGTAGTGGGGATAGAACCATTCCGGATACAACTTTGACACAGCTTGCCAGTTTGATATCGAGCCATTGAAATCGCTTGCGAGATGAGATGTCACAGCAGATTCTATTCCTGCAAGCAGAGGCGTTCTCTGCTGCCATAATTCAAAAATAGCCGGAATTCTGTCCATCATTCCAAGGAACAGATATGACCTTACCAGCCATTCAAGCCTTGCAGTTGTCAAAGGAAGCTTCTTGCCGGCAAAACCTTGAAGCTTCCCCGCAATAAATTCAGCAACACCGCATGTGGGTGGGGCGTAGACAGCTTCTATTTTCGAGAATTCCGGGCTGGAACCGGACTCTACCTCTTTTAGTGCGGTAATGACCTCTTCAGGTTTCTCCAGAACGAGCGCACTGCCAAGGTCATGAAACATTGTCTTAATACCACACGCAATGATTAGTACCGGTCGCCCCAAGATGATTGCATCAAGGATAGTCTCTGAATTTCCCCTGTTCATGACTGCGTCGGCAGCCTCCAAGAGGTCCAGAGTATCAACCTCCGAGCCATGGACAATCACATTAGGTGCAACCCTGCGAATCACCTCCTTTTCTGTAGCAAGGTTCTCATTGGGATGCAGTTTAACGACAATTTCCCATTTATCCTGTACCGCAGGCATCATCAACACATTAAGAACCGAATCACGGAATTGGCGGTCGTCCTTATTGTGAATCGTTAACCTGCTCCTTAGAGGAGAAGTCGTATAAACAAGCAGTTGCTTTTCTGTCCCTATCCCCAATCGCTCACGAATCTCGTTACGTCTGCCTCGGCGAGCGAATCGTCCCCATGAAAGCAGTCCTGAAATCGCCAGCGATTCTTCAGACCAACCAGATTTGCGAAAAAGTTGGTATTCCCATTCATTGGCGACAAACAGAAGATCCAGCGGCAAGTCATAGTTGTTAAGCTCACAATTATTCAAAGAGAGTTGGGCAACCTCTTCTACCGCAACTACAGGTATTGCCCGAACCTTTGCCCAGGCAAACAGTTCCAAGGAAAAGGGTTCAAACGACGCGCCAAGCATGACAACGGTACAATCATCAGGAAGGAGCTCTGAAAGCTGATCCACTCTCTCGATCACAATATTCTCAAATCGAGATCGATCCAGAGCAGCGGCAATTCCAGGCGAAAGGCGCATGGAATTTTCCGAAATAACACAAGTAATATTCCAATCAGGAAGCTTTTCGGCTATTAATGACAAATTGTAAACATGCACAGGGCTGGTGGGATAGAAGAGCAGACAATTCTTTGTCAACAGAGCATCAGTCATCTCAGAACATTTTTAGCAAAAGCCGTGACCTGATGAATTTTAGTCGATAAGCGAATGGAGAAGGACTGCAATGATATCTTGAGGGGAAAAAATGGACTACGTTCTCTATTAAACGAGTCATTAATGCGCGACACTCTGTATATTTCCCAACCGATTACCGTCCTTGCCAACAGCCCCTCATATCCACCTTCTGAAAGAACAGCGCTGAACTCCTCATGCTTGCGTATCAAGGTATCAAGGATGGTCTGCCTCACCAAGTCATGGCTTGGGTGATGTTTCATGTTCCCGGTTGGATGGCACCCTCCAACCAGCGAATTGGAACTGAAACAGTTCATGCCATGCCGACGATAACAGCCGTGCACCTCGGGTAATAGCAAAGACCCCCCGACAAGATTGGCAAAGTGGCTTATATAATTGTCGGCGCATATCCTGAAATGGTCAATGGTATCAGGCATTACCAGTTCCAGGACCGCCTTGCGGAACATCATTGAGCTCGTAGTTGCCCAAAGCCAGAAAGGCCTATGAAGAGATCTCGGCCCAATGAATCTGAATTTCCCTTTGGCCTGCAGATCTGCATGGTGGCCGGACAGTATCTCACTTCGCTCGTTAATCTGATACTGGTCAGAAGATGTAAAAGCCACCGGCTCCATCCCCAGATGGATACGAACATGCGAACTGATAAAATCTCCCAGCAGCAGATCATCTGCATCCACATACGTGACAAACGATCCGCGAGCATGAGCAAGTCCGGTCTTGAATGCACCAAGTTGCCCTTTGTTCTGGTCATGGCAGACAAGTTCAAAACGCTCACCACCTGCAGAAGAATCAATAAAATCTTTAATTACTCGCACTGATTCGTCAGTTGAACAGTCATCAACTACCACAACATGAAAAAATGGATAGTCCTGACAAGCAATGGAGCTAAGACAGTCGGTTACATATGATGCATAGTTGAAACTCGTCACCACAACGCTGACCAACGGAGCCGCAGTTCGGGTCTGTTCAAGCCTGGCATCTTCCAACACATCCCTGACCTTATAGTGCCCAGCCATATTCTTCCTCTTCGACAACTTTTTCCTGGAGTGAAATATAGTATTTAGGATCATTGATCTTTTCCGGCAGCATCACAGGTCTGGCCTCCTGTGCAGTGAAAAGAGCTGCATAATCACCATGAAAGCCGTCGCAAATCTCTTGCAGCGAGCAGCATGAGCATTTATCAGCATAAACGTAACAGCAATGGCATTTTGCCCGGACTTTTGCATTGGCGCGATAGAGCTCTTCCAGAGATTCTGTTCCTGAGTGCCCAGTGCTGCCATTAACGCTCCTGCTTATCCCTCGATTCAAGGCAATTGCCGCCTTGAGAAGCCGTGGATGAGTGGCTATCGATTCCCGTACTTTGAGGGCCAGCTGCTGCAGCCTTCCTGGATAAGTTATCGGCTCATAAACGGCATCCTCAAAAGGTATTGGCTCAGAGGTGTCGCCATCTTTCATCCGTTGGCTCTGTAGCCCAGTCCACGACCACGAAGCGTAATCCCACTCATGAATGTCAAACGGCAGCTGTTGGAAATTGTAAATAGACTTACGATAACGCTCCTCTACCATACAGAGAGGGAAATAACGCACGTTACACTCCACATCCCCCTGCTCCAGAATATCCATCGCCGCCATCAGGTACCCGGAGACCTCGCTGTACGTTGGTACATTATCCACAGATCTCATTCCAAGCTTCTGCTGGTCCTCAAACGGATTAAAAGCAATGAAATTAACTACCCTGGCGCCTGATTCCACAGCGAGACGAGCTATCTCACTCAGTTGAGGCAGTGCCGTTTTTGAAAGCACGCAGTTGAATCGGAACGGAATCCCCACTTCGGCCAGATTCTTGAGAGCGACCATCTGCTTCTCATGGGCCCCCTTGACCCCAACAATGGTGTCAAAGGCATCGCGTAACCCATGAACACTTATCAGAAGGTCGCGAACGCCTGCCTCCTTGAGTTTTATACACGCGTCTTTCTTTGACAGGACCATTGCATTGGTGATAAGGGTCGGCAACAAACCGATCTCCCGGCAATAAGAGACTAGTTCATGGATCTCGGGATAAATTGTCGGCTCCCCCCCCTGGATGTCAATAGAAGTGTTTCCATAAAAATCCACCAGGGTCCTGCAGATTTTTTTCGCCTTTGACAGTGACATGAAGGGGTGTTCCGGGTGGTCACGGCTCTTGATCCGGTCAAGAAAATAACAGAACTGGCAGTGGAAGTTGCATGTCTGGCCAAGCCAAAGAACCCCTCTCTTTGCCAGAACGCGTTTCGTGGTCTTCCTGAATTCGGTCATTAATAATCTCGCAATGTCTTAAGAGATAGGAAACACTTACAGCTTGACTGCTACGGTAAGGGCTGTTGCACAAAAGTTACCGTTTGCATCGGCAAAACATGACGGCACCATCGATATGTTACCAAAGAGCTTTGTAAATAACTCTCTGAGAGATCGCTCGCTGAAGAAATGTAAGTGATGGGGGTTATTGTAATCAGTCTCTCCGATCGGAACCTCGATTAGTATCCGACCTCCTTTTCTCAGAAGACTCCAACATCGTACAAGATCACCATGGGGGTCTGTCAAATGCTCGACTGTGTGAATGGCAATGATCAGATCGAAAGTATCATGCTGAAAACCAGCTTCCTCCAATGTACCAGCCCTGATGTCAATACCCAATGTTCGCCCTGCCAGGGCTGCAAGTCCAGCATTTACATCACAGCCATAAACGTGATGACCTAGCTTCTTAAGTCGTTCCAGAAGCTTCCCTTCGCAGCATCCCAGCTCTAAAACAACGGCCGGCTTTTCATAAAAGCTATCAAGAATATGAAAGAAATCGAGGAATTGCATTCTTGAGTTCAGCCACCCCTGCCACTGGGTATCATCTGTGAGACTCGTTATTCCCTGATGTGCACAGTTCTGAGTGAAGTATTCGTAGCCGTCATAGAAATCAACAATTGCATTGCCTGATGGCACATTAGCTACAAAAACATGAGTGCAGGCTACACATTCCATAATGAAATAATTCCAGACATTTACGCACAATAGGCGGGCAGAACCTTTGCATACTGGACATACAGCATTTTCTATATTGGATGGCATGAAGGATTTTTTCATCCATGACCATAAATAGCGGAAAGAATATGCAATATAATCTTTGTTTAGCTTCCGCCAGTTGAACGATTTCAACCTATTTAATAGATCGTCACGGTGATAATTAGAAACTTGGAGATTTTTTCCTCCTTGACTAAATACGTCAAGAAATTCTTTTAACCGATTACTGAGAAGTCGTATATCGGTTACTCCTTGGGCATAAAGTCTCTGAGCAATGGATGTCGCAATATCAAGATCTTTGATAGTTATAACAACTGTGCCGGTAATAGTGTTGAATGAGTTATCGTTGTTAATAGTGTAGGAACCACATTTACCCTTCTTTATGTCATCGACCACTGTAACGTCTATATCGTCAAGCTCTCCGATCAAATTGGACAGCAACAAACCATAATAACCAGCACCGTATATTACAATGCTGTTACTTCCGTTAAGATAACTAATAATAAACTGCTTCTGTTCAGAAGTCATTTCAAGCCCTACATATCATTTAGTATTTAATACACACCAATTTAAGCAGATTTCCAACAACAGCAATGGAGCACCACAAGCTGAATTATTGCGAGATTAAAACTAGCTTTTTTTACCAGTAAACCTCAAAAGCTATAAACTGAACCTTTTCGATATTTTTTTTAAAAAAGGCATATTTCTCTTAGCTCTGGTAGTCCACTCAAGATCATCTTTTTGCTGAACAAACCAATAAGTTTTTTTGCAATTCAAATTGAACCTCGGCTCTAAAAAAGATTCCGGGTTTTCGTACAGATCGTGGTAGACACTTACATAATGTTGAATCATCTCCGGCTCTGACCAGTACTTCTCCATCCAGGCACGAGAAAGTTTACCAATTGAGGTGCGAAGATCCGGATCATGAAGGAGCGCAGAAAAAGCTTGTTCTGCATCTTCAAGATGAAAATTCAACCACGGCAATTCATCGGCACCAGTCAGCTCGTGTAATACCTTCTGTATCCTGCCATCAAGCCAGGCAAAAGTCGGAATTCCCTGTGACAACCCTTCCAGGCTAGAAAGGTGATACCCGCCCGTAACAATATCGTCAACGGAAATATGACTTTGCCGGCGCTCCCTTAAGCATTGGTCGTGAGGAATATTTTGCCGTACCCTGACAGTAACAGCGCAAAACTGACTCTTCACCCGATCAAGAAGACGCATTATTTCCGGGGCGCCCTTAGTATCCCAACGCAGCAGAGGGTCATAAGAATACCATGCTGATCGTGGGGAACTCGGTGCAAAGAAAATCGATGGCTCAGCAGGTTTTCGAGTTAAAGGAGTATATTCTTCGGCACTAAGAGGTACAATGTTCGGTACCAGTCGCGCATGAGGATAGTACCGTTCCTGATGCTGGGCGATAACTATTTTCGGAAATGGATCATCTTTTATCTGATCAAGAATCTCTTTGTTGTTGTTAGCTATAAAGTTAGCCGTTGAATGAAAATGTCTTACTACTTTAGCCCCTCTTGCAACCATACGGCCGAAATCGAAGTGAAACGGGTTGTCAGCCAAATCCATCCAATGGTGAAAATGTAAAATATCTGCCGTCTCTATCAGTGCAAGAATATCTTCATCATTCGGGATCCAGGTCAAGTCATTCTCAAAAACCCTCGTCCCGTAGGCTACTGGATTCAGGACTACAAGCCGTGCAGAAATCCCGGTGTGTCGATTCAGGGCGTTCACGATCCGTATCGGACTACCTGCAAGCGGAGTGAGTGCCAAATGAAGGGCTTTCACTGGTCTTGCCTCATCAAGTCAGCGGGATCTGCTCCCTGACCTACAAGAGATGCAAGGCAGGGCATTTGGACACAACCAATGGCATGGAGACCGTTATAGCCTGGGGTTGTCACCCGGAGCAAGATTGACCTCTCCCATGCGCCCAATTGCCGGATATAGTTACCGTCGAACGCCGAAAAAGATATCTGGTAATTACCCTGCAGCAGTAATGAAGAAGGAAACTCAAGACGCATCCTATACTCGCCAGCATTTCCAGGCAATAGAGTCTCGACGCACCTTGTGGTCCCACCGAATACCCGTTGACCTTCAGCGGTCTTTATGAGAAAGCCTATCTGCACTCCGCTGTCAATATGCTCATTAAGAGCATACCCGAGTTCTATCACCAGCGGTTGCCCCGTAACAGACCGGTAATAGCCGTCATCGGTTTGCTTTTCGTCAGAGACAATTTCAGCATCTCGGAACACGAGTGCTCTGCTCTCCTCAGGCACCCCCTTTACCATAGCAGCCATACCATAGCGCTCTTCATAGTCAGCGATGACTCTTTCAGGATCATTCTTTTCGGAAACCTTGCCGTCAGCGACCAGAACCGCGGAAGTGCATATTCTCTGCACCTGATACAGGTTATGCGAAACAAACAGCACTGATGTGCCATTTCCCAGCAATGCCTGAATGTGATTAAGGCATTTGATCTGGAAACTCAAATCACCTACCGCCAGCACTTCGTCAATCAGGAGGATTTCCGGGCGAAGATGAGCTGCTACAGCAAATCCCAGACGAACATACATACCACTTGAATAGTGTTTGACCGGAGAATCGATGAAATCTGCAATACCGGCAAAATCGATGATAGAGTCCAGTTCCCGATCGATTTCATGCCTGGACATGCCTAATATTGCGCCGTTGACATAAACATTTTCCCTACCGGTCAACAGAGGATGGAATCCGGCTCCCACCTCGATCAGCGCACCGACCCTCCCTGAGACCCTGATCTCGCCCCGGTCTGGCATAAATATGCCGTTAAGCATCTTAAGGAATGTCGACTTACCAGCGCCGTTGGGGCCGATCAGACCGATGCATTCTCCTGGAGCTACCTCGATATTCACATCTTCAAGAGCCCAAAATTCGCCGCGGCGCAAGCGCTCGCCTGATGGCGAGAAGCCAATAAAACTTCGCAACAAGTCGGTTGCGCCATAAAACATGGTATGATTTAGGGTCCGACAGTATTTCTTAGCCACTCCCCTGACGCTAACCACGTTCTCTGCAGTCATCAGACACGCTCTGCGATTTTTGTTTGCGCTAAAAAGAAAAGACGCCAACAAGTGAGAAAAAGCACCAAACAGAAGATGCTGGTAATCAAAAAAGGCTGCGTGTCGCTGGTACTACCCTTCAGCAGGAGATCACGCGGAACATTTATCAGGTAATTTAAGGGATTCCAGTAATTTAATCGCGACAGAAGCGAGTCTTCCCGCATTGGATAGAGTATTGGGGTGATGAACAATATCCCGGTAAATCCCAAATTTATAAGATTGCCTATATCGCGGAAAAGAACCGAAATGAGTGACAACAAACACCCCAGCCCGAAGGTAAGCAAAAAAATTGGGATCAGGGCAAGAAGCGCCAGACAGCTCATTGGTAAAGATGGTAAGATTCCATAGTAAAGAATAAGTGCTCCAAGAAGGACCAGGCGAATGGTGAAGTCTACCAAGCCTTGGATACAGGCAGCGACCACAAGGGATACCTTTGGGAAATTGATCTTCACCACCATGCTCCCCGCATTAACTAATGACGCTGCGGATGAACTAACGCCGGAAGCAAATACCCCCCAGATACTAAGACCTGTAATGGCATAAAGAGCATAAGGGATTCCTGTCTCCGGGATGTTTACTACCCCCGAATTTCTCATCACAAGAAACATTGTAGCAGTCACCACTGGCATGAGAAAGGCCCATAATACCCCCAGAGCGGATTGCCGGTAACGGGCCTTGAAGTCGCGCTGAAATAAGCGCCAAGTGAGTTCCCTAGAAGATAACAGTTCTGTGATCATCATCCTCTGAACACGAAACATCCCGGCGCCGCCTTCATGGATAACGCCGGAAGGGGTGTATATCAATCGCTTCATGTCACGTTTTTCATCGCTAAGCATAGTTCACCCAAAATTTGAACATCCCCGATTCTCGGCCATAATATGCTCAACTTTTTTTTGATGACGAATATAGTGACAAGGATCATGGATTGAGCGGCCCTCAGTTACAGGCCTGACCTCAGTTGTGCCGAAAACGCCAGCATAATCACCATGCAAGCCGTCACAGATATCCTTTAAGTTGCACTTCATGCAGTCAGCACCATAGACATAATGACAATGCTCCTGGGCATGCAATCGCGCAATTTCACGATAGCGCCGCTCTTTGACATCCCTGCCCGCTGGAGGTGATGTAAAGAGCTTGTATGTTGAGTACAACAATGGACCAAACACCGGATTTGCAGCTAATCGTTTAATAATCGTTTTGCAACGATACATCAACCTGTTAGTGCTCGGCTGAACCGGCGGAGTTAACGGCCCTTCCTTTGTCCTTTGAGAGCCAAGACCGGTCCAACCCCATGAAGCAAAATCCCATTCGCATGGATCATAGGAAAGTTGCTGGAAGTTATAGACCGAAGCCCTGTATTGCTCATCAAGAATACAAAGAGGAAAGTACCTGACGTTAGCCTCTATGCCGGCCTGGGCCAGTATATCAAGGGCCGCCTGGAGATAAGGCTTGACCTCTGAATAACGCGGGACGTTCTCCACCCCCCTCTTCCCCTTTTCGGCCTGATCCCCAAACGGGTTGAATGTGATGAAATTAACGGTTCTGGCTCCAGTCTCAACTGTAAGTCTGGCAATCGCAGGGAACTGAGCAATCGCCGACTTGGTCATAACAGTATTGAAACGAAACGGAATGGACAACTGACGCATGTTCTGCAACGCGCTTAACTGCCTCTGATGAGCTCCAGGCACACCGACAAGACGGTCATGAATGTCACCGATGCCTTGTATGCTCACCAAAAAGTCTTGCACCCCGGCAACCTTGAATCGTTCGCAGGCAGTGTAGTTTTCAAGTAGTAATGCGTTGGTAATAAGTGTGGGAGCAAGCCCTATCTCACGGCAATAAGAAACCAGTTCGAAAATACTCGGATATATGGTCGGCTCGCCACCTTGAATGTCAACAGCAGTGTTCCCATAAAAATCGACAAGGGTTCTGCAGATGGACTTTGCCTTGTCTAACCCCATAAATGGTTTTTCAGGATGATCATCCGACTTGACCCGATCGACAAAATAGCAAAATTCACATCGCTGGTTACAAGTTTGCCCTAGCCACAGTACACCACGGGAGGTCAAAGCTTTTGTGAGGTTGCCCCTATTATTCGGCATAGGCCATCAGCTCACTTGATCCTTCGCGTCTAAAACAAACAGGGTCCAGAATTCGGCCACCACTTACTGAGCAAAGCTCCCCAAGGCCATGTTCGGTAGCATAGGTATTTTCAACGCCGTCGCAAAGCTCAAAGAATCGGCATGAATTACATGTTAGGGCTTTCGTATAGAAACGACAGCGCAACCCTTCGGTTACTGCCGCATCCAGCAGTTTGGCAAAATTCTTTCTGAACAGATTTTTTGCTTCACCTGCCACAATCAGTCCATATCCTAGGATTGCCAAGTAACGAATTAGTCCTGTACCCTGCTCCAGCCTCGCTCTAACCCGTGGCACCCATTCGTAAGGATCATAGGGTACCTGCCGGTGATTGCAGACAAACCGCTCGTACCCCTGCATAAAACAATAAGGGATGTAACGAACATTAACCGCAGGAACAAGAGACTCCAGATAATCACAGGCACTATGGAGGTGCGGAGCCATATCTGTGTAGCGTACCATTAGCTTGTCAACAAGGTTCTTGGCAAAGCACCAGTCGTTCACAGTTATGAAGTTGACCTGAATTGGCCTGAAATTGGCAACAAAACGGCTTACAACGATGATGTCGGCAAGATTTACCCGGTTTACCACCGTATTGACGCGAACAGCCAGACCGAGATCTACAGCATTTTTCATGGCAGCTGAGATGCGGGCAAAGCTGCCAGGGGTTGCGGTCAGTTCATCGTGGACGGTCTCGTTTGAACCGTGAACGGAAAAGAGGATCTCATCAAGTCCGGCATCCTTAAGAATGCCCATGTATTTGGAGTCCGCCAGTCTCCAACCGTTACTGATAATACACACCCGTTCCATACCCTGCTGCTTTGCAGCGATAATTAACTTCGGTAGATCGGGATGCACCGTAGGTTCACCGCCAGAAAAGTCAACCTCTCGAACTCCGCGCCTGTAGGCGTAGCGAAGGTCCTGCAGTATCTCATCTGATTTCCGGTTTGGGGCATCAAGATTGTCACGGTAGTAACAGAAAACGCAACGTATATTGCACTTAAGACCTGTTACAATCTTTACTCGCCTGGTCCTATTCACTCTTTACCCCTACTATCGCACCTAAAAAGCCTTTAAGTGAGTAGAGAGACCAACAGAATTTCAGATAACTTATGTTTGGACGTCTTGAAAACCATAAGTTTGGGAGCAATCCGAGCAACAAACGTCGGGACATTATTATTGGCGTAACAATCCCCCATAACGGCTTAATCCGCAAGCATTTACGACTGAACACCGCCGCTCCCCGTCCATTAAGAAGGCATTTAGCCCGGTATTCATCCAAGGAAGCCTCGTGGGGATGATACACCACTGCTTTGTCATTGTATACATGCTTGAACCCTGCCCAGCGCGCTCGTAGTCCCAAGTCGTTATCCTCCCAACTTGGCTCCGGAAAGGTTTCATCGAACCCGCCGAGTTGGTCGAATACGGTCCGACGATAGGCAATATTGCAAGTAGCAAAGGTCTTACCGCTATAAACCGACTGTTCGAGCATTAGCGGCAGGGAGAGCTCACGATCATAAGAGCAAGTGCGCCCGCTTACTAGGCCGACATCCGGCATTTCGAACGATTTAGTTATTTCTGTTAGCCATCCAGTGTCAGGAACCGAATCATCATCAACAAAACCGACAATCTCACCCTTTGCCAGACTTACCCCAGAATTTCTAGCAGCAGCAGGTCCCCGGTTCAAGAATCTAACAAACTGTACCGGTATATCCAGCGCCTGGATTGCAGATTTGACAACATTTTCAATTTCAACACGGTTTGGTGAACCGTCGTCAACAATGACAACTTCGTATTCCCCTTTAAAATCCTGCTTTCCGATGGCATCAAGACAGAGACTGATCCAGTCAGCCCTGCGGAAGACAGGTATGACAATGGACGCATACATAGTCACTTGCCGTAGATCCCTATTCCGACTAAAACTGCCCAGGCAGCTCCTACCATAAACAACACCGGGTCACGCAAAAGCGAATCGGTCGGATCGCCACTCTGTCCCTTCTTGATACGGTAAATGTAGCGCAACAGCCCGAAACAGCAGAGAGGCACAGAGTACACCATGAAACTCCTGACAATGACGTACATGGTATAGGTTACCAGAACAGCTCCACCTGTCATATACATGGCACCATCCAGGAAACCATCGGGATAATTGGCAAGCGTCTTTCTGTGGCCTCCAGCTGAACTTCCCAGGGAAAGCTTCTCACTCAAACGTTTACCAGTACTGAGAAACACCGCAAGGAGAAAGACCGTTAGCAATAGCCAATCCGAAACCTCGATTCGAAAAAACTCCCCACCAGCCAGTAACCGCACCACAAAGCCGCTCGATATGCAGAAGATATCGAGTACGGCCACCTCTCTGAAATAAAAGGTATAAGCAACGGTAATCAGCAGGTACAAAATGAGGTAAAGGGTAAAACGAGCTGAGATAAGGGGAGCAAGCCCCAACGAAACGAGCAGCAGAATTACGCAGATCACCTTAGCTGTAACTGGCGTGACCTTGCCGGATACAAGTGGTCGATGTTTTTTCTTTGGATGCCGGATATCATTATCCAGGTCATTCAGGTCGTTAAAAATATACCCAGCGCTTGATCCAAGGCAAAACACGGCAAAAGGAAACAGCCCTCGATATACAGTATCCAGATCCAATATTGCCCCACCAAGAAACGGAGGGAAAAAAAGCATGGCATTTTTCAGCCATTGGGTTGGTCTTAAAAGTTTTAGGTACTCAGAAAATATCAACTTTGGTCCTTAGTATGACAAATATAGTTTAAAACGACATCGCCATATTGAAGCTACAACTATTATGCTTTATACTTCCGGTAAAAATAGTCTGGGAGCGATACGATGATCCGTTTAATTATCATGCTGGTTTTACTATTTACAATCACCTCTAATGCCTTTCCTCTAGAGAAGGACTATCAAAGTTTTTATCAGGCTGGAATCGCCAAGAACAAAGCTGGCAATTTCGCTGAAGCCATAAAACTCTATTCTGAAGCTATCAGACTAAAACCTGACTCTCCGGAACTTTTCTTTGTTAGGGGCCGCGCCTACAAGCAGAATGATCAGCTAGAACTAGCATACAAAGATCTTTCAAAATCAATAGAACTGAGACCTGCATACCCTGAGGCGTTAAACTTGCGCGGTGTGACCGGAATCGGATTGAATCGCCTGAAAGATACAAAGACAGATCTTAAAAAAGCCTGCGACCTCGGCAGTAAAGACGCTTGCAAGAATCTGGTGAAATTCAAGGATCTACTTAAATAATCTAAACCGTTAAGTATCTCTGTCAGGTTTACTATTTTTCACAATATCTAAGAAAAAATCTTCCAGGTTTTTCCGGATCGGCTCGATCAAAGTAATTTCATCCCCGCAGCTTGCAACCTCTGCCATGACTTTTGGCAGGCCATCTCTGGAGGAGAGCATAATTTCGTTCCCTGCCCCCCCCTTTTTTATATGGATATGATACCCGACAACACCTTCCTTGAGTATCGTATCAAGCCGTTCTACGCTCTTCAGCTCTCCCCTGAGGATAATCCCTACCCGGTCGCAGACCTTCTCTACATCATCCGTGATATGGGTGCTAAAAAAAACTGTCTTCCCCCTGCCTCTCAATTCAAGGATGATCTCTTTGACAAGTGCCCTGCCGATGGGGTCCAGCCCACTCATCGGCTCGTCGAGAATATAAAGTTCCGGGTCGTGAACCATTACCTGTGCTAGACCTACCCTCTGGATCATCCCCTTACTATATCCCCTCATAGGCCTTTTTCTGGCATCCCAAAGTTCAAGAAGCTTGAGAGTATCCTCTACTCGTTGCAAAAGGAGATGGTTATCAAGCTCAAACATCTTACCGACAAACATCAAGTATTCTTCAGCTGTGAGGTAATCATAGAAGGAAGGGTTTTCTGGAAGATAGCCAACATTGCGGCGTGATTCGACTGTACCGATCTTACTGCCGAGTATTGAGGCATCTCCGCCGGTTGGCCGAATCAGGCCCATAAGACACTTGATTGTTGTACTCTTACCGGCTCCGTTTGGTCCCAAAAAACCAAACACTTCCCCTCTATTAAGAGTCATACTCAGCCTATCCAATGCCAAAACACGTTGATTACGCTTTCCTTTGAACTCCTTAGACAGATCAGTTATTTCGAGGGCATTCATATGAGACTCCGTCATTTTCTGGCACCAAAAGCAAATTTGCTGGTAGTGGCAACCTTGCCATCAGGTTCTAAATAAAATCTCCCGCCATAGGGGTCAACCGGACGGGTCTTAAGATACCCGGCACCAAGCAGCTCCTCAACTGAACCAGGGAGCTTTCCATTTTCTGCCCTGTAGCGGTCTCTTGCCACTTCAATGCGATCAACCTCTTCAAAAGCTTCAAGTCTGGTCTCCAGAGACTTTTTAAAGGTCTCGTTGGTAGTGGATTCGATGATTGTTTTAAGGTATTTAATCGCTAGTTGAGTCTGGCCGGACTCCTGAATATACCTGCCGGCAAGACTTATGTGCAGATCCTGAGAACTGAGATCTGCAGCAGCTTTATAGCACTTGGCGGCGTTGGCATAGTCTTTTAAGAAGAAGGCGTAGTTAAACCCTGCAAAAAAGGGAAGATACCAATCCCAAGTTCTGTATTTCATTCCGTATTCCAACAGATCATTGGCAACCTTGACCTGCCCAGCGTCCCATACAAGGAACGCCTGAGCAAAGTAGTAACCATCCATGTTGTAAGGGTCCAGTTTAAGCGCTGCGTGTACAACTCTTGACATACCTGGGTAATCAGGAGCCTCAGGAAGCTTGTCATTAGCCGCGTAAACCGAAAACCCGCCAAAGTACATGAGTGCTTTCATAACGAGTGAAGCACCCAGAAGTTCCTTTTGATCGGCACTTACCAAACGGATAAACTTGGCATTAGGCACAAAACCAATTTTTGCCGTAGCCGACCTGCCACGCATCAGCGCAGTAAAAGGGGAGAGCACCATCAGGTAGCACAAGAAAGCGACTGCCGCTATCAACAGGGATCTGGTCGAAGAGGTCACTTCATCTCCCGTCGCTCAAATAGAAACGCAGCAACACCCAACAGCATGGCGGTATATGCAAGGAAATAGAAGAAGACTGTTACAAGCGCTCTGAAATCAGGCGTTATCGAATATATGGCATGGACTTTAAGATCAAAACCACTGAAATTAGGCAATATGTAATAAAGCAATGTTGCCGACTCCCTGACAAAAGGTGAGACGGACTTTAATCCAGATGGAGTATTTAGGTAATCGTAAACCTCTTGCGTAACCGTACCCGCCAGAAAAGTGCTTATCGTACCGAAAATGGGGAGGAAAAAAGAGGTGCTTATCGACGAAAACAACATCGAAACTGCAACAAGGAGAATGTATTTTAACGCGTCATACAGTACTGCAAGCAGAAGATACCACCAGACAAATGGCTTACCAACTGCAGTGACGCCAGAGGAGACCTTGATAACTGCGAGACTTACGCCTCCAAGGACAACTGAGCAGCCAAACAGGAAGAAGGCAATTCCGGCAAATTTCCCGATAAGGTAAGAGGAGCGGCTTAGCGGAAGACTGAGGACACTGTAGGTGTAACGCCTTTCAATGTCACGCCAGATGGATGTTGAGCCTAGAAATACTGCCAGAAGAAGCATTATGAACGATACCAGCGACAGCGAAAGAGTTGTGGAGAGTTCCGTGGCCTGGCGCATTGATAAAGTTGAGACCGTTGGGACCAGGAGAAAAAGCAAGAAAACTCCCATGATCCCCTGAATGGTCCTGTCTTTCACTATACCTTTAAGTGTCTGAAGCATACAGAGAAGCATTTTTTAACCTTTCAAAAAACTACTGCAAGGAATCGGCAAGTCTGCAGGCAAAGTGTGATTGAGGGTCGTTTGACGGAATAAAAGAACAGCCAGCAACAAAATACTTTCTCGCAGCACTTCTTTCGCCAATATCAAGAGCAACCTTACCCATCTGATAATATTTAGCGTAATCTTTGGTCATTGCAATAGTGCGTTCAGATATTTCCAACAACCTGTTACCCCAGAAGACCCTTTCCTTGCCCAGAGCAGTGGCATGCATCTGTCGCAGAAAATCGAGATACAGATTAGATTCCCCCGATTTTTCAAAAACCTTCGCATACAGTCGATCCGCTTCAGAGTATCTTCCGGTAATCGCCAACAGGTTGGCGTAATTCAAGTCTAAGTCGGATACATATTGAACAGAAGGAAGTTTTTGCGCAAGACGATACTGTTTTTCAGCCTCTTTATACCTACCGGCATCCCTAAGAGCAATCAGGTAATTGTTTCTGATGAACCTGAAATTAGGCGCTTTTTTTACTGTGTCCTCAAAAAGGGAAAGATTGGAACTCCAGATATAACTTCTATGAACTGTAGATGCGGCAAAAACCAGCACAATAAAACAGCACACAGGGATTACCACTTGATGCAATCTGGAACTCGTAACAAAATAGCATCCTAGTGAAATAATGAAAAAGGCGGAGGCAATGTATACATACCTCTCGGCATAGGATGTCCACGCAATAGCTCCCAATGAAAGTGGCAGCGCCGGAAGAATGAGGCATATACCTGTTATGAAGAAGGTGGTGGCAAGGGTTCCACGCAACATAAAAAGCAAAATAAATGGCGCCGTAGCGACACCTGCAATATTGTAATATGGCGAGATCTCGCGGATGGCAAAATTAAGGGGGAACGGGAAGATGAATTTTTTCAGGTAAAAGGCGATGGCCCCGAGAAATGTCTGGATTGTATAGTTGCTGTCAGCCTGTATTAGTGTAATTGTCGCTGAGATCTGACCGGAACCCGACGCAAAAACCATCTTCCGGGTAAGGTACATAACTGTGGCGCCGAAGGCAACAGCAACAACAAGCAGAACGCACCTTACTATCATCCTCCTGTCAATTAAGCAGAGCCAGACCAGAAATAAGGCGAGCAGCGCACTGGTAACCCAAAGGCTATAAGAGACAACCAACAGCACTGCAGCAACAAAACCGGTTGCCGCAGCCGCTCTCAGCATCTTGCTGTAATCTGCATCCGAAGATATACTCTCAGCTTCATTCAACAATAGAAGCAGCAACCAGCCGACCAGATACCCTAAAGCAACCTCTTTGGCAAGATATGAAACAGCGATGCAGACTAAAGAGCCTAATAGGAAAAACAGACCATTTCTCTCCCGGTAACGTAGCAATAAATATGTACTGAGCAAGATAAAAAAACCGCTAAAAAGATCGGTTCTACCAGACAGCCAGCAGACTGATTCAGTGGCAATCGGGTGAAGGCCGAAGAGAAGGGAAAACATCAATGGCAAAAACCGTTTTTGAACATCAGCCAGCCTGGAAAGTATCAGAAACACAAGAACCGCATTGGCGGCATGAGCTGAGATATTTACCAAGTGCATCATCCTAAGGTCGAACATCAGGATGTACTTGTCAAAGAGTTGGCTCAACAGGATCAATGGGCGATAATAACCGGCTCCATGAGCGCCGGGGAAAAACACCTCCCGAAAACCTGCAAAATTGTAATCTCTTACCCACTGCAACATCAGATAATCGTCTACGGTATTTACTTCGGCAAAGATACTGGGTGAATAAGCCAGGAGAACGGCAAAGAAGATAAGATAACAGCGGTTTCTTGTCGTAACGTTCATGAAGTCTGGTGACCGGTTTCATAAAGAGAGTTGAATAAAAAAAAGAGGGTTGAGAACTCAACCCTCCGGTTTAGCGTATCGATGCAAATTCTATTGCCAGGCGCCATCAGGCCCTGCAGTTGCAGAGTTAGTTGCAGTAGGAACGCATACTGTGGCATTTGCTTGCTGAGCAGGAATTGCCTTAGAGTATATCTTTGAGGTGTCTGTTAACGTGTTTGTAATACCTGTACCACCAGCAGAGCCAAACTCTTTCTTACCACTGACATGGCAAGAAGTTGCAGTATATGAGTTTGCTGCTGAAGTAATCGAAATGCCAACCTTGGCTGAAGGAGTAAATGAACCGCCACCAATCGAAGTCGTCGTTGTAATGCTTTGTGCAGCTAATGCGGATGTTGAAAAACAGAGTACCGCAAGAATTGTTATAACCTTTTTCATAAAAGATCTCCTTATGAGAAGAATGAGCGTATAACGCAAAAAAAATAATTATCCAATAACCGGATATTGCTGACTGTCAGCAAATGCCGATTCCATCTGGGTCTTCAGGTTGCGAAGGTCGCTCTGTGCCGCTGAATCATACGCCTTAGCCCGGTAGGTAGAGAACTGCGGAATGGCGATGGCAGCCAGGATACCGATGATCGCCACAACGATCAGCAGCTCGATGAGGGTAAAACCTTTGTTGTTTCTAAATTTGCTAAGCATACTTGATTCTCCTTTCTAGTTTGTACATAAGAAGGTTTTATTGCAGTATCGGAATTACAGCTAAGAACTTTAGCGGAATTTTATTAACTATAAAGCTAGAACCATGCCACTATTCCCGCCCAACAGAACTATAATATTTTAAACCAGTTACAAACAATACCAACAAGATCTGCTTTAAACTGCACTAAGAAAACAACAAATAAATGTCACTTCTGATGACAATTTTTGTCACTCATCATCCATGCCGAACTTGACCAAGCGATACCGGAAAGAGCGGAAAGTCATCCCCAGTAGTTCGGCAGCTTTTTTCTTTACCCCGCCGCACTGCTCCAGAGACTGGAGCAGGTAGCGCTTCTCGATCCCGTCCAGATATGCCTCAAGATTGACCCCTTCGGCCGGAATGCTGAATTTCTCAGCTTTAGTAACCGACTGTTGGAAGTTTACGACATGGGCGGGTAGGGAATCCAAAGTAATTGAGCTGTCACCTATCACCACGCAACGCTCTACGATATTCTCCAGTTCCCGCACATTACCAGGAAACGGGTAAGTAATAAGCACCTTGAGCGCGTCATTATCGATTGAGTTCCAGATGTCCGGCTTTTCCGAAAACTTGCGATAGAAATGCTCAACCAAAAGCGGAATATCATCGGGCCGTTCCCTTAGAGAAGGCATCCTGACCTGTACAACGTCAAGCCGGTAATACAAATCTTCCCGGAAACTCCCCTCCTTGACCTGTTCTTCCAGCTCCCTGTTGGAAGCAGCGATGATCCTTACATCCGATTTCCGGTCGGCATCATCACCGATTCGCCGGAACTCTTTTTCCTGCAAGACCCGCAACAGCTTTGCCTGGAGCTGCAGTGGCACTTCACCGATTTCATCAAGGAACAGCGTCCCCCCCTCTGCCTGTTCAAATAGCCCGGCACGATCGACAACAGCGCCGGTAAATGCCCCCTTACGGTGACCAAACAGCTCTGACTCAATCAGGTTTTCCGGAATTGCGCCGCAGTTGACCGCCACGAAGCGTTTTTCCTTTCTCGGGCCGTTGTAATGTATGGCGCGGGCCGCCAGTTCCTTGCCGGTACCGCTCTCTCCAAGAATCAGGACTGTTGCCGTGCTGGCGGCAACCTTTTCAATCAGCGAATAAACCGCTTTCATCTTCGGGCTTTTGCCGATCAGACCGCTGAAACTGAACCGCTCCTGTACTTCATTACGGAGCAGCCGGTTCTCACGCTGCAGCATCCGCTTTTCCAGCGCATTCCGCACCAGAACCTTGATCTCTTCAACCTTGAACGGCTTGGCAATATAATCGTAGGCACCGAGCTTCATCGCCTCAACCGCCTGTTCGGCTGTGGTATAGGCAGTAATCAGCAGCACTGCTGTTTCCGGGGTTAGTTGTTTGATCCGCTCCAACAGTTCCAAACCAGAAAGTCCCGGCATGCTCACATCCGAGATCACCAGTTCAAAGCTGCCACTCTCAAGGAGCTTCAAGGCCTCCTCGGCACTGCCTGCCTGCTCTGCTAGATATCCTTCCCTTTCAAGCAGAATGGCCAGAAATTCCCGCATGCTCAGCTCATCGTCAACTACAAGAACCCGCGACTGTTCCATTTATTCTCCGCCTATTTCTCCTGCCGGAAGCAGAATACTGAAAATCGTCCCTCTGCTAGGCGCACTTTCAACAAAGATCCGCCCCTCATGCGCCTCTATTATTCGGTAGACTGTTGCCAGCCCAAGACCAGTGCCATCAGGCTTGGTCGTAAAAAACGGCTCGAACAGGTGTTTGGTTGCTGCCTCAGCCATGCCGGTTCCATTATCCTTTATGTCTATCCGAACAAAATTCTTCCGATCTGATCTCCTGCCACTCAGATGCACCTTGGTTCCGGTGATCGTGATCTCGCCCCCATAAGGCATTGCTTCGGCTGCATTCACCAACAGATTCCAAAACACCTGCTGGAGCTGATCCCGATCAGCAAGTACTGCGCTGCCAGTCTCAACCGACATCACCATTGATACTTTAGAAAATCGTGGATCCGGCTTGAGCAAGACATCAAGCTCAAAACACAGCTCGTTAATATCAACTGAAGACAGGTTGAGCGCTACCGGCCGGGCGTAAACGAGAAAGTCGCTGATCAAGGCATTCAATCGGTCGGTTTCCCTCAAAACTATGGCCAGCAATTTCCGGTCCTGAGCAGGAATCTCACTTGATTGAGCCATCAGTTGCACAGAACCGCTGATCGATGCGAGGGGGTTGCGTATTTCATGAGCGATTCGTGCTGCAAGCTCACCGATTGCCGCAAGGCGGTCGGCCCGTTTCAGTTCCTCTTCCATCCGCCTGATCCGGCTGAGGTCTTCAAAATTGAGAATTATGCCGCTGAACTCACCCTTGTTGTCAAAAAACCGGATCGACCGGTAGCCGAAGATCAGCTCTTCGCCAGCAGGGTCTATAAACTGTGCCTCACCGGAAACAACAACCTCCTGCTGACTGAGGACAAGTTCAAAACCAGGGATAAGCTCCACCAAGAGCCGGTCATAGGCCTTTTCTTGAGATATGCCGGTCAGCTCTTCAGCAAACCGGTTAAAAACCCTTACCCGCCCCTGCGGGGTCACAGTCATCAAGCCGCTGGTAAGGTTTTTCACAATCAGGCTGTTGAGCCTTTCCAGCTCAAGATAGTCGATCTCCTTTTCCAAAAGCGCGCTCTCGCTGGTTTTGGCCCGCTCGGAAAGGTAACCGGTCAGAAGTGCGGTAATGTAAAATGCAGTGATATTGAGAAAGACGGTATAGAGCAGGTATGGCAGGCCATACTGTTGAGCAACATTCGGGCTTAAACCTATGGATAGCAGCTTGCCGTAATATTGCA